>NZ_CBFIIK010000034.1:0-22553 GCF_965662675.1 Roseicyclus sp. | reverse complement strand
ATCAGGTAATTCGAGAAGGGCGCGTTATCGGCGATCCTGCGGGCAAGCTGCATGGCCAGATCAAGCCCTTCGCCTTCGGCGACCGCATAATGCGCCAGCCCCAGCGCCAGACCTTCTTCGGCGCCATAGCTGCGCCCGGTCAGCATCATCTCGCGCATGCGGTCCGCCCCCAGAATACGGCCCACCCGCACGGTCGCGCCACCGCCCACGAAGATGCCGCGCCGCCCCTCGGGCAATTGGAACCTGACCGAGGGTTCGGCGATGCGCACATGGGTCGATGTGGCGATTTCAAGTCCGCCGCCGATCACAGCACCCGTCAGCACCGAGATCACCGGCAGGCCGCCAAACTCGATCAACTCCGACACCCGATGCCAGTTGCGCGAATGGTAAAGCCCCGCGATCGGTTCGCGATGCTCATGCTCGGCCAGATCAAGCCCGGAACAGAAATGACCGCCTTCGCCGCGCAGGATGACGGCATTCACGCCCTTGGGCGGGGCTGAAAAGAACGCGTCCAACTCGGCCACCAGCGCGTCATTCATGGCGTTGCGTTTTTCGGGGCGGTTGAAGATGATGGTGGCGATATCGCCCGTGATCTCCGTCCGCGTGGACTGTTGGTCGGGCTTGCTGCGCTCTTGCATGATCATGTCCCCGTCGAATGCCTTGTGGAGTTTTTGTTTTATATAGTAACAGTTATTATGTATAGCGTTTTCTGGATCAAGGCGCATAGGTCAGGAGGATGACGATGGTCGATTTTTCAAAGGTGCAGGCAATCGATTTCCACACCCATGCCGAAGAGCCCTGCAACGCCTGCCGCGACGATGGCTATAATGAGTTTCAATCCGGCATGGCGGCCTATTTCAAGAATCCCGCCGGGGCAGAGGGCATGTTGCCCACCGTGCAAGACACCGCCGCCTATTACCGCGCGCGCAACATCGCGGCCGTGATCTTTCCCGTCGATGGCGAGCGCGAAACCGGGTTTCGGCGCTATTCCAACGAGGAAGTGGCCACGCTTTGCGCGGAAAACGACGATATCTTGATCCCCTTCGCCTCGATCGACCCGGCCAAGGGCAAGGCTGGCGCGCGCGAAGCGCGCCGTTTGGTGCGCGAATTCGGCGTTCGGGGCTTCAAGTTTCACCCCACCATGCAGGGGTTTTTTCCCAATGACCGCAACGCCTGTTACACGCTGCTCGAAGCCATCGAGGAGGAGGGCGCGATCGCGTTGTTCCACACCGGGCAGACAGGCGTTGGCTCGGGCATGCGGGGCGGCATGGGGATGCGGCTGAAATACTCCAACCCGATGCATCTCGACGATGTGGCGGTGGATTTTCCCGACCTCAGGATCGTGATGGCCCACCCCTCCTTCCCTTGGACGGAGGAGGGGCTCTCGGTCGCGCTGCACAAGCCCAATGTCTATTACGACATGTCGGGGTGGTCGCCGAAATACTTCCCCGAGATTTTCATCCGCTACGCCAATTCGATGCTGAAGAAAAAGATGCTGTTCGGTTCCGACTGGCCCGCCATCACGCCCGACCGTTGGCTGGCCGATTTCGCCGATGCCCCCTTCAAGGACGAGGTGCGCCCGTTGATCCTCAAGGAAAATGCCATGCGGCTTTTGGGGGTCACGGGGTAGCTCGGGCATGATCCCTTTCGCCGCCCCGCTCGACGACATTTTCTTCAGCTTGCGCCATGTGGCGGGGTTTGATGACGACATTGCGCGCGATGTTCTGGTCCATTTCGCGCAATTCGCCGAGGAGGTTCTGGCGCCACTGAACGCCTTGGGCGACAGGCAGGGCGCGCGTCTGGTGGATGGTCGCGTGCGCATGCCCGATGGCTTTGACACGGCCTATCGCGCGCTGGCGGATGGCGGTTGGCAAGGGCTGAGCGCGCCCGAGGCTTTTGGCGGTATGGAACAATCTCCGCTGGTCGCGGCCGCCGTGTCGGAAGTGTTCTCGGGCGCCAACCATGCGTTGCAAATGGTGTGTGGCCTTGTGCCGGGTGCGATTGAAACGCTGCGCCGATTTGGCACCCCTGCGCAACAGGCGACGTGGATACCCCGCCTCGCCTCGGGCGCTGTGCTATCGACCATGTGCCTTACCGAGGCGGGCGCGGGCTCGGACCTTGCGCGCATCCGTACGCGCGGGGTGCATGATGGCATGAGCTGGAAGATCATCGGTGAAAAGATATTCATCTCGGGCGGCGATCAGGACATCTCAGAGGGGATCTTGCACCTTGTCCTTGCACGCACGGGCTCCGCCGATCGCGGCACACGAGGCCTGTCGCTATTTGCCTGTCCCGCCGGTCCACAGGTCCGCGTCACGCGGATCGAGGATAAGCTGGGGCTGCACGCCTCGCCGACTTGTGCGATGCTGTTCGATGAAGCGCCTGCCGAATTGATCGGAGACGAGGGGCAGGGGCTGCCTGCCATGTTCACGGTGATGAACCACGCCCGCATCGATGTCGCCTTGCAAGGGGTTGCGCATGCTGCCCGCGCCGCCCAGATCGCGCGCGCACATGCCGAGGGGCGGGTGCAGGGCCGCCACCCGGATGGGGCGGATGCGCGCTTGGTCGAGCATGCCGATGTGCGGCGCATGCTCGACGAACAAGACAGGCTTGCAGTGGGTGCGCGGGGGATGTGCCATGTAGCGCTGGCCGAAATCCAAAGCGGTGCGCGGCCCGCACTGGTCGAATTTCTGACGCCTGTGTGCAAGGTCTTTGGCTCCGAGGCCGGGATCAGAGCCGCCGATATCGGGATTCAGGTCTTGGGTGGCTATGGCTATCTGACCGAATACGGCATCGGCCAGACATGGCGCGATTCCCGTATCACCGCGATCTATGAAGGTGCCAATGGCATACATGCCCGCGCATTGGTGACGCGCGGCCTTGACGGGCCGGGGGCCGATCAGTTTGCTGATCTGATCGCCGCGTTGGCGGGGGATGATGGCGATCTTGCCCAAGCGCGTGCCGATTGGTGCAGCGCGCGCGACCGCCTTTTGTCGTCGGAGGAGCCGGCGGCGGCGGCGCATGGCTTCATGCAAGACACGGGGCGGCTGTTTTTTGCGGCTGTCTGGGCGCGCATCGCGGCGATGGCTGTGCATCATCCCGACCCATCGCGCCTGACACGGCTGAGTCATCTACGTTTGCTCTAGCTGCCCGGCATCAGGTGGAATTTCTTCATCCGATAATCGAGCTTGGCGCGCGTCAGCCCCAGCTTACGCGCCGCTGCCGACACATTCCAATCCGCCTCGATCAGCGCGGTGCGAACCGCCTCGATCTCGATATCCTCGAGCGTTCGTTCGCCATGCACCTCGGCGATGGTCTTGGGACGATCGACCGGTCCGTCCCGTTGCACTCGGCGCGCGACTTGCGGGGCGGTTTCGATCACCGAGAACACATGGGTGATGTCGATCATGCCGCCGGGTTCGGCATAGATCACCCCGCGCGCGATCAGGTTCGACAGCTCCCGCATGTTGCCGGGGTAATCATAGCGCAACAGCATGTCGTAGACCGCGCCTGTCAGCCGATCGACCGGCTTTTTGTGACGCGTCACATGCATTTGCAGGAAATGCTCGATCAATTCCGGCAGATCGTCGCGCCGTTCGCGCAAGGGCGGGATATGGATGGGCAGGACCGAGAGGAAATACTGCAGATCGGCGCGCAGCTTGCCTGTGGTCATCGCCTGTGTCGGATGGATGCCGGTGGCCGCGATGATCCGAAACGGCAGCCGACGCCGCTCCCGATCATGCAACAACAGCGCCAGCCGCGCCTGAAGATCGGGCGCAAGCGCCACGACGTCGTTCAAAAACAGCGTGCCGCCGCGCGCCTGATGCATGAGCCCTGTCTCGCCGAACAAGCTCTCCGCGTCGGCCGCGCCGCTGAAGACCGAGCAATTGACCGGCACAAAGGGCCCCTCGGGCGTGGCGCCGCGAGAATGGAGGAAGCGGGCAAAGTGTTCCTTGCCGGTGCCTGCCTCGCCGATGAGCAGGACGGGCTCCGCAAAGCCCGCCACCTTTTCCACCAGCCGCCGCGCGCGCTGGATCGCGGCCGAGCTGCCCACGATATCACCGGGATTGCGCGGTGACTGGCGCGGCGCAAGGCGTATATCGGCCGGTGGCGTCCAAGGTGCTGATTTCTTGTTTTTCTTTTCGCTCAGGCCAAACAGCTTCAACTCGGGCACATCATCGCCCCAGCTTGCGGCATCCTTGCCGATGACGACACAGCGCTGCGCGCCTTGGCCCACGCATTCCACCTCGCGGAAGATGACCGGAAAGCCCAAGAGCGTCGTCGTATAGCCCGATGGAACCGCCACCTGCATCCAGCACACCGCGCAATCGCAAACCCCGAAAGCGCGCAGATGCTCGGTGCCTTCCACGCTGTCATGCCAGTAGAATTCGCCCAGATATTCTTGTTTCGCGGCGTCGAACTCGAACCGCTTGGTCACGACCTTGGCAAAACCCTTCATCGTGTGCAGCCGCGGACCCGCGGCAAGGGCTGCGGTCAGGTTGTCTTGCTTGAAGCGCTTGATCATCAACTCGGCCAGCTGCACCCCTTGGGTCCAGCCGACACGAAACAATGCGTCTCGCGTCCGATCCATCCCCATTTCCGCGATCATCTCGGCACGCAGCGCGCCCAGCACGCTGGTTTGCATCATGATCATGCGCTCATCGTTGAGCCAGATGCGCCCATCACCCAGCGCGAATTGCAGCGCGCCCGCCAGATCGTTCAAGGTGGGCGGTGCGCCATCATCGAGCAACAGGCTGTCGCCGCGCAGAATCCCCGGCGCGCGACGGGAGGCTTCGGTCAGTGAGATACGGCTGGGCATTTCATAAAAATCTCAAGCATGATCCCCAATTTCATGAAATTATGAAGCAAGATCGCTGATCCACAATCAAAAAATACATACTATATTCAATGTGATGAGATTTTTTCCTCAGTCGCGTGACGTTTTCAGTTTCGAAAAGGGAAGATTGTAATCCTCTTTAACGATCTTAGCGGGGGGTACGCCTGGAGATCGCGGGGGAGCGATCGGCGTGACCTTGCCGCCCGAGCATCGCAGGGAGGATTACGATGGACGGAGCTCAATTTCGCCTTCTCGACACCGCAACCTGGAGCGGCAAGATTTTCACCAGCGGGTGGCGCGAGGCCACGGGCGGCACCGATGATGTGACCGCGCCGGCTGACGGCTCTTTCGTTGCCTCTGTCGGGCGCGCCAGCCCAGCTGATCTGGCCGCCGCCGCCGCAGCAGCCCGCGCCGCCCAGCCCGCATGGGAGGCGACCGCTCCCGACGCGCGCGCGGCCATTCTGAACAAGGCCGCCGATATCCTTCAGGCCCATGCCGAAGAGCTGATCCCGTGGATCATCCGCGAAAGCGGCTCCATTCCGCCCAAGGCCGGGATCGAGATCGAACACAGCGCGGGCTTTTTGCGCGCCGCAGCCGAGGCCGCGCTCGAGCCGCAGACCCAAGTGCTCAAATCCGTCGATGGCCGCGACGCGCAAGAAGAGCTGATCCGCGTGGCGCATGGGGTGGTGGGCGTGATCTCGCCCTTCAACTTCCCGCTGATCTTGTCGATCCGCGCCATCGCTGCGGCCTTGGCGACCGGCAATGCGGTCGTCCACAAGCCTGATCCGCGCACACCGATCAGCGGCGGGATCATGATCGCGCGTGTGTTTGAGGAGGCGGGTCTGCCTGCCGATCTGTTGCACATCGTGCCGGGTGGTGCCGATGTCGGTGCGGCCATGTGCGCCGATCCCAACATCGCCATGGTGTCGTTCACCGGCTCGCCCGAAGTCGGCTCGAAGGTGGGCGAAGCCTGTGGGCGCAACCTCAAGAAGGTGCAACTTGAACTGGGCGGCAAGAACGCGCTGATCGTGCTGGATGACGCCGATCTGGATATCGCCGCCTCCAACGCGGCTTGGGGCACGTGGTTGCATCAGGGGCAGATCTGCATGGCCACGGGCCTGATCCTTGCGCCCGCCGCCAAGGCCGAAAGACTGGCCGAGGCGCTGACCACCAAGGCGCATCACCTGCCTGTCGGCAACCCCGCAACAGACCATTGCGCGCTCGGCCCGCTGATTGCGGAAAGCGAGTGCAAGCGCATCGAGGGCATCATCGCGGATGCGGTTGAAAAAGGCGCCAAGCTGCATGTGGGCGGCACGGCGAAAGGCACGATGTTCCCCGCCACGGTTCTGTCGGGCGTCAAGCCGGGCATGCGGGCGTTTGAGGAAGAGCTGTTCGGCCCCGTCGCCATCGTGGTCTCCTACAAGGATGACGAGCATGCCGTCGAACTGGCCAACATGTCCGAATTCGGGCTGGTGGGGTCGGTCATCGGCAGCGATCTGGCGCGCGCGCGCGCCATCGCGATGCGGCTGCGGGTCGGGCATCTGCACATCAACGACCAGACGGTGACAGCCTCGCCCATCGCGCCCTTTGGCGGGCGCGGCCGGTCGGGCAATGGAAGCCGCATTTCGGGCCCTGCCATTTGGGAAGAATTTACCCAATGGGTCTGGATCACCACCAAGCCCGCGGCGACGCCCTATCCGTTCTGATCGCACGGCCTTTCGCCTTCCTCCCCGGCAGTCGGTGGCAGCCCCTTTGGGGAGTGCCATCGGCGGCGGGCGGACGCGGGCGCGCCTGCGGCCGGTTCCACCCCAGATTCTCTTCGCTTCCGGAGACCAACTCATGTCGATCCAAATTCGCGCCGCAGTGGCACGCCAGCCCGGCGCCGATCTTGCCCTCGAAACCCTGACGCTCGACGCGCCCCGCGCGGGTGAAATTCTTGGGCGCGTCGTGGCGACCGGGGTGTGTCACACCGATCTGGTGGTGATGGCGGGCCATCTGCCCACGCCGATGCCGGTCGTTCTGGGCCATGAGGGCGCGGGCGTGGTGCAGGCGGTGGGGGCCGGTGTGACCAAGGTCAAGCCCGGCGATCACGTGGTGATGACCTTCAACAGCTGCGGTGGCTGCCCGTCCTGCCACGACAACCAGATGTCGTATTGCTACGAATTCTTTCCGCGCAACTTCTTTGCCACCCGCGCCGATGGCTCGGTCGGGCTGTCGGGCGATGGCGGGGCGGTGCATTCCAATTTCTTCGGCCAATCCTCCTTTGCGACCCATGCGCTGGCCCATGAGCGCAACGTGGTGAAGATCGATGTCAGTGCCGATGATCTGGCGCTGATGGGGCCCTTGGCCTGCGGCATCCAGACGGGCGCGGGCACGGTGATGAACGCACTCAAGGTGCAACCGGGCAAAAGTTTCGTTGTCTTCGGCGCGGGGTCCGTGGGCCTGTCGGCGGTGATGGCGGCCAAGGTGCAAGGGGCTAGCACCATCATCGCCGTGGATATGCACGAGAGCCGCCTTGCCATGGCGCGTGAGTTGGGTGCCACCCATGGCATCAATGCGGCATCCGAGGATGTGGTGGGCCAGATCAAGGCGCTGTCGGGCGGCGGGGTGAATTTCGCGCTCGACACCACCGGCCTGCCTTTGGTCATCCGGCAGGCGGTCGATGCCATGGCGCCGCGCGGGCGGGCGGCCATTCTGGGCGCGCCCATGCCCGGCTCGGAGGTGAGCGTGGACAACACCGATTTCATGTCCACCGGCAAGGTCCTGATGGGCGTGGTCGAGGGGGAATCGGATGGCGACACCTTCATCCCGCATCTCGTTAGTCTTTGGAAAGAGGGGAAATTCCCCTTCGACAAGCTGGTGCGCTTCTACCCGTTCGACCAGATCAACACCGCCATTCATGACAGCCATGAAGGCCGCGCCATCAAGCCGATCCTGCGGATGGAATAGGCGCAACCGACGACCGGCCAAGCCGAAACGGCTGGCCAAAGACCGGGCAAGTGGCCCGCGCATTCACCTTAGGGAGGACAACATCGTGACTAGAGATATCTCTGCCAAGGCGCTCTCGCGCCGCTCCTTCAACACCATTCTGGCGGGTGCCGGTGCGACCCTGCTGCTGCCCGCCACCGCGCGGCGCGTCTCGGCGCAAGATGCCGACACCATCCGCATCGGCTGGGTCGGGCCGCGTTCGGGACCCTTGGGCATTTTCGGCGAGGCCGACCAATGGCTGAGCGAAACCTTCACCGCGCGCCATGCAGGCGGGATCGAGATCGGCGGCAAGCGCTACGGCGTCGAGGTGATCTTGGCCGACACGCAATCGGACCCGGTCCGCGCCAGCCAGGAAACCCGCGACCTGATCAATGGGCAAAACCCCGACATCGTCATCGCGTCCTCCACGCCGGAAACCACCAACCCGGTCGCCGATGCCTGCGAGGCGGCGGGCGTGCCCTGCGCCACCACCGTGGCGCCGTGGGAATCGTGGTTCTTCGGGCGCGGCGCAACGCCTGCCAACCCGTTCCGCTGGACCTTCCATTTCAGCTTCGGCGCGGGCGATTTCGCCCCCTTCTACGAGGCGCAGTGGACCACCTTCGAGACCAATCGCAAGGTCGGCATGCTGATGCCCAACGACGCCGATGGCAACGCGATCCGCAACAATCTGATGCCGGCGCTGCAGGCGCGCGGCTTTGAGTGTTTTGACGCCGGCCCCTATGAGAACATGACCTCTGATTTCACCAATCAGATCAATTTCTTCAAGCAAAACGGCTGCGAGATCATCAACGCCTTTCCCTTCCCGCCCGATTTCCCGGTCTTCTGGCGGCAGGCCGCGCAGCAAGGCTTGGCCCAGCAGGTCAAGATCATGCAGATGGCCAAGGCGGGCCTTTTCGCCGCCGAATTGGAGGCGATGGGCGATCTGGGCTATGGGCTGGCCTCGGGGGCCTATTGGCACAAGTTCTTCCCCACCGCTTCGCCCTCGCTTGGCATGACAAGCCTCGAGCTTGCCGATGGGTTCGAGGCCGCCGTGGGCAAGCAATGGACGCAGCAGCCCGGCGCCAATGCGGCGCTCTTCGACGTGGTCTTGGCGGCGCTGACCGCTTCGGGCAATCCCAAGGACAAGGCCGCCGTGGCCGCGGCCTTTGGCGGTTTGACCACCGAAACGGCGGTGGGCACAGTCGATTTCGCCGCTGGTCCGATGCCCGGCGTCGCGGTCACGCCGCTGGTGGGCACGCAGTGGATGCGCTCGGCCGAAGGGCCCTATCCCTTCACGATGGAGATCGTCTCCAACGCCTTGGCGCCGCAAGTGCCGCTGACCGCGAGCTTGCAGCCCTACCGCATCGGTGGCTGATCCGCAATTTCGCGGTTTTGGTGGCGGCGTTCCCCTCGGACGTCGCCACCACATATTTCTTTGACGTTGAGGAGTGCGCCATGATGCACGACCGTCCCGATGCATGCCCGGCCGATCCGGTTTCCCCGTCGGCTCCGATGGCGATCGAGGCCACGGGGCTGGTCAAGCGCTATGGCAGTTTGCGCGCGCTCGATGAGGTCGGTTTTCAGGCGCGGGTGGGCGAGGCGGTGGGCATCGTCGGCCCCAACGGCGCAGGAAAGACCACGCTTTTTGGCGCGCTTGCCGGCAGTTTTCCGGTCAATGCTGGCGACATCCGCAGCGGGGGCAGGGTGATCACCTATGATAGCGCCGAAGCGCGCTCGGCCATGGGCATCGCGCGGACCTATCAGGTGCCGCGCCCCTTTATCGGGATGACGGTGTTCGTGAACGTCTTGGTGGCAGCCCGCGCAGGCGGCGCGCGCTCGGGCGCTGAGGCCGGCGATCACGCGGCCCATGTGCTGGACCGCACAGGGTTGATCGCGCTTGCCAACAAGCCCGCCGGTGCCACCGGTCTACTGGATCGCAAGCGGCTGGAGGTGGCCCGCGCGCTGGCCACCGGCCCAAGCATCATCTTGCTCGACGAGATTGGCGGCGGGCTGACCGAGGCCGAGTTGACACAACTCATCGCGCTGATCGAGGCGCTCAAGGCCGATGGTCTGACCATCGTCTGGATCGAGCATATCCTGCACGCGCTGCTCAAGGTGATCGACCGGCTGGTCTGCATGGCCGAGGGCCGCGTGCTGGCCGAGGGCGATCCGCGCGAGGTGATGCAGGATGCCGCCGTGCGCGGCGCCTATCTGGGGAGCGATCCGGAATGACCTCGCTCCATGTCGAGAATCTGGTTTGCCGCTACGGGCTTCTGACGGCGATCAAGGGCGTCAGCCTGAGCTTGCAGCCGGGCGGCGTCTTGTGCGTCATCGGGGCCAATGGCGCGGGCAAGACCACCTTGATGCGCGCCTTGGCGGGTGCCCATCCGGCGGCCGAGGGGCACATCTTGCTCGGGGGCGTGGATGTCACGGCCTTGTCCACCTATCAGCGGGTGCGCGCAGGCATCGCCATGTCGCCCGAGGGGCGCAGGCTTTTTGCCGAGATGACCGTGCGCGAGAACCTGATCATCGCCGCCGAGAATGGCCGCAAGGGGGAATGGACGCTCGACCGGGTTCTGGACGCATTCCCCCAGCTTGTGCCCCTGATCGACAAGCGCGCAGGCGGGCTTTCGGGCGGTCAGCGTCAGGCCGCGGCGATCGGGCGGGCGCTGTTGGCCAACCCGGATGTGCTTTTGCTCGACGAGGTGTCGCTGGGCCTGTCGCCCGTGGCGGTCGAGGGGGTCTATCTGTCGCTTGCCGCGATCAAGGCCGCACGCGCCATGACCATGGTGGTGGTGGAACAGGATCTGACCCGCGCGCTTGGCTTTGCCGACACGATCCTTTGCATGGCCGAGGGCCGGGTGGAACTTGCCGGTGCGCCGACGGAGTTCACCCGCGCGCAGATCACGGCGGCCTATTTCGGCATCCATGAACCGGAGGTGGCCGATGCTTGACGGGATGCTTCAGGCCCTTGTGCAGGGCGTTTTGCTGGGCGGCTATTACGCCATCATCGCGGCCGGGCTGTCGCTGATGGTGGGAGTGGTGCGCTTCATCAATCTGGCGCATGGCGACATGGCGGTTCTGGGCGCGTTTTTGACCATCACGCTGACCACGGTCGTGGGATTGCCGGTCTTGCTGGCCATCGCCCTGATGCTGCCGGTGATGGCGCTTTTGGGGTGGTTGATGCATGGGCTTTTGTTCGAGCGCGCGATGCGGGGTGGGTTCTTGCTGCCTATCCTTGTGACGATCGGCTTGGGGGCGGCGCTTCAGAACGGGATGTTCGGCATCTGGGGCTCGAACACCCGGTCGCTCGGGGCCGATATCGGCAATCTGGCTTGGGCCAGCTGGCGGTTGCCCGGTGGTATCCTTGTGGGAAAGCTGCCCGCGATCATCTTCCTCATTGCCGTGGTCGTGATCTTGTCCTTGCATGTGATGCTCAAGACCACGCGGCTGGGGCGCGCGATCCGCGCCACGGCCTCTGATCCCGAGGCCGCTGAAATGTGCGGCGTCTCCGCCAAACAGGCCCATCGCGCCGCGACCGCCATCGCCGTGACGTTGGCGGCCCTTGCCGGTGTGCTTTTGGCGATGCGGGGGCAGATCACACCCTATTCGGGACCGGCACAGCTGATCTTTGCCTTCGAGGCTGTGGTGATCGGCGGTATCGGATCGCTGGGCGGCACCTTGATCGGCGGCATCGTTCTGGGTGTGTCTCAAAGTCTGGGTGGTCTGATCTCGCCGCAAGCCTCGCTGCTCAGCGGGCATCTTGTCTTTCTGGCCGTCCTGATCTGGCGGCTGTCGCGCGCTTGGGCGGGCGATCATGGCGGCTGGCGCGCCAGCCTCGGTGCAAGTCTTGAGAAATTCGGTTGGCGCGCGGCGGCGCCTCCGCATGCCCGTGCCCCAAGAACCGGAGAGAAGCCATGACCCCGCGCCGCTTTTCCATCGCGCCCATCCCTGCGGCGGATCGCCTGTTGATCGGTCTTGGGGGGCTGGTGGCGGTGGTGCTGCTGGCGCTGCCGCTCTTCGGCTCTGCCTTGGTTGTCGACAAGCTGACGCTGTTGATGGTCTATGTGATCCTTGCGGTGATGTGGAACCTGCTCGCGGGCTTTGCCGGGCTTGTGTCCGTGGGTCAGCAGGCCTTCATCGGCTTGGGCGGGTATTTCGTGCTGCGTCTGGTGGAAAGCGGCATGCCGCCTTTCCCGGCGCTGGTCGTGGGGGCGGTTTTCGTGCTGGCCGTGGCATGGCCGCTGTCATGGTTCGTGCTGCGCCTGCGCGCCGCGGAATTTGCCGTGGCGATGTGGGTTCTGGCCGAGGCGATCCGCTCCATCGTCATGTTCGACCCGCTGATCCAAGGCGAAACCGGCCGCTCGCTTCTGGCGCTGAACGCCATCGATCCCGAAACCCGGCGTAACACGATCTACCTGATGGCGGTCATAACTGCGGTTGCCTCGATGGTCATCAGCTACGTTTTGCTGCGTGGCCGTCTGGGCGGCGAAAGCCAGGCGATCCGCGATGATGAGGAAGCGGCCGGGTCGGTCGGCGTCAGTACGATGCGGGTCAAGCGCTGGATCTTTCTGATCTCGGCCGTGGGATGCGCCCTGGCGGGGACGCTCTGGCTGGCCAGTGCGATCACCTATCAGCCGCGCACGGCATTCGGGATAAACTGGTCGGTCTTCATGCTCTTCATGGTGTTGGTGGGCGGCTTGGGGAGCTATCTCGGCCCGGTGGTTGGGGCGGTCTTGCTTTTCACGCTTCAAGAGGTCTTCGGCGATTTCGGCGCTTGGTATCTTGCTGGGATCGGTATCGTCGCGATCGTCTTCGCGCTTTATGCGCCGCGCGGGATCATGGGGATGATCGGCGACAAGATGGGGCGCGAGCCCTTGTCGATGCGGAAGATGCTGGCATCGCGGTCACAGTAGCAGCTGCGCTGTTGCAGGTGCGCCAAGCGGTGATCGGGTCTGGCAATGACGATGCGTGATACCGCCAAGCCATGATACCCGATCACACTTGTTCCGGCCATCGGCCGGGCGCGGAACTCACCAGCGGTGTCAGAACGGGTGCGCTGATGCGCCAAAGCGCGCAGCCATGCCAAGCGCCACACTCTTTTGGTGATACGGGCCATGCACAGGCAACGGATCTCGTGTCATCGCTGATCACACAGACATGCCGACGGTCAGCGCCAGCCCGATGGCGGCCCTGAGGGGGTCGATCAGTTTGACGGGGGCGGGCACCGCAAGCCGGGTCGAGATCGCACTCATCGCCGCACAGCCCAGGACAATCGCCGTCGCACCCGAGCTGGCCGCAGCCGCCCCGAGCGACTGGGACAGCGGTTCGATGCTGTGCGCAACTGACAAGACAGGAATGCCCGAGGCGTAGACACCGCCACAGCGCGGCATCAAACCCATTCGTGCGATGTTGTCTTCGATCACGGGAACCGAGCCTTGCGTCGTCGTCACCACTGCAAAGCGGGGGGCCACGAGGCAGGCCGTCAGCATCCCCGCTTCGCCAAGGCCGATCACGGGGCAGGGCAGGCTTGCGCGCAAAGCATCAAGCCCTGTGTCGTCAAAACAGGCGATGATGATCGCATCTGCGCCGCCCTGAACGGCGCCATGCGCCATGTCGAAAAGCCCCGGAAGGCAGGCGATCGCATCTTTCTCGCCTTGGATCGCGGCTGGACCTGTTGCATTGGTCGCCCCGATCACCGCGACGTTAGGGGGAGCAACGGAACCGGCGATGGCGAGCATATCCTGCGTCATGCGCTCGGTGGCGTTTGGGTTCAGGATGGCGATGGTGCGCATCACTGGGCCTGCTGCTCTGCGGCCAGGACGCATCTGGCCCATCGCTCGGGGTTGCGTTTCCAAAGGGGAAGTTCCTCTGCCGTGCAGGCTGGGCGCGCATGGACACAGCGTGGCGCGAAGGAGCAGCCAATGGGCGGGGCATGCAGCGCCGGTGGTGCGCCCGGTATGGCGTTGAGGGCGCTCCCCGGCGCGGCCCCTACGAGATTGGCGGCCAATAGGCCTTGTGAATAGGGATGGCGTGCATCACGGATGATGTCACGCACGCTGCCTGTCTCGACAAAGCTGCCAGCATACATGACCGCCATCTTGTCCGACACTTCGACTGCCACCCCGATGTCATGGGTGACGAAGATGACACCCATGCCCATTTCCTGTTGTAACTGGCGCAAGAGCAGAAGGATTTGAATCTGAACCGTGGCATCCAGCGCGGTTGTCGGTTCATCGGCGAGCAACAGCTTTGGCTTGCACGCCAGCGCCAGCGCGATCATCGCGCGCTGCCGCATGCCGCCGGACATCTCATGGGGGTAGCTCTTGAGGCGGCGCTTGGCCGAGGGGATGCGGACCAGTTCCAACATCTCGAGGGCACGGGCCATGGCATCGGCACGCGTGGCCCCCTCGTGGCGGACCACGGACTCGGCGATTTGCTGGCCGATGGTATAGACGGGATCGAGCGCCAGCGCGGGGTCTTGAAAAATCATGGACACCGTTGCGCCGCGATGATCGGCCAAGGCGCGCCCCTGCAATTTCAGAACATCGTTCCCGTCAAGTTCAACTGTGCCCGAGATATGCGTCTTGTGGGCCGGAAGCAGCCTGAGCAGCGTCTTGAGCATCACGCTCTTGCCCGATCCGCTTTCGCCCAGAACCCCGAGGACTTCGCCGGGATTGAGCTGGAACGAAACGTTGTTGACGGCATGCACGGGGGGCGTCCCGTCGAAGCGAACACTGAGGTTTGAGATTTTCACAAGCGGTTGCGTCATGGCGTGCCTCGGGGTTCGGCTGGACCTTCGAGATAGCAGGCCGTCATATGATGTGGCCCGACCGCGCGGTCCGCGGGCCGCGCCCGAGAACAGTCACCGAACGCGTGGCCGCAACGGGTATGAAACCGACACCCGCTGGGGGGATCTATGGGATTGGGCGGATCGCCGGCCAAGGGTGCCTGCTCGGTGCGCTTGTCGGGGTCGAGTGACGGCATCGCTGCCAGAAGTGCGCGCGTATAAGGGTGAGCGGGTGTCGTATAGAGATCGGCCGTTGGCCCCACCTCGGCCACCTCGCCCAGATACATAACCATGACGCGGTCCGAGATATGGCGCACGACATTGAGGTCATGGCTAATGAAAACATAGGTCAGGTTTCGCTCGCGCCGCAGGTCCATCAACAGGTTGAGCACCTGCGCCTCGACCGATTTGTCGAGTGCAGAGACCGCTTCGTCGAGCACGATGACCTCGGGATTGAAGGCCAGCGCGCGGGCGATGTTGACCCTTTGTCGCTGCCCGCCCGAAATCTCGTGGGAATAGCGCGGACCGAAGCGGGCTGGGTCAAGTCCTACGCGGTCCAAGAGGTCGCAGGCGGTCTTGCGGGCCTGCGCGGCGGATGCGCCATGCACCATGGGCCCGAAGGCGATCGTGTCGAGCATCGTCATGCGCGGGTTCAGCGAGGCGTAGCTGTCCTGAAACACCATCTGCACATGGTTGCGGAACGCCTTCAGCGACAGTTCCGGCCCCACGACCTTGCCGTTGAAGCGCACGGTGCCGGAATTGGGCGCCAGCAGGTAGGTCAACAGGCGCGCGGTCGTGGACTTGCCACAGCCCGACTCTCCGACCACGCCCAAGGTCTCGCCTTTGCTCAGGCTCAGGCTCACATCATCCACCGCCCGCACGACCTTGCGGTTGGCACCCCATCCGCCGACATGGAAATGCTTGACCAGATTATGCGCGGAAAGGATCGGAGCCTGCGTCATTGCTTGATATCCATGGCCGAGCGCAGCCCGTCACTGAGCATGTTGAACGAGATGGAGGTCAAGAAGATCATCACCCCCGGCAGCGCCGCCAACCAAGGTTGCACGTAGATCGCATTGCGCAAGGTGTTGAGCATCAGGCCCCATTCGGCATTCGGTGGGCTGACACCAAGGCCGAGGAACGACAGCCCCGCAGCAAGGATCATCGAGACCGAGATCAGGCTGGTGGCATAGACGAAGATCGGCCCCAGCACATTGCCAAGCACATGCACCCGCACGATGGTGAATGATGATGCGCCACTGGCGCGCGCGGCCTCGATGTATTCGAGTTTGCGCACGGCTGTGGTCACGCTTTCCGCGACCCGCGCAATGGGCGGGATGAAAACGACGGTCAGCGACAATAGCCCGTTCAAGATGCCCGCGCCAAGCGCGCCGGAGATGGCGATGGCCAACAAGACAGATGGAAAGGCATAGAAGACATCCAGCACACGCATCGTGATCGTATTGACCCAGCCACCCAAGAAACCCGCCGCGATCCCGATGGCCGAGCCGATGAAGAACGCGATCAGCACAGGCGTTATGCCCATCAGCAGCGATAGGCGCGCGCCATGGATCAGGCGGCTTAGCATGTCGCGGCCCAACTCGTCGGCGCCAAGCGGATAGCCTTCGGTGCCGATGGGCGACAGGCGCATCAACATCCTGCCGTCCAAGGGGTCGCGCGGCGCAATCCAAGGCGCGAAAACCGCCATGAGAACCAAACCCAAGGCAACCGCTCCAGCGGCCAATGCGATCTTGTCTTTTGCCAATCGGCGCAAGACCGAAGTCCAGTAACCTTGCGGTTTGCGCGCGATGGCCAGCGCCTCGATATCGGTAGCGGTGACGGCCATGGGCTAGCCTCTTTGCAAGCGCGGATCGAGCGCGGTTTGGGCGATGTCCACCAGCAAGTTGAGCACCACGAAGAACATCGCCAACACCAAGATCGTGCCTTGCAACAGCGGCAGATCGCGCTGGAAAATCGCTTGGCCAAGCAGGAACCCGGTGCCGGGCCAAGAGAATACCGTTTCGATCAGGATCGAGCCGCCCAACAGATAGCCCAGCTGCAATCCCATGACCGCCAGCGCCGTGGGGGCGGCGTTCTTGATGATATGTACCAAAATCCCCCGATCCAGCAGTCCCTTGGCGCGCAGCCCGTCGACGAATTCCTGTTGCAAGATATCTGCGACCAGCGCGCGCACGGTGCGCGCAACGATGCCCATGGGAATAACGGACATGGTGACGGCGGGCAGGATCAGATGCTTGATATGCGCCCAATCCCACCCCCATTCGCGCGATCCGCCCGGTCCCGCCCCGGTCGCGGGCAGCCAGCCAAGTTCGACCGAAAAGATGATGACCAGCACCATGCCCAGCCAGTAATGCGGCACCGATACCCCGACCACTGCAATGGCCGAGGCGAGTTTGTCGATCCAGCTGTCACGGAAAAAGCCGGCCACGAAGCCAAACAGGCTTCCCAAGGTGAACCCGATCAGCGTGGCGCTTACAGCAAGGATCAGCGTGTTGCCCACGGCGTTCATCACCTCCGACGTCACGGGCCGGCCTGTGGCGATGGAATTGCCGAGATCGCCCTGCACGGCGCGCGCAAGCCAGCGGAGGAACTGTTCGGGATAGGATCGATCGAAGCCATAGATCGCCATCATCCGTTCTTGCAGCTCGACCGAGGCATCGGGCGGAAGGATCGAGATCAGCGGATCGCCGGGCGAGATATGGACCAACGCAAAACATACCAGCGACACGCCAAGCATGATCGGCAGCGTGTAGATGATGCGCTTGGCAACAAATGAAAGCATTGGCCATTCATCCAGAAAGTGAGGTAAGGACAGGGCGTATTTCCGCCCTGTCCGCTTTGTCGTGGGGCGCTCAGCCCTCGTCGGCGATGGTCATCGGCGCGATATCGATGAACCAGCTGCGCGGCTGCACCACCCCGCCAACGGCAGATGACATGGCACGCGGGCCCACATCATGAGCGATCCAGACGAAGGGTGCCTCTTCGACAACCCGCGCGTGCAACCGCGCAAGCGCCGCATCGCGTTGCGTATCGTCGAACGAGGTCCGCGCGTCGGCGATCAGCGCGTCGAACTCATCATTGCCGAAGTATCCCCAATTATTGGAAACCGGCGGGAAGGTCTGGGTCGACACGAAGCGAACCATGGCAAAGAACGGGTCCATCGTCGCGAAGCTGACGTTGATGGCATCCGCGCCACGCGCGCCCTCCGACAAGGCGCCGCCGCGCCAGTTGTTGAACAGCGTGTTCCATTCGATCACATCGAGCTGCACATCGAAAAAACAATCGGCGAGGTTTTGTTGCACGTATTCGTTCATGGTGACCGGCTGCATCTGGCCAGAGCCGGAGGCCGAGGTCTGCACCGTGACCGTCAACGGGTTGTCTGGGCCAAAACCCGCCTCGGCCATCAGCGCGCGCGCCGCGTCGGGATCATAGGTGATCTCGAACGACGGATTGCCCCACCATGGATGATCGGGGCCCACGGTGCCTTGGGGCACGCCCATGTAGCCCCCAAGCAGAACCCGCAACTCTTCGCGATTGACGCAAAGGTTTGCGGCATGGCGCACGCGGCGGTCGAGCCAAGGCGAGCCTTCCACGAACGACAGCTGCCATGGCCACACATGGGGCTGCGGGTTGGAATAGACGGTGTTACCCTCGCTGAGGATACGCGGGATCGCATCGGGGGCAGGTGCCTCGATCCAGTCGACCTGTCCCGACAAGAGCGCCGCCGTCCGCGCATTGGCATCGGGCAGCGGAACGAGGACCACACGATCAATCGTGGGCGTGCGCGCTGGGTCCCAGTAGTTGGGGTTGCGCACCATCTCGAACCGCTCGCGCGGGACAAGGGTTTCGCCCATGAACGGCCCGGTGCCGGAAGGATCGGCCGCAAAAGCCGTCCAGGCCGCCGCTGCGCGTTCGGTCGGGTTAGTGATGCCGGCGTCCACGGCGTCGAAAAGCGCCTGCCAATGGGTTGGCGATGCCATGAACAGCATCGTCATGTTCAGCGGCAGAAAGGCATCGGGCTGCGAGGTCACGAGTTCGACGGTGTAGTCGTCGATCACGCTGGCCGAACGCAAGGTTGGCATGCGCGATGCCGTTGCACCGACCTGATCGGGGGCGAAATGCGGGGCGGTGTCGTCCAGCACCTTCTGGACGTTCCAAACCACGGCCTCGGCCGTGAACGGCGTGCCGTCATGAAAGGTCACGCCCTCGCGCAGCGTGAAGGTCCAGCGGGTCTGATCATCGGGGTTGACGGCCCAATTGGTAGCCAGCCCGGGGATCACGACGCTTGCCTCTGTTTCCGAGGAAAGGTCCCAATGGGTCAATGCGTCATACATCGGAATTCCGGTGAAGCGATTGCCCTCGAAGCCTTGATCGGGCTGCCCGCTGGTGCGCGGGATATCTGCCGCGGTCATGCCGATGGTCAAGACGCTCTCGGCCCAGCTTGCCACCGGGGTCGATATCATGGCTGCAACCGCAAATGCGGCAGTCGTGGTAAGTAAAGATCGGGTCATGCGATGTTCCTCGCCATACGTGTGTGTCTCCATGGAGGATGACGCTAGTGGATCGGTGAGGAAGCCAAATAGTAAACAAAGATTGTATACCAAAATTTGCAAATATTGTGTTCAAATGATCACGGGTTGTGCATCCATCTCTTGTATTGTTCAAAAAACGAGCAAGAAATGGATCGCTTCGGACCGATGGTTGCTGTTTAGTCTCTGCGCGGTGCGAGTCTCTTGGTCCGCGATGGGCTTGGAAGGTTTTGATATTGTATACGACAACCTTATCAGCCTAATATATTTCATGGATGATTTTCGCGCCCACGACCCCTCCAGTTTACGCAAGACCGCATGGGACAACCCCGTGTTCATCGGTTTGGAGCAGGCCATTCACGAACAAAGGCTCCCGCCCGGAACCCGTCTTGCAGAAGGCGAGTTGAGCGAGATCTACGGCGTCTCGCGCACGATCGTGCGCAGCGCGCTACAGGCCTTGGCGCATTCGCATCTGGTCTCGATCCAGCCCAACCGTGGCGCGCGGGTGGCACAGCCATCACCCCAAGAAGCGCGCGAGGTCTTCGAGGCGCGCGAATTGATCGAGGCGCGGGTTGCCCGTGAAGCCGCGCGCAATGCAAGCAAAGCCGATATCGCGCGATTGCGGCTGCATTCTGACCGCGAGCATGAGGCATTGGAGGGGGCAGACCACGGGCGCGCGCTGCAGTTATCGGGCATGTTCCATATCGAAATTGCAAAAATCTCGGGGCAAAGCACGTTGCTTGCCTTTGTCGAGCAGCTTGTGGCCCGGTCGGCCTTGATCATCGCGCTTTATTCACGCCGTGATCGTATTCGCTGTGATAGCGGCTCCCATACCCGGTTGATCGACGCCTTGGCGGCGCATGATCCCGGAGAGGCCGAAATGCTCATGCGGTCTCATCTGATGGATATTCACAGCAATCTCTTCTTCGAAGAGGATCGGCGCAAAGACAGTGCGTTGCGTGAAATGCTTACGCAGGGCGTGATCGGCCGATAATCATCGCCCGCGCGATCAGACCGTGCTGCGCGCAATGATGCTGCGGGGAGGGTGGTGATCCAGTCGCCCCCGGCGCGGCTTGGCGGCCAACCTTCGGCGTTTCGTTGGATCAAGGATATCAGCCGGCGGTGTGCCATCAACCATGCGCGCCGTGTGTTCGGCACCCAGACGGTCGCATTGGCGGGCTCGTATTCGAAGAAATCCCTAAGATAATCCGAGAAATGCGCAGGCATCGCGCCGCATTACCCGAACACCGTCACTTGCCCGTCGCTCGACACGATTGGCTGGCCGCGTAGACGGCACGGGCCCATGGTTTGCGCAACGGGTCCATCCGTCATGGGGCGCACCCGTTCGGTCAGTTGCGGCTGGCGTTTCGAAACTCTCGCGGGGTTTGCCCGACTTGAGCCCTGAATGTTCGAGAAAAATATGACGGACTTGAAAAGCCAAGATCGAAGGCGATGTCCGAGATGGGCATATCGGTGAATGCAAGGGCGCGCTTGGCATTCAAGAGTGTTCTGTCCGCCAGAATATCGCCAGCGGTTCGTCCGGTTATGACCTTGACGGTGCGCGATAGGTGGGTCGCGGTCACCGACAGCATTTTTGCATAGTCGGACACGCCCAGTTCCGCTTCGCCGCGTTGTTCGATCAGGTCTTGAAACCGATTGACGAGGCTTTGTTTTCTGTCGGTGTATCCGGGGTGCCGGGGGCCGTTCGTGGCGATCCCGCGATTCACGGTGACGAGTAGCAGACGGAAAAGGCTTTCAAGGGCGAAATTACTGTCCTCCCCGTTCATGCGATGCTCGGCTTCGATCGAGGTCGCGATGTCCAGGATCGGTGAAAGATCCCAAGTGATGTTTCGCCCCTCCAGAACTTGCGGGCTGTCGATCCATTGTTCCAGCCAACTTACGCCGCCGACGATCCGTTTGACATCGACCGATGGCACCGTGATCACCCAAGCCTTCAGCCCGATTTCATATTCGAATCCGTGGGGGATGAGTGCGGGCAACCACACAAGGGCGGGACCGACGATCTCTTGGTGCCTGTGATCCAAGACGCTTTTCACCCGGCCTGTGTCGAACACCAAAAGCTGTGCAAGGCCTTCGTGGTAGTGCTCTTCCACCGACCAGCCGTGAATATGCTGTCGGTCGGCGACCCTTTCACAGTTCAGAAAATCGACATGGGCCGACGGGCCGCCAAGGACATAACGCTCGGTGTCGGGGAATATGCTCACCATCGCACCCGTAAATGTTGAAATAGTGACACTTATTATCACCTGAGTGGCTTGAGGTACAATAAAAGCTGTCTGATACTGATTATCGTAATGTGGGTATATGTCACAAAGACAGGTCCGCATCGCGTCAAAGGGGGGCATTATGGCGCATATTGCGATTGCCGGTGCGGGCATTGGTGGCTTGTCAGCGGCGCTTTGTTTGCATGAGCAAGGTTTCGAAGTCAGAATTTTCGAGGCCGTCGCGGAAATCAAATCGCTCGGCGTTGGCATCAACATCATGCCGCATTCTTCAAAGATTTTGCATGAGTTGGGGCTTGGCGCGAAACTCGATGCGATCGCCATTCGCACGCGCTGCATCGAGTACAGAACCAAGTTCGGTCACGTGATCCAATCAGACCCGCGCAACGTCGAGGCCGGCTTCGAGGCGCCGCAGTCTTCCGTCCATCGCGGCCAGCTGCAATTTCTCTTGCTCGAGGAAGTGAAGAAGCGGTGTGGCGCAGGGGTGGTCGCAGCCGGGCGCGCGGTCCGCGGATATGAGAACCTCGATGCTGGGGTGAGGGTCCAGTTCCTTGATGGCACGAGCGAGCATGCGGATATGCTGATCGGGGCCGAAGGGCTGCGCTCCAGAATTCGCGCCCAGATGCACCCCGATGAGGGACCGCTCAATTACGAGGGGACCATGATGTTTCGTGGCGCGGTCGAGATGGACATGATCGGCGACGGGAAAACCATGGTCATCGCGGGCGATCACAATCTGAAGTTCGTGACCTATCCCATCAGCGAACCGGCCCGAAAGAAGGGGCGCGCATTGACCAATTGGGTTGCCGAACTGCGCCACAGCTCCCCCCGTCACATCGAAGACGCGGATTGGGGCAGGGGGGCGACACTCGATTATATCACGCCTTTCAAGGACTTTCGAATGTCGGATATGGATCTGGTCGCGATCATGGAAAAGACGGAGACCGTGACGGAATATCCGATGATCGACAGGGATCCCTTGCCGTTCTGGACGGATGGGGCTGTTGCCTTGCTTGGGGACGCGGCGCATCCGATGTACCCGATCGGCGCGAACGGTGCCAGCCAGGCGATCCAGGATGCGCGGGTCTTGGCGACATGTCTGGCCCAAGAACCGACCCCGCAAGGGCTGCAAGCCTACGAAGACATCCGTCGCCCGATCGCGACCA
>NZ_CBFIIK010000033.1:0-22664 GCF_965662675.1 Roseicyclus sp. | reverse complement strand
TTGGGTTCGCGCACGATCGCGCGCGCAAGCGCCACGCGCTGGCGCTGGCCGCCCGACAATTCGGCGGGGCGGCGGTGCAGGAAATCGTCAAGCTCGACCATCGCGGCGGCGCGGCGCACGCGGGTGTCATGCTCATCCTCGGGGATACGCCGCACCTTGAGCGGGAAACGGATATTCTCATAGACATTCATGTTGGGGTAAAGCGCGTAGCTTTGGAAAACCATGGCGACATCGCGGTCCTTGGGGTCGAGGTCATTGACCCGCTTGCCATCGATGATGATGTCGCCCTCGGTCACCTCTTCCAGCCCTGCGATCATGCGCATCGTCGTCGTCTTGCCACAGCCCGATGGCCCGAGCAGTACAAGAAATTCCCGGTCCGTGATCGTCAGGTTGAAATTTTCCACGCCGATGAAGGAGCCCCATCGCTTCGAAATATTGCGGAGCTGGATTTCGGCCATGCCAAAGCCCCCTCCTTGGGGCGAATACTTGCATACGTTTGCATGACGCTAAATCGAAGTCGCGATTTCACGCAAGTTATATTTTAAAAAGGAATAATCTTTGCTTCAAGCGCTGAAAATCCTTGCTTCTGGGGTGTATCCTGCATCAGATTTGACAACGTATGCAAACCTTCGGCGATTCGTGGTCGGGGGTGCCTTACACTGGCAATAACGTCAGGCGGGGATCCGATCGTCGGGTGGCCATCGCCAAGAAACGACAACGACATCACAGGGAGTTCTGTCGTGATGACCATGAAAAAGCTTTCCACACTCACGGCCTTGACCGTGATCCTTGGCGCCAGCGGCGCATTTGCCGATTGCGGGATTTCAGCTGGGCGGGTGTCCATCTTGTCCAATGACTTCCCGGCGCTGCAAGCCATGGCAGCCGGTGCCGCCGAATGCGCCAGCGCGACGGTCGCGGTGTCGGCCAACCAAACGACAGAGCATCGCGATATTCAGGTCGCGGCGCTGACGGCGAATCCCGCTGAATACACCAGCGCCATCGTTGCAAACTCGTCGATCGTGCCCTTGATGAACGAGGGGCTGATCCGCCCGCTCGACGATCTGATCGCGCAATACGCCCCCGATCTACCGCAACTCAACCGGATCACCATCGATGGTCAGGTGATGGCGGTGGCCTTCATGGCCAATGCGCAGCACTTGTTTGTGCGTGACGATATCCTCGCGCAGGTCGGTGCCGAAGCGCCCGGCACCTATGAAGAGGTCTTGGCGGTTCTGGCCAAGATCCGCGAGGCGGGCGTCATGGAACATCCCTTCGCGATGAACACCGCTGCGGGGTGGAACCTCGGCGAGGAATTCGTGAACATGTATATGGGCTTTGGTGGCGAGCTTTTCGAAGCCGGTAGCGCCGTACCCGCGATCAACAACGCAACCGGCCTTGCCACGCTCGAAATGCTGGCGGCGCTGAACGACTACGCCAACCCCGATTTCCTGACCTTCGACAGCAATGCCACCCAAGCCTTGTGGGAGTCGGGCGAATTGGCGATGGCCTATATGTGGGGCTCGCGCGGCGGGGCCATTCTCGATGACGAAAATTCCACCGCCGCGATCACCGGCAATACCAGCCTGATCGCCGCACCCGCCGTGGGCGGTGGCACATTGCCCGCCTCGACCCTGTGGTGGGATGGCTTCACCATCGCCGCCAATATCGCGGATGAGGATGCGGCCGCGACCTTCCAAGCCTTGATGCATGGTCTGCGTCCCGAGGTGATCTCGGCCAATAACAACGCCGCGGTCTGGCTGATGGAGGGTTACACCCCCGGTGCACCGGCGGCCGGTGTTGCGGCAACCGCTACGGCGGGTGCGCGGCCCTATCCGATGCTGCCCTATGTGGGTTTGATGCACACCGCGCTCGGCAATGAATTGGCGCAATTCCTGCAAGGTCAGGAGAGCGCCGAACAGGCGCTTGCCGATGTCGAGGCCGCCTATATCGCGGCAGCGCGCGAACAGGGCTTTCTGCAATAAGCCCAGCCGGGCGCGGCGGCTCTCTCCCCCGCCGCGCCCGTCCTTTCACGTACTTTTCTTCCGCCGCTGACCCGAGGCGCCGCGATGCCCCACCGGACATTTCTTTGGTTCATCTTGCCGTCTCTGGCGGCGATGATCCTGTTCATTGCCTTGCCCATCGTATCGGTCATCGTGCAGTCGCTCTTCGTCGCCCATGAGCAGGTCTTGGTCACGGTCGAGAATTGCGGCCCATTTGGCTGCACGGAAGAAACCCGTGTCGACCGCGAGGCCACGGCGGCACTGCGCGATGCGCAACCCTTGGGGCGTTTCAACGGCTTGGGGACGTATTTCAATCGTTCGCATCTCGCCACCGCCGAACTGGCCCAAGCCTGGCAGAGCCGCGAAAGCATCGGCCAGTTTTTCGGTCAGGTGTTGAACCTGCCATTCTACAAGGCCTTGGCGTTCACGCTTTCGTTCACCTTTATCGTGACGCCACTGGTGCTGGTCTTGGGCCTCGCGATCGCGCTGGGGGTGAATGGGTTGCCGCGGCTGTTGCGGGGGCCGACGATATTCTTCTCGCTCTTGCCGATGATCGTGACGCCGCTGATTGGATCGCTTGTGCTGTTTTGGATGATCGACGCCCAAGGGGTGATCGGGGCCACGCTGCAAATCCTGTTCGATGATCCCAACCTGTCGCTGAAGGCATCACCGACCCTGACCTGGCTGACGCTTTTCGTCTACGGTGTCTGGCACTCGGCCCCCTTCGCCTTCATCGTCTTTTATGCCGGGCTGCAGACGGTGCCTGCCGAAACGCTCGAGGCGGCGATGATCGATGGGGCCACGCGCTGGCAGCGTGTTCGTTATGTCGTGATCCCTCATCTGATGCCATTGGCCGTGTTCATCACGCTGATGCAGTTGATGGATAATTTCCGCGTCTTCGAGCCGATCGTGGGCTTTCAGGCGCAGGCCAGCGCCACCTCGCTGTCCTACCTGATCTATTCGCATCTGCGCGGGGATGTGCAGCAATTCGGGTCGGCGGCGGCGACATCGGTGCTGACGATCATCGGCGTCGCGATCTTGTTGACGCCGGTGCTGATCCGCACCTGGCGCGACTTCAACCGCAAGAGGGCCTAAGCCATGACGGGTGCCGCATATCGCAGATCGACGCCGCTGGTCATCTTGTCCACGGGCTTTGTCGTCTTGTGGCTTATCCTTGCCGCCTTTCCCTTTGTCTGGACCTTTTGGGGGTCGCTCAAGGTGCAGGGCGATTTCTTTTCGCGTGCCGATTGGATGAATGCGCTGACCGGCCCCATGACGAACGCCCAGACGGGCGGGCCTTTCACAGGCCAAGGCTATGTCGGCGCGTGGATCGAAAGCGGGTTTTGGCGCAACGTGATGAATACGGGCATCGTCGTCTTGTGCACCGTCGCGATCTCGCTGACACTTGGCACGCTGGGGGGCTATGCGCTGGCGCGCTCGGGGTTCCGCTACGCCTTTTGGCTGTTGATGATCGCGCTGGTATTTCGCGCCATGCCGCATATCACGCTGGTCTCGGGCTATATGCTGCCGTTTTTCGAATGGAACCTTTGGGGGCACCTGCCGACGGCGATCATCGTCTTGGTGGCGATCAACCAGCCCTTCACGCTATGGATGCTGCATTCCTTTTTTCTGAACATCCCCAAGGATCTGGATGAAAGCGCCATGGTCGATGGTTGCACTCGGTTTCAGGCGTTTCGCCACGTGATCATCCCGGTCATGTGGCCGGGGGTGATCACCACGGGGCTGTTCAGCTTTCTTTTGGCGTATAATGATTTCGCCGTGACCGCGATGCTGCTCAGCCAAGAGAACCAGACAATGGTGCCCAAGATCGCTTCATTCCTCGGATCGGTGCAGGTCGAGGGCAACGTCATGTTCGCCGTTGCCGCCGTTGTGTCTGCCACCGCGCCCTTGTTCGTGCTGATCATGGTATTCCAGCGCCAGATCGTCAGCGGCCTGACGGCGGGGGCTGTCAAGGGATGACACTGCAACAGGCCAAACAGGTCGTTCGCGCCGCGCAAGCGGCCATCGACACCGCGCCCGCAGGTGCCACTGCGGCCGCGCTCGCGCCCCATATCGGCGATGACTACCGATGGCGCGGCTATCACCCTTTCGGCGATCTGACCGGGGCAGGGGCCGTGGCCGATGCCTTTTGGGATCCGCTCAAGACCGCGCTCACCCGGCTGCAGCGGCGCGAGGACATCTTTTTCGCTGGTCTGAACGAAATCGACGGCTTCCAAAGCACGTGGGTCGTGTCGATGGGCCATCTCATGGGGTTGTTCGACGCGCCATGGCTTGGGATACGCCCGACCCGCAAGATGGTCTTCTTGCGATATTGCAGCTTCGAGCGTGTCCGCGATGGCCGGATCGCCGAGACCGCCTTTTATATCGATATCCCCCATCTGATGGCGCAAGCGGGCCAAAACCCGTTCGGCCCGCAAACTGGCGCTTTCATGGTGCAGCCCGGGCCGATGACCCATGACGGCCTGCTCGATACCCCCCAACCGGCGGATGCTGGCAAGCGGACCCTGGCCGCGATCAATGCGATGATCGGCGATTTGGGGACATGGCAACTTGGCTTACCGCTGGAGGAGGAGCTGGCGCGCACCTGGCATGACGACATGATCTGGTGGGGGCCACATGGGATCGGGTCCAGCTACACCATCGAACGCTATGCCAAGCAACATTCCGGCCCCTTCCGCGCCGCCTTTACCGACCGCACAGGTACAGGCCATGTCGCGCGTCTGGCCGAAGGGCATTATGGCGGCTTTTTCGGCTGGCCGAATTTCACCGCCCGCCATACCGGCGGTTTCATGGGCATGCCCGCCACTGGGCAGCTGGGCGAGTTTCGCGTGATCGACGTATATCGCCGCGCGGGCGACAAGCTGGCCGAGAATTGGGTCTTCATCGACCTGCTGCATTACTGGAAAAGCCAAGGTGTCGATATCCTTGCCCGCGCGACCGAGATCGGCGGATGAGGGTCGATGCCCACCACCATCTTTGGTCGCTTGGCGCGGTCGCATACCCTTGGCTCATGGCCAAGGGCATCACGCGGTTTTTCGGTGATCCGACGCCCATCCAGCGTGACTATCCCTTGGCCCGGTTTCGCCAAGATGCGGCGGGCTTTGCGGCATCGGTGCATATTCAGGTCGGTGCCGCCGACCCTTGGGTCGAGGCGCAATGGGTCCAATCCGTTGCCGACACCGCCCCCGATTGGCCGCTGGTGCAAGTGGCCTTTTGCGATCTGACCGCCCCTGATGCGGGCAATGTCATCGACCGTTTGCAGACGCTTTCATCCTTGCGCGGGCTGCGTCAGATCGTCGGTCGCGCCCCGGGCGAAGATGCCGCGACCGGCACGGATGCGCTGCTCGACAACCCCGCCTTTGCCCAAGGTCTGCGCGATCTGGCTGGCCGGGGCCTTAGCTTCGATCTGCAACTCATCCCCGAACAATATGCGCGGATGGCGCGCGTGCTTGATGAGGCCCCCGACACACCCATTGCGCTTTGCCACGCCGGCAGCCCGCACGACCGCAGCGCGCAAGGGCTGGCAGATTGGGCGCGCGCGCTTGTCCATCTCTCGGACCGCCCCAATGTGGTCTGCAAGCTGTCGGGTCTGGGCATGTTCGATCATCATTGGACGACCGACACGATCCGCCCCATCGTCGAAACCTGCCTTGCGCAATTCGGACCCTCGCGCTGCATGTTCGGCTCGAACTTTCCGGTCGATAGCCTCTATTCCGGTTATGAAAGCTTGATCGACGCCTACAGCGCGCTTGTCCCGGATCATGATCACGCGGCGGTGTTTGGCGCCAATGCCGCGCGGTTCTACAATATCTAAGCTGCCGCACTGCTTTAGACACACACCTTTAGACACACACTGGCCAAAATGCTTTTGCGAACCACCCCGTCCAATGCGTTTGAAAACGAACGCTTTTCGGGTTGGTTAATTCTTGGGAGAGGCGCAGGCCATGCTTGACTTCGCGATGGGCCCCCATACCGTGCGTCAAACGAGTGGCTGGACTGCGTCAGGCACCTGATATCTGGAGGCGTCGATGCGCTTGCGACAAATCGAGGTTCTGCAGGCAATCTTGCAGACAGGGTCAGTCACGGGCGCGGCCAAACTGTTGAACGTGTCGCAGCCGTCGGTAAGCACGGTCTTGCAGCACACTGAGTCGCAGCTGGGCATACAGCTGTTCGAAAGGGTGGGTGGGCGGCTCAAGGCCTCGCCCGAGGCCGAGGCGCTGTTTCCCGAGATCTCGGACATCTTCCGACGGGTCAACCGGCTCAGCCAGAATGCGCGGTCGCTGGCCAAGGGGCGTTTGGGGCGGATCAATGTCGCGGGAACCCTGGCATTGTCCAACGGCTATTTGGTCGATGCCGTGTCGATCTTCGCCAAGTCGCACCCCGAAGTGGATGTTACCATCCACTCCCTTCAGACGCCCGAGATCATCGAGCGGGTCTTGTCGCGCGAATTGAACCTTGGCGCCTGCTATGGCGAGGTTGAAAGTGCGGGGCTGCGGGTCGAGGATTTGACCCAAGGGGCGATGATCTGCGTCATGCCGCACTCCCATCCGCTGGCGCAAAAGGCGCAGATCGCGGTGACCGATATCGCGGGCGAGCGTCTTATTACCTATGATGACGGCGATTGGCTGCGCGCCAAGGTCGAGAAGCTGTTCGAAGAATTCGATCTTCACCCAAACCTGTCGTTGCAGGTCAGCCAGACGATCACCGCCATTCGTCTGGTTCATCAAGGCGTGGGCCTTGCGCTGGTCGAGCCGTTCTATTTTTCGGCGATCCAACCGGCGGGGTTGGTTGCGCGCCCGATCACGCCCGTGCAGCAACTTTCGGTTCAGCTGATCAGGCCCATCGACGCGGTCGACTCCGCGGCGCTTTCCGCATTTGTCGATATCCTGCGGTCCGTTGCGGGCAACGATACGCATTCGGCCTGAGCGCCACCCCCCATAAATTTTTTTGGGTGGCCACCCTGTCAAGCGTGTTGGGCGAACCTCCCTTTAGCCCGCTAGGGTTGTGTGGTCCCGGCCAAGCCTGATCAAGGCGTCCGGGCGCACATAGATCTGTGGGGGGCAGATGCGCGTGGACTTGTCACCGGAATTCGATGTTCTGACGGAATTTGCGCTGCCCGGCGGTGGCACCGGCGCGCTGTTTTCGCTGCCCGAGTTGGAACGCCGGGGTGTGGCCAAGGTCTCGCGCCTGCCGGTCTCGATCCGGATCTTGCTGGAGGCCGCCATCCGACATTGTGATGGCACCAAGGTCACGGCACAGCATGTGAAGGAACTGGCAGGCTGGCAGCCCAACGGTGCGCGTCATGGCGAAGTGCCGCTGGTGCCGTCGCGCATTCTTCTGCAAGATCTCAACGGCGTACCCATTATCGCTGATTTGGCCGCAATGCGCGATGCGGCGGTAAAACTGGGCTTCGATCCGGCCTTGATCGAGCCGATGGTGCATGTCGATCTGGTTGTCGATCACTCGGTGCAGGTCGACAGCGTGCGCTCGGCGCTCTCTTTGCAGCACAACATGCGGCTGGAGTTTCAGCGCAACGCGGAACGCTATCGCTTTCTCAAATGGGGCGCACAAGCTTTCGCCGGGGTCAATGTCATCCCGCCGGGGGTGGGGATTTGCCATCAGGTCAATCTTGAACGCCTGTCCACCGGGGTTTGTGCGGCCGCGGGGGTGTATTTCCCCGATACCGTCGTTTGCCCCGACAGCCACACAACAATGGTCAATGGCATCGGGGTTCTGGGCTGGGGTGTCGGCGGGATCGAGGCCGAGGCAGGTATGCTGGGCCAGCCCATCTATTTCCTGTCGCCCAATGTGACGGGGGTCGAGTTGTTGGGCGATGTGCCCGCCGGCGTCTCGGCCACCGATATTGTCTTAAGCATCACCGAGCGGCTCCGCCGCGAAGGTGTCGTCGGCGATTTCGTGGAGTTCTTCGGCGCGAGTGTCGCGGCCCTGCCGGTGCCGACGCGCGCGACAATCGCCAATATGGCGCCTGAATACGGGGCCTTCATCGGCTTTTTCCCCACCGATCAGGCGGTGCTTGATTATTTCCGCCAGACCGACCGCCCGACCGATGTGCTCAAGGCCTATCTGACGGCGCAGGGCATGTTCGGCATCCCGCAGCGTGGCGAGATCGATTATAGCCGCGTCATCACCATCGATCTGTCCACCATGGTGCCTTGCATCGCCGGGCCGCGGCGACCGCAAGATCGTATCTCGCTCAGCGCGGCCAAGAATAGCTTTCGTAACCTTCTGGCACAGCCCGCCGCAACGGGCGGTTACGGTGTCGATCCCGATGTCGAAAGGCGCGCGGTGTCGGGTGATGTGACTGTCGGCCATGGCGATATCTTGATCGCGGCGATCACCTCATGCACCAACACCTCCAACCCTTCTGCGATGGTGGCCGCCGGCCTTTTGGCGCGCAAGGCGGTCGATCTGGGGCTGGCGGTCGCGCCCCATATCAAGACGTCACTCGCGCCGGGATCGCGCGCGGTGACTGATTACCTTGGTCGCGCGGGGCTCTTGTCGCCGCTGTCAACGCTTGGCTTTGACGTTGTGGCCTATGGCTGCACGACCTGCATCGGTTTTTCCGGGCCGCTTGATCCCGCGATCGAGCGCGTGGTGGACGAGGAACAGTATGTCTGCTGCGCCGTTTTGTCGGGCAACCGCAATTTCGAGGCCCGTGTGCATGGCAGCCTCAAGGCCAATTTCCTTGCCTCGCCCGCGCTGGTCGTCGCCTATGCGCTGGCGGGCTCCATGACCATTGACATCACGACAGAGCCTCTTGGAACTGGCAAGGACGGTTTGCCGGTTTTCCTTCATGATGTTTGGCCCACAGATGCCGAGGTCGAGGGCGTAATCCGCGATCATGTCGGCGTTGCATCCTACCGGGCGACCGCGCGACTTGGCGATGGTGGGGCCGATTGGGATGGTTTGGCGTCCGGGTCAGGGCAGATCTATAACTGGCCGCAATCGACCTATTTGTTGCAACCGCCCTTTTACAATGACTTTGCCCTGACGCCCGAACCCAATCGGCGCATCGTCGCGGCCCGCGCCTTGGCGATGTTTGGCGACTCGCTGACCACCGACCATATCAGCCCTGCGGGCGAGATCCGCGCTGACACGCCCGCCGGTGCATATCTCCAAGCCCTCGATGTGGCGCCCTGCGATTTCAATTCCTACGGCTCGCGGCGGGGCAATCACGAGGTCATGATGCGCGGCACCTTTGCCAATCGGCGCATCAAGAACCTGATGCTGCCGCTCCGCAATGATGGCGCCCCCGAGGAAGGCGGGCGAACGATCTATCGCGCCCCCTCGGGCCAGACCGAGATCATGCCCATCTACGATGCGGCGACCGCCTATCAGGACCAAGGCACGCCGATGATCGTGTTTGGCGGCAAGGAATACGGCACCGGATCGGCGCGCGATTGGGCGGCCAAGGGCACACGGCTTTTGGGCGTGAATGCCGTCATCGTCGAAAGCTTCGAGCGCATTCACCGCTCGAACCTTGTGCTGCTGGGCGTCTTGCCGCTGGAATTCGCGCCGGGTTTTTCGCGCGAAAGCCTTGGGCTTGACGGCTCGGAAAGCTTTGACATCGAAGGGCTGGAGGGGGCGTTGGCACCGCGACAGGCCGCGACCTTGGTCGTGTCGCGCATCGATGGCAGCGTGGTCGAGGTGCCACTGCTGGTGCGCCTCGATACCGTGATCGAGGTCGAATACTACCGCCATGGCGGCATCGTGCCCTTCGTTTTGCGGGAAATTTTCAACAGGCAAACAGAAGGGCAGCACTCATGATGCAAACCCCGATCCGGGCCGTGTTTATGCGCGGCGGCACCAGCAAGGGCGTCTTTTTCCACAAGGATTGGCTGCCCAGTGATCCGACCATCCGCGAGCGTGTCTTGCTGCGCGTGATCGGAAGCCCCGATCCCTATGGCCAGCAGATCGACGGGATGGGCTGTGGCACATCGAGCACCACCAAGGTGGTCATTATCGGCCCGGCCGAGCGCGATGATTGCGATGTGAACTATACTTTTGGCGCGGTCTCGATCGGGGATCCGGTGATCGACTGGTCGGGCAATTGCGGCAACCTGACCTCGGCCGTGGGGCCCTTTGCCATCTCGCAAGGGCTGGTGGCATCGCCTGAAAACGGGGTGGTCACCGTCCGGATCTGGCAGACCAACATCCGCGCCAAGATTATCGCGCAGGTGCCGGTGCAGAACGGCAAGGTGGTCGAGGGCGGCGATTTCGTGCTCGACGGCGTCACCTTTCCCGCCGCTGAAATCCCGCTCGAGTTTTTGCAAGACGCCGCCCAGTCCGAGGGGATGTTTCCCACGGGCAAGGTGATCGAGACGCGCGATATCCCCGGTGTCGGCCCGATCGAGGCCACGCTGATCAACGCGGGCAATCCCGCGATCATCGTGAGCGCCGCGACCCTCGGGCTGACCGGCGCGGAACTGCAGGCCGACATTAACGGCAATACCGCGCTGCTTGCGCGCGCCGAGGCGATCCGCGCCCATTGCGCGGTGGTCATGGGCGTTGCCGCAACGGTCGATGAGGCCACGCTGTTGCGCCCCCATACGCCGAAACTCGCCTTTGTCGCCCCGCCTCGGTCCTATGTCGCTTCCAGCGGGCAGGCGGTGGCGGCCGATGATATCCAGATAAACGCGCGCATCTTTTCCATGGGCAAGCTGCACCACGCCATGACCGGCACAGGTGCGGTGGGGCTTGCGGCGGCGGCGGCCATTCCCGGCACGGTGGTCAGTCAAACGCTGGGCGGCGCGCGCTCGGGCCTGCGCTTTGGCCACCCGTCGGGAACCCTGTCGGTCGGCGCGCAAACCGCGATGCGCGATGGCGCTTGGGCCGTCACCTCCGTCACCATGAGCCGCAGCGCGCGCCGCTTGATGGAAGGCGCCGTGCTGGTGCCCGAGGCGCTGTTGCAGGGCGGGGCGGCATGATGGGTGCGGTCTTGGAACAGGGCGATACCCTTGCCACGGCAATCCCGGGTGTGCTGAGCGTCGCAATCAACTACGGCAACCCGATCCTTGCCTATCGCGATGCCAAAGGATCGCCCGCCGGGGTTTCGGTCGATCTGGCCCGGCGGATCGCAGATGAGCTTGGCCTTGCATGCCAGTTGATGACCTTCGACGCGGCGAAGGATGCTACCGCCGCTGTCGGCAATGGTGCCTGTGACCTCGGCTTTTTCGCCGCCGATCCGGCCCGCGCGGACAAGGTCGCCTTTACCCGCCCCTATCTTGCGATCCAAGGAAATTACCTTGTGCGCGAGCATTCCACCTACCTTTGCAACGAGGATGTCGACCAAAGCGGCGTCTTGATCGGTGTCGGGCGTGGCAGCGCCTATGATCTGTTTCTGACCCGCACCATCCGCAAAGCGACCTTGATGCGCGAAAGCACCTCGCCCGAGGTGGTTGATACCTTTCTGCGGCTTGGTCTTGATGTTGCCGCAGGCGTGCGCGGGCAGCTTGAAGCGGATGCGGCGCGGATCGGCGGCCTGCGCCTGATCGAGCCATATTTCATGCTCATCGAACAGGCCTTGGGCATCCCCAAAGCGCTGGAGGCGAAGCTGATCAACCGCCTCGATCATATCATTTCGCGATCTCTCGCGGATGGGTTCTTCGCTGAGGCGCTGGTGCGCCACGGTGTTGAAGGTGCCGCCCTCATGGCGGCCAAGAGCGAATAACCGAAAGCAGCATCGAAGGAGGAGACGAGATGCAAACCCTAAAAGTCCAAGGAGGAAATACCATGTTCCAACAAACTGCACGCCGCTTGGTCGGCGCGGCGGCCATTCTGGCTGCAACCACCGCACTCGCCGGGACGGCATCGGCCCAGGTCGATCTGTCGGGCAAAACCGTCGAATTCGTGATCCCCTTCTCAGAGTCGGGCGGTACTGCGCGCTGGGCGAATGTGATGGCCCCCTTCCTGACCCAGCATTTGCCGGGCAATCCCACAGTGGTGGTGGGCTATCGCCCCGGCGGCGGCTCGACCACGGGGGCAAACTGGTTCCAAGAACAGACCACCGATGACGGCACGCTGATCTTCGGCACCTCGGGCTCGACCCAGTTCCCCTATCTCTTGGGCGATCCGCGCGTGCGTTATGAATACAACGACTGGAAGGTCTTGTTGGTATCGGGCACAGGCGGCGTGGCCTATTTGCCGCCTGATACAGCCGCCAAGATGAGCGGTCTGGATGCCTCAAGCCTGCGCGATGAAAACTTCATCTGGGGCGTGCAAAGCGCCACGGGCCTTGACCTCGTGCCGAACCTTGCATGGCAGATGTTGGGCCTGAACGTCGATTCCGTTCTGGGCATGGAAGGGCGCGGTGACGGCCGTCTTATGTTCGAGCGCGGTGAGGCGAATATCGATTACCAAACCAGTTCTTCTTACATTCAGGCCGTCCAGCCCTTGGTCGATGGCGGCTTGGCCGTGCCGATGATGGCTTGGGGCGCGCTGGATGACGAGGGCAACATCATCCGCGATCCATCCTTCCCCGACATCCCGACCTTCGCCGAGGTTTGCGAAGCGACGCCCGGCTGCGAGACCGAAGGCCTTGCCTGGGATGCGTGGGTGACCTTCTTCACAGCGGGCTTCCCGGCCAACAAGATGCTTTTCTTGCCCGGCACGGCCTCGCAAGAGATGGTCGATGCCTACACCAAGGCGCTTGATGAGATCTTCGCGCGCGATGATTTCTGGGCTGTCGCAGCCGAGGAACTGGGCGTCTATCCGCAGATGACCGGTGGCGCTGCACAAGCGGCCTTCCGTCTGGGCACGCAGGTCCAGCCTGAGGCGCGTGAATTCGTCGTTAACTGGCTACAAGAAAGCTTCGGTGTTTCCCTTCAGTGACCCAAAACCTGCCCGGCATATCCAATGATGTGCCGGGCTTCCTTTCTGGTGGGGCAGGGCGGCGCTGTCGCCCTGTCCGACCGGGGTCGTAACGACAAGAATTACAATAAGGACTGAGCCGATGGACCTGCTCGCCACCGCCGGACCGGCGCTGATCAATGCCCTTTTTCTGATTTTTCAGCCGGAACAGTTGATGTACATGGTCGCGGGCGTTTTGCTGGGCCTGTCGATCGGGGTTTTGCCGGGGCTTGGCGGGATCGCGGGGTTGTCGCTGGTCTTGCCCTTCATGTTCGGGATGGACCCGATCTCTGGCCTTGCGCTGATGGTGGGTTTGATCGCTGTGGTCCCCACATCGGATACATTTTCCTCGGTCCTTCTGGGCATACCGGGCAGTTCGTCCAGCCAAGCGACCGTGCTGGATGGTTTCCCCCTGTCGCGCAAGGGGCAGGCGGCGCGCGCACTATCAGCTGCCTTTGTTTCGTCGCTTTACGGCGGGCTTTTGGGGGCCTTGGTGCTCACCGCGATTATCTTTGTCGCGCGCCCCCTGATCCTGGCCTTCGGCCTGCCCGAGATGCTGATGATCACGATCCTCGGCATGTCGATGGTGGCGATCTTGGCGGGGCGCATCCCGCTCAAGGGCGTGGTGGCTGCGGGGCTTGGCATCTTGGTCGGCACCATTGGTGCGGCCCCTGCGGGCGGCTCGCTGCGGATGTCGAGCTATGATTTCCCCTATCTGGTTGATGGTCTGCAATTGGTGATCATCGGCCTTGGCATCTATGCGATCCCTGAGGTCGTCTCGCTCTTGCGGCAAGACCGCGCCATCTCAAAATCGGGGATGTTGGGCGCAGGCTGGGCCGAGGGGCTGCGCGATTGGTGGGCCAACAAATGGCTGTCAACGAAATGCGCGGGGATCGGCGTGATCGTCGGCGTGATCCCGGGGCTTGGCGGCTCAGTCGTGGATTGGATCGCTTATGGCTATGCCGTGCAGAGTTCCAAGAACCGCGAGCAGTTCGGTCAAGGCGATATCCGCGGCGTGATCGCGCCCGAAAGCTCGAACAACGCGAAAGAGGGCGGTGGCCTTGTGCCGACGCTGATCTTCGGCATCCCCGGATCGGGCTCGATGGCGGTGTTCTTGGGTGGCTTGGCCCTCTTGGGCATGTCGCCGGGGCCTGCGATGATCCGCCAAGACCTCGATATCACCTATACGATCGTGTGGTCTCTGGCGCTTGCCAATGTGGTCGGTGCGGGGCTTTGCGTGCTCTTGTCGGGTCAGATCGCGCGGCTGACGACGATCCGTTTCACGCTGCTGGCCCCATTCTTGTTCATGATGATCGCTTTTGCTGCCTTCCAGTCACGCATGTCATTTGGCGATCTGATCGCGCTTGTCCTGGTTGGTGTCATCGGCATCTTCTTGCGCCGCTTCGATTATTCGCGCCCCGCTTTTCTGATCGGCTTCGTTCTATCCACACAGGCCGAGCAATTCGTGAACATGGCGACCCAGATTGGGGCCGCGCGCTTCCGGCGCAGTTTCGAGGCGGGGATCGATTACCTGGTCTCGCCCATCACCGTGACGCTGTTGATATTGACGGTGCTGTCCATCGTCATCGGCATCCGCCAAGCCAAGAACATCCGCGAGAATATCACCACACATACCGGCACCAAGCGCGCGCCGCTTATGTTCTTGGGCCTGATCACGCTTTATGTCGCCATTGCTACCGTGGATGCGGCCACCGTCTCGCGTTTTGGCGACAAGGTCTTTCCGCTGACCGTTGGCATCGTGACGCTTTTGGGCTGTCTGGCGTTGATGGTGCGGATGATCTTGCGGCCCGAGACCGATGATGTTTTCATCGACATGGAAACCGGCGGCGATGATGGCGAGGCACCCCATTCACTCTGGGGCACCTTGGCATGGTTCTTCGGGCTCTTGGTGCTAACGGGGCTTTTTGGCTTCATCATCGCCTTGGCGCTGTTTTTCGTGGGTTTTTTCCGGCTTCGGGCAGGGCTTTCTTGGGCTATGGCGCTAGTATTCGCAGCGGTGGGCCTTGGCTTCATCTTGTTCTTCGCCGATCTTCTGAACCGCGATTTCCCGCCGGGCTTGCTGCAAAACTACGTCGATCTGCCATGGCCCTTTACCTGAGATATGAACATGACAAACGCCCTATACCAAGATCCAATTCCGTTCCTGTTCATGCGCGGCGGCACTTCGCGCGGGCCCTATTTCCACCGTGTCGATCTGCCCGAGGACCTGGATGCCTTGGCCCGTGTGCTGGTGGCCGTGGTGGGCGCGGGCCATCCGCAGAATATCGATGGTCTGGGCGGCGGCGTGGCGGTGACGACCAAGGTCGCGATGCTTTCGAAATCCGACGCGCCGGGGATCGATGTGGATTATTTCTTTGGCCAAGTCGCCGTGGAAGAGGCGCTGGTCGATTTCAAACCGACCTGCGGCAATATCCTTGTGGGTGTCGGCCCCGCCGCCATCGAGATGGGCTTGGTCGCGGCGCAAGATGGTGTGACCACCGTGCGTATCCGGGCTGTCAACACCGGCGCCACGGTCGAGGCGCGGGTGCATACCCCCGGCGGGCGTGTGAGCTATGAGGGCACGACCGCGATCGACGGTGTTCCCGGCACGGCCGCCCCTGTGGGCCTTCAATTCCTCGATGTGGTGGGCTCATCTTGCGGGGCCTTCCTGCCCACCGGCAAGCCGCGCGATGTGATTGACGGGATCGAGGTCACCTTGATGGATGTGGCCATGCCGATGATGATCGGGCGCGCCGCCGATTTCGGCCTCACGGGCTACGAGACCGCAGAAGAACTCGACGCTAACCGTGATCTCTATGCCAAGATGGAGCCCATGCGGCTTGAGGCCGGGCGGCGCATGGGTTTGGGCGATGTGACCAAATCCGTCATGCCCAAGATCGGCTTGCTGTCAGCCCCCCGCCACGGCGGCGCGATTTCGGCGCGCTATTTCATGCCGTGGAATTGCCACCCCTCGATGGCGGTCACGGGCAGCCAGTGCCTTGCCGCCTGCACGCTGACCCCCGGCACTGTGGCCGATGGTCTGGGCGTCATCCCCAACGAGGTGCCCGCGTTGATGAAGATCGAGCATCCGATGGGGATTATCGAGGTGACGGTTGACTACGACCAGACCGCGGCCGGTTTCGTGATGAAATCGGCGGGGCTGGTGCGGACCGCGCGGATGATCGCGCGGGGCGAGGCGATGGTGCCTCCCGGCCTTTTGCAGGGGTGAGCGGCGCGATGGGGCGGCACGCTTTTGACGTCTTGGCCGATGTGGCGGCGCAAGAGGAACCCGGCGCGTGTTTCGCGCTTTTGGGTGACGCCAACATGAATTTCGCCACGCGGCTCGCCGAGGCGGGCTGCCCGATGATCTATGTCCGCCACGAGCATTGCGCTGTGGCCGCCGCAATGGCCCATGCGCGCAAGACCGGCGGCGTGGGCTTTGCCACCGTCACCTGCGGCCCCGGCCTGACGCAGTTGGCCACGGCCCTGCCTGCGGCGGTGCGCGCGCGCATTCCGCTGGTGGTGCTGGCGGGTGAGGCGCCGCTGAAATCGGCATGGTACAACCAGATGATCGATCAGGCTCCCTTCGTCGCGGCGACGGGGGCGGCCTATCGCGCGCTGCACCATCCCGCGCGGCTGGCCGAGGGGTTGCGCGATGCCTTCCTCGAGGCGCGGATGACGCGCGCGCCTGTCGTCGTCGGCATCCCCTTCGACCTGCAGAACGCGGCTTGGACGGGGCAGGGGGATTTGCCCGCCCCCTCGTCCAGCCTGATGCCTGTGACCTCACCCATGCCGCCCAATCCCGACGATCTGTCGCGCGCCGTGGCGCTGGTGGCGGGGGCAAAGCGCGTGGTCGTCATGGCAGGGCTTGGCGCTGTTGAGAGCGGGGCGGGTGCGGCTTGCGCGGACTTGGCCGACCGCTTGGGCGGTCTTTTGGCCACCACGCTGCCCGCGCGGGGGCTTTTCGCGGGCCATCCCTTCAACCTCAACGTCGCGGGCGGTTTCGCGACCGAGACCGCGCGCGATTGCTTTGCCGAGGCTGATCTCGTGATCGCGGTCGGCACCTCGCTTAGCCATCACAATGCCGATGGGGGCAAGTTGTGGCCCAAGGCGCGCGTGCTGCAGATCGACACGGAACCCACGACATTGGCGCAGGGCCGGATCGCCGCCCATGACCATCTGCGCGCCGATGCACGGCTGGGGGTGGAGGCGATCCTCGCAGCACTTTCGCCCTGTGATCCGGGCTGGCGGACCGACGCGCTTGCCCACCGCATCGCCACAGCGCCCGCCGACAGCACCGCATTCGACCCTATCCCCGGCCTGCATGATCCGCGCGACGTGATCGCCGAATTGGAAACCCATTTGCCGCAGGACTGGGAGATGGTGAACTCCTCGGGCCATTGTTCCTATTTCACCGCGCAAAGGCCCTCGCGCGCGCAGCGCCGCTTCCTGACGATCCGCGAGTTTGGCGCGATCGGAAACGGCTTGCCCTTTGCTATGGGTGTGGCCGCCGCGCGGCCCGATACCCCCGTGGTCCTGTTCGATGGCGATGGCAGCCTGCTCATGCATATGCAGGAGTTGGAGACCATCGCGCGCCATGGGCTGAAGATCCTGATCGTGGCGCTGAATGACGGCGCTTACGGCTCGGAAATTCACAAGCTCAGGGCCGAGGGGCTGTCCGACGCGGGTGCGGTGTTCGGTCATACCGATCTGGCGGCCATCGCGCGGGGCTTTGGGATAAAGGGTGCGCGGTTGGGCGATCTGGCCGTGCTGCCCGGTTTGATTGCCGATTTCGCGGCGGGTGAGGGGGCGATGTTGCTTGATATCCCGATCTCGGACCAAGTTGCATCGCCGGTGATCCGCCGCGCGCATCCGCCCAAGAGCTGAGCAAGATCGTAGAGAAAGACCGATGTTGGACATCCTTACCACCTTGCCCGAGGGGCTGACGCAACTGGCCTTTTGGGTCTTGGTGGTGATGAGCTTTGTCGGCTCATTCATCACGGCCGCCTTGGGGATCGGGGGTGGGGCGCTGTTGCTTGTGTTCATGGCGACACTCATGCCGCCTGCGGCGATCATCCCGGTGCATGGGGTAGTGCAGCTTGGGTCCAATGCCGGGCGGGCGGCGATGCTTTATCGCTATCTGCATCGGCCGGCCTTGGGCGGTTTCGTGCTGGGCTCGGTCATCGGGGCGTCGCTTGGCGGGTTGGTGGTCGTCGATTTGCCACCAAATGCCGTGCAGATTGGCTTGGGGTTTTTCATCATCTGGTCTGTGCTGGCCAAGCCGCCCGCTTGGCTGACGCGGCTGCCATGGATGGCGGGGGGAATTTCCAGCTTCCTGACCATGTTCTTCGGCGCGACGGGGGTGTTCGTGGCCAATTACACCAAATCCTTCAAGCTCGACCGCCACGCCCATGTGGCGACCCATGCGACGCTGATGACAGTGCAGCATGCGTTGAAGGTGGTGATCTTCGGGCTGTTGGGCTTTGCCTTCGGCGAATGGGCTGGCGTGATCGTGGCGCTGATCGTGGCGGGGCTGGTGGGGACCTATGCGGGCAAGCTGGTGCTGAACCGCATGTCGGATGTGAATTTCAAGCGCGCGCTCGATATCTTGCTGATCTTGATCTCGCTGCGGTTGATCTATCAGGGGATCACGGGCTAGGCCGCGCAGGCCCCGGAAAAACCAACCCATCCATCAGCTTGCGCGCGGTGCGTAGCGTGCCAGCGGCGGTGATCGCGCCTGTGGCGTCACGCGCGAGCATCACCTCGGCCGCACCCGTGGGGTGTTCGATGCGGAAAAAATCATCGGCAGGCAGCTTTGCCAACCGCGCTGCAGGCCCTTCGGGCAGCACAGCGGCCGCGGCCACGCTGACGGCGGCGAAAACGCCGATGGTGGCATGGCAGCGATGGGGGATGAAGCTGCGGGTCGAGATCGTGCCACTCGCCGTGGCGGGCGAGACCAGCGTCATCTTGGGTACGCTTTTAAGGGTCACATCGCCCAATCCCATCATCGGCCCGGCGATCAGGCGGATCGCCTCGATCCGGGCTTTCAGCGCCGCGTCGGCGTCCAGCGCCTCGCGCCGCTCTTGGCCGGCAAGGCCGAAATCGGCGGCATCCATCACGACGATCGGCATGCCCATGTCGATCAGCGTGCAGTCCACCCCCTCGATCCGGTCAACAGGCGCGCCGCTGGGCAGCATCAGCCCCCCCGTCATCGACCCCGCAAGTCCCGCGAACATCAAGGGAATGCCCGCATGCGCCCCCGGCACCCCGTCGATGCGCGCGTCGCCATCATAGCTGACGCGGCCCCCCGGCGTCGCCACACGCGCCACGGCCACTTCGCCGGTGTTGACCATGTGGATGCGCACTGGCGTCTCGCCCGGTTGCGCGGCCACCAAGCCCCGCTCGATCGCGGCGGGGCCGACACCGGCCAAGATATTGCCGCAGCCCTGCGCATCGCTGACCAGCGCCTGATCCACGAACACCTGCAAGAACAGGTAATCCACATCCGCATCCGGGCGCGCCGATGGTGACAGGATCGCCACCTTGGAGGTCAAGGGATCGGCCCCCCCGATCCCGTCGATCTGGCGCGGATCGGGGCTGCCCATGATCCGCAAGAGCAGATCATCGATCGCCGCCCGCTCGGCCGGTAGATCGCGCGCCAGAAAATACGCCCCCTTGGATGTGCCCCCCCGCATCCAAAGGCAGGGGATGCCCTCACTCATAGCGCAGGCCCTTTTCAGCTAGCCGTTCGCGCATGGCGTACATATCAAGGCCCAGTTCGCCCGTGGCAAGCCGGACGCGCTTGGCCTCTTCCGCGGCCATGCGCTTTTGCGCCTCGGCCAGCACATGGACCGCTTGCGCCTGCGGCACCACGCACACACCGTCATCATCGGCGACGATCAAATCGCCGGGCTGCACCGCGGCACCGGCACAAACGATCGGGATGTTGACCGATCCCAGCGTCTCCTTGACCGTGCCCTGCGCGCTGATCGCGGTCGACCAGACCGCAAAGCCCATCGCGCGCAAATCGCGGATATCGCGCACGCCCGCATCGATCACCAACCCGACGCATCCCCGCGCCATGGCGGATGTCGCCAGAAGATCGCCGAAATAGCCGTTGTCACAGGGGCTTGTGGGGGCGAGAACCAGAAAATCGCCCGGTTGTAGCTGTTCGATGGCGACATGGACCATCCAATTGTCGCCGGGCGGCGCGCTGATGGTCACGGCACTGCCTGCGCGCGCAATCCCGTCTTGGATGGGCCGCATCTTGGCGGCCATCAATCCCGTGCGCCCCTGCGCCTCATGCACCGTGGCCACGCCCGCTTGCGCGAGTGCGGCAATGACATCCGCCTCTGCGCGCGGGATGTTTTGGATCACGACGCCGCTCATAGCGCATCCACCGTGCGCGGGAACACCGACTGGAAGCCTTCGGCATATTTGCAATCGCGCCCGCCCGATTGACCGCCGGAATTGCGCTTGAAATGATTGGCGCGCTGTTGGGCCACGCGGGTGTAGTATTCCCACAGATGGGCTTGGCCGTTCATATGTTCCATCGCAGCGCGTTTCTTGTCCCAGACCGGCGTGATGTCGAGGAAGACATCGGGTTTCCACCCCATCTGTTCGGTCTGGTGCGGCTCGAACAGGTAAAGCTGCGGCGCGCCCAGAACCTTTTGGCCGGGATTGTGACCCCAAGCCTGCGCGATCATCCGCGCTTCGAGCGCGATTTGCGTCATGTACATGTGGTCGGTGTTGTAGGGGTCGTATTGGCTATGGCTCATCATCCAGGCGGGCTGCACGCGGCGGATCAGATCGACCAGCGCGTATTTATCCTCGCGCTCAAGATGCAGCGGGTAATCGCCCAGATCGAAGCAGACCAGCTCATGCACGCCCAGAACCGCGGCGGCGGCTTCCGCCTCGGCGCGGCGGATCGCCTTGACCTCTTCCAGCGTCTTGCCCTCTTTCCACAGCTTTGCGCTTTCGCCGCGCTCGCCAAAGGACAGACAGGCCACCGTCACGCGGGTGCCCATCTGGGCATGCAGCGCGATGGCACCGCCGCAGCGCCATACGAAGTCTGCAGCATGGGCCGAGATGATGAGGGCTGTTGGTTGTTCGGTCATGATGATCTTGTCCCTTGCAAGCGGTCATGCATCATCCGCAATCCAGGGCGTGCTGGCAAATCCAAACCGCGATCTGGAATATAAGAATATACTTCTTTACCTCGACAAGACGGTGCTGTCATGCAAGCCTTGGTGTTAGACGATGTCTATATCCGCAAAGGAACAGCGCCGATGACCACCCGTATCGCCATGATTGGTTTCGGAGAGGCGGCAACAGCCTTTGTCAGCGGTTGGGCCTTGGATGATCCAACGCGGATCACCGCCTTCGATGTGAAAATAACGATGCAAGATCAGCACGCGGCGATGGCGGCGCGGCAAGCAGCCCATGGGGTGACGCCTGCGCCCGATCTGGCCCGCGCGCTCAAGGATGCCGATCTGGTGTTTTGCCTGATCACCGCCGATCGCGCGGCCGAGGCTGCGATGGCGGCGGCCGCTTCGGGCGCACTCAAGCCCGGCGCGCTGTGGCTCGATGGTAATTCCTGCGCGCCCGACACCAAGCGCCACGCCGCCACCGCGATCGAAGGGGCGGGGGCCCATTACATCGACATGGCGATCATGGCGCCGGTCCATCCCAAGAAGCATCTTGTGCCGGTCAAATTGGCCGCGCCCAAGGCCGAGGCGGCCGCCCTGGCCCTTGCCGCACTAGGGATGCACCCCGAGGTGGTGGGCGATACGGTCGGTGCCGCCTCGACCATCAAGATGCTGCGCTCGGTGATGATCAAGGGGCTGGAGGCCTTGGTGGCCGAATGTTTCCTGTCCGCCCGTCGTGCGGGCGTCGAGCAACAGGTGATCGCCTCGCTCGAGGCCTCCGACCCCGATATCGCGTGGCGCAAGCGCGGGGCCTACAATATCGAGCGGATGGTCGTGCATGGCGCGCGGCGCGCGGCCGAACTGCGCGAAGTCGCAAAAACGGTCGAAGGCTTGGGGCTTTACCCCGGTCTGAGCAGCGCCACGGCCCAGTGGCAAGATATCGTCGCCGCCACCCATGCCGATCCGGGCGAGGACGACCTGATCGCGCGTCTCGACCGGGTTTTGGCGCGGCTGTGAGCGGTGATCTATGAGCCGGGGGCTGAGTGACAATCTGCGCCATCTGCGGCTCTTTCTGGCGCTGCATGCGGGCGGAAGCCTCTCGGTGGCGGCGGCACAATGTGCGGTGTCACAACCCGCCGCCAGCCAAGCGCTTGCCGCCTTGGAGCGTCGCGCGGGCGGACCATTGTTCATGCGGCGGATGGGCGGTGCGTTAACGGCGCGCGGCCACGCGCTTCATCCGCGGGTCTTGCGTGCGTTTTCCATTTTGGATCAGGCCTTTGCCGATCTTTCACCGCGGCTGGGGCTGACCGCCAGCGCCGCGCAGTTGCACGCGCTGATCGCCACGGTGGAAAATGGCGGCTTCGCATCCGCTGCCGCGCGCCTTGGGCTGAAGCCGCCCAGTGTGCAGCGCTGTGTCGGCGCGCTGGAAGCCGAGGCCGGACGCGCCTTGTTCACCCGTGCCAGCCAAGGCATGCGCGCGGGCCGCGCGGCGCAGGCCTTGGCGCGGGCCGCGCGGCTGGCCTTGGCGGAACTGGCGCAGGCCGAGGCCGAGTTGGCCGCGATCGACGGCGTCACGGCAGGGCCGATCAGGGTGGGCGCGCTGCCCTTGGCGCGGGCGGCATGGTTG
>NZ_CBFIIK010000032.1:0-23682 GCF_965662675.1 Roseicyclus sp. | reverse complement strand
CTACAAGCAGGCCGTGGCGGAGTCTGTGGCGGCGCGGCGGAAACGGTTTTCCCAACCGGAACTCTGCGGATTTTCGATCAGCAAAACTGCAGTTTTGCGCCCCCTAGAGCTTCTCCACCTCGACCAACGCCGAATGGGCGCTGGTGCCTTGGCCCAAGCGCGAGGTGCCGACATCCCGCGTCAGCACATTGGGGTTGCCGTTCATATCCATGTTCTGACCGGGCCCCCCGACCCAAGCGCCAGTTGGCAGCGCCACCACCCCTTGCAAGATGTCGCTCGTCACCTTTGCCCGCGCACGCACGGCACCGCGCCCGTTGAACACCCGCACCAGATCGCCCGTGGCGATGCCGCGGGATTTGGCATCTTTTTCATGTATAAGAACGGTCTCGGGCCGCGCGCCCTCCACATCGGCCAAGGCGGCCTCAAGCTGGGAATGCAGCTTGTCGCCCGGCTGCGGTGACACCAGATGCAGCGGGGCCTCGGCGGTTGCGGCCCCCGGCCATTCCTTGGGCGGCAGCCAGACCGGATGGCCGGGGCAATCCTCATAGCCGAAGCTGTCGATCCGGTCCGAGAAGATCTCGATCTTGCCCGATGGCGTCTTGAGCGGCGCGCCGTCGGGATCGGCGCGGAAACGGCGCAGGACGGGCTTGGGCTGTTCCTCCGCCGCAAGGTCGAGCTTGACCCAGTTCATCGCGCGCAACTCCGAAAGGCTTGGTACCGCAACACCCGCCGCCGCGCCGCGATCTTGCAGGCCTTGATAAAGATGCGCGATCCATTGGGCGGGGTCGCGTCCCTCGGTGAAGGTCTCGCCCACGCCAAGGCGGTCGGCCAGCCCTGCGAAGATTGCGTAATCATCGCGCGCCTGATCCACGGGCGGGATCAGTTGCGGCATGTGGAAGAGGTAGTCGTCGAGCGGGGAGCGCCCGATATCCTCGCGCTCGTAGGGGGTGGTGGCGGGAAAGACGATATCGGCGCGCTGGGCGGTCGCGGTCCACCACGGTTCGTTCACGATGATCGTTTCGGGCTGCTCCCACGCCCGGTGCAGGCGGTTCAGATCCTGATGGTGGTGGAACGGATTGCCACCTGCCCAATAGACAAGGCGGATATCGGGGTAGATGCGGCGTTCGCCGTTGAAGTCATAGGGCTGGCCGGGATTGAGCAGCATGTCAGCGACACGCGCCACCGGGATAACATCGGAAACCCGGTTGTCCCCTTGCGGCAGGGTCATGCCGCCGATGGGTTTGAAATCCTTGCCGATGCCGCCGATCGCGCCATAGCCATAGCCCACACCGCCGCCGGGCAGGCCGATCTGGCCCAGCATTGCCGCCAGAACGGCGGACATCCAATAAGGTTGTTCGCCATGCTCGGCGCGTTGCAGCGACCATGCGACGGTGATCAGCGTGCGGGTCGTGGCCATGCGGCGGGCAAGGGCGCGCACCTTTTCCGGGCTGACGCCCGTCAGCGGCGCGGCCCATTCGGGGGATTTGGGGGTGCCGTCCGTGTCGCCCAACAGGTAGGGGCGGAAACGGTCATAGCCCGTGCTGTAGCGGTCGAGAAAGGCGTGATCGGCCAGCCCCTCGGTTTCCAGCACATAGGCGAGCGCCAACATCAAAGCCGTATCAGATCCGGGGCGACAGGGGAGCCAGTCGCAGCCTTCGGGCGCGTCGGTGCGCTGGGGGCCGATGTTGACCCGGGTCATGCCCGTTTCGGCGAAGCGGTCGAACCAACCGCCTGTCTGATGCTCGGTGATGCCGCCCATCGAGACCATGGAATTCTTGGGATTGATGCCGCCGAACATGACCAGCGTTTGGGTATGTTCTGCAATGGTGGCGTAGCTGTCCTGCACCTCGTAGGTCAGGGTCAGGAAATTCTCGCCGAAGACATGGGGCATGATGGATTGCGCGCAGCCGGTGGAATAGCTGCCGAAGCTTGCGACATAGCCGCCAATCATGTTGAGGAAACGATGCACCTGCCCCTGCGCGTGGTGGAACCGCCCGGCCGAGGCCCAGCCGTAGGAGCCGCCATAAATCGCACCATTGCCGTGGGTCTTGCGGATGCGGTCGAGTTCGGCGGCGGCGATATCCAGCGCCTCGTCCCATGGCGGGGTCACGTAATCGCCATCGCCCCGACCCGCGCGGTCGCGTGTGGCCAGCCATGCCCGACGGATGGCGGGGCGCGCTATGCGCGAGGGATGATGCACGGCCGCGGGCAAGATCGCGGGGATTGCGGGTGGCGATGGATCGGGGCCAAAGGGATATGTTGCGATGATCCTGTCGCCCTCGGTCTCGACCTCGAAGGCACCCCAATGGCTTGAGGTCACGCGCCTTTGTCGATTGTTGCCGTCCATGTACCACCCCCGCTGTTGCGCCTAGCTTATCGCGTGGCCACAGGCGGGGGAATGGCCCCCTTGCGCCGAGCGTCACGGGGCGGCATCACTTCAGCCAAAGGGAGCGCGCGCATGACCATCAAGGTTGCTATCAACGGGTTCGGGCGCATCGGCCGGTCGGTTCTACGCGCATGGCTGGGCGGCGGCTGGCCCGAGATCGAGATCGTGGCGCTAAACGATATCGCGCCGCTGAAAACCTGCGCATATCTGTTCCAATATGACAGCGTCTTCGGCCCTTGGCCTGAAGAGGTCACTGCTGGCGAGGGGATTTTGCGCATCGGCGCGCGTGAGATACCTTTTACCCAAGTGCCTGATCTGGCCTTGCTCGACCTGTCGGCCATCGATGTGGTGATGGAATGCACAGGGCTTGCCCGTACGCGCAGTTTCGCCGAAGCTGGTCTTGATGCCGGTGCGGGCCGGGTGCTTGTCTCTGGCCCATCGCCAGAGGCCGATGTGACCGTCGTTCTGGGTGCCAATGATGCAGCACTTCTGCCTGCGCACCGGATCGTGTCCAATGCCTCTTGTACAACCAATGCAGTGGCGCCGCTCGCCGCGATGATCGATGCGCAATGGGGTTTGGAAAGCGCTCTCTTGACCACTGTTCATTGCTATACCGGCAGCCAGCCCACGGTCGATCAGCCCATGGGCGATGATTTCGCACGCTCGCGCGCCGCCGCCCTCTCGATGGTGCCGACGACGACAAGTGCGGCGATCTTGGTCGATGTGGTTCTGCCGTATCTGGCAGGAAGGATCACCGGGTCGGCGGTGCGGGTGCCCGTTGCCTCGGTCTCGTGCGTGGATCTGGCGGTGATCACGCGCGAAAAGCCGCAAGCCGATGTGGCACAAGCCTTTTTCGAGGCCCAAGCCGGGCAAATCATCGGCTATACCGAAAAGACGCTGGTCTCGACGGACCTGCGCGCGCGGCCGGAGTCGGTGATCGTGCAAGGGCCCGAGATCAAGCGCGCCAAGGGCGGGATGCTGCGGGTCTTTGGCTGGTATGACAATGAATGGGGCTTTTCGTGCCGGATGCTCGATCTGGCCCGCAAGATGGGAGCGATGCGATGAGCGATTGGCAAAAATGGATGCGTCAGGGCAATTTTATCGGTGGCGCATGGGTGGGCGCGGATAGCGCCAAGACCATCGACGTGACCAACCCCGCCACGGGTGAGGTGATCGGCACCGTTCCCGCCTGTGGCGCGGCCGAGACCCATCGCGCCATTGATGCCGCCGCTGCCGCCTTTCCGGCCTTTGCCGCGATGGATTTGATGAGCCGGGTGGGGCTTTTGTGGAAGCTGCATGATGCGCTGATGGACAATCAGGCGGCGCTGGCCGAGCTTTTGACTGTCGAGATGGGCAAGCCAATGGCCGAGGCCATGGGCGAGATCGCCATCGGCGCGCAATATGTCCGTTGGTTCGCCGAAGAGGCCCGCCGCGCCAAGGGCGAGATCGTGCCCGCTGGCGTGAATGGTCGCCGCATCCTTGTGACCAAGCACCCGGTCGGCGTGGTGGGCATGATCACGCCATGGAATTTCCCCTCGTCCATGCTGGCGCGCAAGGTGGCGCCTGCGCTGGCGGTGGGCTGCACGGTGGTGGCAAAACCCGCCACCGCGACCCCCTATAGCGGCCTGGCCTGGGCCGCGCTGGCCGAGGAGGTCGGCTATCCTTCGGGGGTGGTGAACATTGTCACGGGCTCCGCGCGCGCCATTGCAGGCGCGATGATGGAACGCTCCGAAGTCCGCAAGGTGACCTTCACCGGCTCGACCGAAGTGGGCAAGGAGTTGATCCGTGCCTCGGCAGATACGGTCAAGAAGGTGTCTATGGAATTAGGCGGCAACGCGCCCTTTATCGTTTTCGACGACGCCGATCTGGATGCGGCGGCGGACGGGGCGATCGTATCGAAATACCGAAATTCGGGCCAGACCTGCGTCTGCGCCAACCGCATCTATGTGCAGGCGGGCGTGCATGATGCCTTTGTTGCCAAGCTGGTGGAGAAAACCCGCGCACTGAAAGTGGGCGATGGGCGCGAGGCGGGCGTGGCGCAAGGCCCGCTGATCGATGCGGCGGCGGTGGCCAAGGTCGAGGAATTTCTCGACGATGCGAAGGCCAAGGGGGCGCAGGTCGTGCTGGGTGGCACGCGCCACCAACTCGGCGGCACCTTTTTCCAGCCGACGATCCTGACCGGCGCGACGCAAGACATGGCTTTCGCGCGCGAGGAGATTTTCGGCCCCCTCGCCCCCGTCTTCCGCTTCGAGACCGAGGAGGAGGTGCTCGCCATGGCCAATGCCACCGAGTTCGGGCTGGCATCTTACGTCTATACCCGCGATCTGGGCCGGGCGTTTCGCCTGAACGAGCGGCTGGCCTATGGTATGATCGGCATCAATTCCGGCTTGATCACCACGGTCGAGGCCCCCTTTGGCGGGGTCAAGGAAAGCGGGCTTGGCAAGGAGGGCGGAAGCCAAGGCCTCGAGGATTATCTCGATACGAAATATGTCTGTATCGATGGGATCTGAGGCGCGCCGTCCGGGCTGCCATCGCCCCTTGCGGGCGGCGGGGGCCTCCGGCGGGAGTATTTGGACAGCAAAGATGGGCAAGGCGCGTTGAGCTTGATCAAGGGTTACGCGCCGTAGCTGATACCGTCGGCGATGAGTTGCAACTCTTGGCGCGCGATGGCTTTGCCTTGGGCGTCGCGGGCGATGCGTGTCAGCACCAGCAAAGCCGTATGGCGGTCGCAGGCCAGCGCGACGGAGGCGCTCATCGTCGTCACGGCGGCGCTGACTTCTTCGTCGATGCAATCAAATGCCAGCCCGGCGTCGTGCAGCAATTCCGCCAGATCGGGATCGGCATCTTCATCGATGGCGGGGATCAAGCTTTCGGGCAGGGTGACCATATCGCGGGCGGCGCGCTTGGTGTCACGCAGGAAGACACGCTCGAGCGTGGCAAGGCGCGCCGTGCCGAACAGGGCCATTTCAAGGTCATCGGCGCCGCGTGTGATGCTGCGCGCGCGGTAGACATCCAAGATCAGGGCCGCGCCGTTTGCATCGCGCAGTTGTGACTGCGCAGCGCTTGCTTGCGCGGTGCCGGGGGTGGTCGCGGGCGCGCAGACAACGGTGCCGCGCCCCGGTTTGCGCGCCAATAACCCTAAACTCTCCAATGTGATGAGCGCGCGGCGCATCGTGCCTTGGCTGACGCCGAATTCCGCGGCCAAGCCGAATTCATTTGGCAGGCGCAGGCCCAAAGCCCATTCGCCCGCCGTTATCCGGCGGATCATTTCGGTCTCAACGGCCTTGTAGAGCGGTACACGCGCCATGATCATTACTATCCTTTTGTTCGAAGCTGCTCGGCGATGGGGTACGGGTCAATTCAGATGTTCGATCAAACGGCTATGGCGGTCGAAAGCTTTGATCAATGCTTCCAAATTGGGCAGTGCTGCCGCTTCGAGCATCGGGATCATCTTGCGGAAAGCCTCGGTGGTGGCGATCGCATCGCCGATGGCGGTGTGGCGGGCTTCATCGGGGATTTGGATATGCAGGCGCGCGCAGAGCGCGTCGAGCGTATGCTCGGCCGATTGGCCATAGAGGATCGCCGAACACAGCACGGTGTCGAGGATGGGCTGATCGAAGCGCGCGCCGATCTCGGACTCGCGGCGGCGCAGAAAGCTCATGTCGAACGGGGCGTTATGGGCGACCAGCACAGAACCCTTGGCAAAGGCGTGAAAGCGGGTCAGTGCCGACACGACGTCGGCGGCATCAGCCACCATCGCATCGTTGATATGATGCACCGCCGTGGCGGCGGCGGGGATGCGGCGGCCGGGATTGACCAGCATGTCGAAGCGTTCGCCAGCCACGATCTTGCCATTGACCACGCGGAGGGCGGCGATCTGGCAGATCTCGTCCGTTTGCGGGTTCAGCCCCGTGGTTTCGGTATCGAAGATCACATAGCTGAGTGATTTCAACGCAGCCTTGGCCAAGGCTTCGGGAATGGCGGCATGCAACAGGTCGAAATCATACATCACCATGCGGCTTGGCCCAACCGGGCGCGGTGCGGCCAGATCGAGTGACAGGCGCAGCGCGTGGCGACCGGGCCCCGCCGGTTCGATCCCGATCCGGGTGCCATGGCTGAGCAAGACGTCATCGCCACCAAAGCCCGACAGGCCGGGGGACAGCGGGGTGGCCAACCATTGCGCGAGATCCGCGGGATCGGGCGCGTTGCCTGCGGCCTCGAGGCTGAGTGCTGCATGTACCGGCCCTTTGGATGCCAGCGTCAGGACAAAATCATCCGCTCCGCGCTCGGACCACGACATGGCGAGGCGTTCCAGCATGCGGGTGATCGCGAACCCGTCGCAGCGCAATTCGGTCATGTCGAGATCAGGGTGAAGGGCCACACCTTTCCGCGCGAGGCGCGTGTGCAGGGCAGCACCCAGATCGGCGGCGCCGAGTGCCTCCATCGGCCACCATGCGGTATCGGTCGCCGATTTGCGCGCCGCCGTGTCTTGGGCCAGCGCGGCAAGCTTGGCCTTGGCGGGGCTGTCAGGCAGATCGGGAAGGCAGCCCTCAAGTGTCGTCAAGAGCCGCGTCAACAGATGCGCGCGCTCGGCCTGTACCTTCAGATCGGCGGTCACATCGCGCAGCGTCAGCACATAGCCCGGCGCGCCATCGGTTTGCCCGGCAAGGTGGACAAGGCGGAGCCGCGCCTCCAATAGCTGGCCGCCTTGCCTTGTGGTGACCAAGATATCGGTCCCCTCTGGGCCTGTTTGTGCCGCCAAACGCCCATAGGCTTGGCGGATCGGCCCCATCATCAAAAGACCTGCCACCGGCCTGCCCAGACCCAGCGCCGGGTCATCACGCAAGATGTCGCGGCAGCGCCCGTTATAGAGTGCGATCATATGGTTGCCGGTGCAGAACATGACCCCATCGGGGATCTCGGCCAAAAGCGCTTCGAGCCGGGTTTTCTCGGCATTGAGCCGCGCGGTTTCACGCCCCACCGCCATGGCCATCGCGTTGCGCGTCTCGGTCAGGTTGGCGGCGACCGCATCGGCGGCGGGTGCCAGATCGCCCAGATAGCGGGCAATCGCGAGATCTATCCCTTGATCGATTTCGGAATGCGCCCGCGCACGCAGATCGGCGGCCAATCGTTCGACGGGCCTTGCGACATGTTCATCGAACAAGACCCAGATCCATGTCGTCAGGCCGAGGATCGAAAAAATCGCGACCGCGCCCGCGATGATGAAGGCGCTAAGCGCATGTGCCTCGGCCAGCCGCATGTAGCCGATGATCAGCCCCGCGATCACGAGTGCCGCACCGCCAAAGGCCATAAGGGCGAAGAACAAAAATATCCGCAGGCGCAGGGATAATCGGCTCAACATGGATATGCCCCCCCTTTTTGGGCCCTGCGGCTCAGCCGTCGGTGCCGTGGGTCGCGCAAATGGTGGCAAAGATCACATCCTCGCGCGCCTCTTCGCGCCAGATCGCATCGACCGGATGACCGGAGGCGTCAAAGCGCATCGCGGCCGTGAGATCCGTCCAACGTGCGCCCGTGCAATCGAACAGTGCAGGGCGCACCATCTGTGGCTGCCAGCGTTCCTGCAGGCGCAATTGCACGGCGAAAAGGCCCGAACCCTCGGCAGTCTCGACCGTCTCGGAGGGTGAGAAAGAGATGAAGCCCCGTACCCAAGGTTGAACAAATGTCCATGGCTGGTACCAATTTTGTTGCTCGCGCGTGGTGATCACAACCAGATCGGCCGCCATCGTGCTGCGCGCGCCGTCGTACCAGCCATATTCTTGTCCGATGGTCGCAACGATCATTGTCAGACCAGCACAGACCGGGATGATACCCTTGGCAAGCCGGTTGCGTGTCAGATGACGCAGCACCAAGCCGATACCGGCGCCGGCAAAGCCTGCGAAGATGACAGTCACGAGGGTCCAGAACATGAGGGTGGTTCACCTTTCAGCTGAGATAGCCACGGCCAGCGGCAGCGGCATTCTGCATTGTTTTGATCACCACGAAAGCATCGCGCAGGTGGCTGCGTTCGAAATCGCTCAGATCAGCGGGGGGCATGAAATTGTCGGGTTTCTCGCCACGCCGGATCTGCGCGGCTTGGTGGGCCAGTCGGATATCGGCGATCATGTCATAGGCATCGCGCAAATCGCGCCCGCCTGTTGCCGATACCGCGCCCACTTCGATCGCGGCAAGCAGGCGCGCGCGGGTATTTGCAACGGGCAACTGGCCGGTCAGTGCATAGATGCGGCCCAGATCGACCACCGGGACCACGCCGTTGTGCTTGAGGTCGATGGTGTTCTTGTGCTCGCCCGAGCGCACCGTGGCAAAACCGCGAAACAGGCCCAAGGGCGGCTGATGCTTGAGCGAGTTCGACACCAGATGCGCCATGAAGATCGAATTCTTCGCCGCCGCGGCCAAGGTTTCGGCCTGCAGATCATCGAAAAGCGCCATATCTCCACCGATTGGGCGCAGGTCGAACATCACCGATGACAACATCTGCGCCTCGGGGTTGGGAACATTGATCCATCGGCGGAAATAATCGCGCCAGACCCGCAGCGGTTGGCGCCACTTGATATTCGTGGCCATCATGTCGCCGGGGCAATAGAAATAGCCTGCCTCATCCAACCCGTCGCTGACGAATTTGGCCAGCGCCGCGAAATAGGCATCATCGGGGGGTGTGACGCCATCGTCGAGGATCAGGCAATTATCCTGATCGCTGACACCTGTCTGCTCCTGACGGCCTTGGCTGCCGCAGGCCAGCCACAGATAGGGCACGGGCGGCGGGCCTAGCTCTGCCTCGGCCAGCGCAAGCAGCCGACGCGTGGTTGCATCGGCGATATCGGTGATCAGGCGGGTGACGGTCTGATGCGGGTTCTGGCCGCCGACCAGCTGCACCAGCAGATCAGGAATGCGCGCGACGATCCGCGCCAATGCGGCGCGATTCTCGGCGGTTGTAATCTCGCGGATTAAAGCCGCAGACGATGTCGCCTGAAACCGCGTCAGATCGGTCTGGGTCAGAATGCCGACCAACTTGCCGGAGGCGACGACGGGCATATGGGTGATCTTGCGCTCGACCATGGCATGCAGCACATCGGCGACAAGGGCCGTCGGCGGAAGCGTCATGGGGTCGGGTGTCATGACCTGCGCGACGGGGGTTTCGGGCGGGCAGCCCTCGGCCACGGCGCGCGCGGTGATGTCGCCGGTCGTCAAGATACCGCGCACGGCCTCGGCTTCGGTTGCGATGATGCACGACACGCCCAACGCGCGCATCTGGCGCGCCGCGTCGATCAGAGGCGTATCGGGGCGGCAGGTCAGCGGCGCATGCGTCATCAGATCAGAGAGCGCCATCGTTGTGATATCTTGTTTGCGCGCAGCCGCGGGGCGGGTGCGGTCGAAAAAGCGCAAGACGCGCGGATGATCCTTGACCAGCTTGTGAAACACAGTGGCCGGAATAGCCATAAGGCGGCTGTCCTCGGCAGCTTTCGCGGTGACGGCGCCGCGCCCATCCTTCATCAAGCCGCGCTCACCAAAGGAATTGCGCGGCCCAAGGATCGAGAGGATCTCGCCCCCCTCGTCGGTGATGTCGATCCGGCCCGACAAGATCAGGTAAAGATGGGTCAGCACCTCGCCCTTTGCATAGACCAGCTTGCCTGCCGCGATCTCGATAATGGCGATTTCGCGCGCCAATGTCGCGCGCGCATCTTCCGGCAGGACATCATAGGGATGCGTCGTGGCAAGCGTCTGTGCGATGTCGGTGGTCATCAAAATGGCTCCCCCGGCGAAAAAAAGGCGCACCCCGATCTGTCGGGATGCGCCGCTGTTTTGAACAGGGCCTGCATTGTCGCAGGCCCCGCCCTATGGTCTGACCTTACTTGGCCAAAGCCGCACCAGCGCCGCGCGGAATGCGGACCGACTCGACGAGATCTTGGATCTCTTTCGGCGGGGGCGCAGTGACGCTCGACACCGCGTAGGCGACGCCGAAGTTGATCAATGCACCGATCGGGCCGAAATGTGTCGGCGGGATGCCGAACAGCCAGTTGTCGGCGGAGTTCGCCAGCATGTTGGTGCCGGGGATGAAGAACACGCCCAGATAGGTAAAGAGATAGGCGCAGGTCACGACGAGACCGGCAACCATCCCCAAGGTCGCCCCAGGCGCGTTCATGCGCTTGGAGAAGATACCCATCATCAGCGTCGGGAACAGGGTTGCAGCAGCAAGACCAAAGGCCAGTGCCACCACCTGTGCCGCGAAGCCCGGCGGGTTGATCCCGAGCCATGTCGCAAGCGCGATGGCGAATGCCATCGAGATGCGGGCCACCAAAAGCTCGCCCTTTTCCGTGATGTTCGGGTTGAACACCGACTTCACCAGATCGTGGCTGATGGCCGAGGAAATGGCCAGCAGAAGACCTGCTGCTGTCGACAGAGCAGCCGCAAGACCGCCTGCAGCGATCAATGCGATCACCCAGCCCGGAAGCTGTGCAATCTCGGGGTTTGCAAGCACGAGGATGTCACGGTTGAAGGTGACAAGCTCGTTACCGGCCCAGCCGCGCTCTGCGGCCAGCTCGGCCATGCCCGGACCGCTTTCGTTGTAGTACTGGATGCGACCGTCGCCGTTCTTGTCTTCGACCTTGAGCAGGCCGGTGACCGACCAAGTCTGGAACCAATCGGGCAGTTCGTCCACAGCAACAGCTTCACCCTGCACACCCTCGGGCCACATGGTGGTCGTGATGTTCAGGCGGGCCATTGCACCCACGGCAGGTGCCGTCAGGTAGAGCAGCGCGATGAACACCAGCGCCCAACCGGCGGACCAACGTGCGTCAGCCACCTTGGGAACGGTGAAGAAGCGGATGATCACGTGCGGCAGACCGGCGGTACCGATCATGAGCGAGAGTGTGAACAGCGCCATCAGCCACGGGTTGTTACCGGTGGTGTATTCCGAGAAGCCCAGATCGGTCAGAAGACCGTTGAGCGTCACCAAGAGCGGCTCGCCGGTGGAGGGCATCGTCGAGAACAGACCCAGACCCGGGATCGGGTTGCCGGTCAGTTGCAGCGAGATGAAGACCGCCGGGATGGTGTAGGCGACGATCAGCACGATGTACTGTGCCACCTGCGTGTAGGTGATGCCCTTCATGCCGCCGAGAACGGCGTAGATGAACACGACCGTCGAGGCGATCAACAGACCTTGGGTCGACGTCACTTCGAGGAAGCGCGAGAAGGCAACGCCTGCGCCGGTCATCTGGCCGATAACATAGGTCACCGAGATCACCAGAAGGCAGATCACCGCCACAACGCGTGCGGAGGTGGAGTAGTAACGATCGCCCACGAATTCGGGAACCGTGTACTTGCCGAACTTGCGCAGATAGGGGGCAAGCAGCATCGCCATAAGCACGTAGCCGCCGGTCCAACCCATCAAGAAGGTCGAGTTCGAGTATCCAACGAAGGCGATCAGACCCGCCATCGAGATGAACGATGCCGCCGACATCCAGTCAGCCGCGGTCGCCATGCCGTTGATGACCGGGTTCACACCCTGGCCAGCGGCGTAGAATTCAGATGTGGAACCCGCGCGGGCCCAGATCGCGATGCCGATGTAGAGGGCGAACGACGCGCCGACCACCAGCAGGTTAAGGGTAAACTGATCCATGTTTCCGTCCGTCCCTTACTGCTCGTCCACGCCGAATTCTTTGTCGAGCTTGTTCATACGCCAGGCGTAGAAGAAGATCAGCGCAAGAAAGACGAGGATTGATCCTTGCTGGGCGAACCAAAAGCCCAGATCCGTACCACCCACCGCGATGCCGGAAAGCATCGGGCGAAGCAGAATTGCGAAGCCATACGAACACAGCGCCCAGATCGCCAAGCAAATGGTGACCAGACGGATGTTCGCTGACCAATACGCGTTATTGTTTTCGGCCATTACTTACTCCCTTCGAGTTGTGCCGGTCGGGTTCTCCTGACCCGGCCGGTCCGTCCGACGCCGCCCCTCTCCTTTGGGGCGACACCGAATTCCTTATTGCGTCGTGAGCGCGCTCACGATCGCGTCCAGCGCGCCTGCGATCTCGCCGATCTCGCCCATTGCGGGCACCTCGGTCAGCACATCGCGGGCGCGGTAATAATCAATCAAGGGCGCGGTCTGCGCATGATAGGCGGCAAGGCGCGCGCCCACGGTTTCGGCATTGTCATCGGCGCGGCGGGTCATGTTGGTCGATCCGCACTTGTCGCATTGCCCGGCCGTTTTCGGCTGCTTGAACAGGTCGTGATACCCCTCGCCGCAGCCGCCGCAGGTGTAACGCCCCGAAACACGGGCCACCATCGCGGCGTCGTCCACCGCAAGGCTGATGGCCGCATCGATCCGCTGGCCGCGCTCGCCCAACAGATCATCGAGGGCTTGCGCCTGAACGGCGGTCCGCGGGAAACCATCCAGAATGGTGCCCGCCACGACATCAGGTTGATCAAGCCGCTCTTCCAAAATGGCCAGCACGATCGCATCCGAGACCAGCCCACCGGCCGCCATCACGGCTTTGGCGGCAAGCCCGGCCTCGGTTCCTGCCGCGACGGCGCCGCGCAGCAGATCGCCGGTCGAAAGCTGCACAAGCCCGAAACGGTCTTGCAGCATGCGCGCTTGCGTTCCCTTGCCCGCGCCGGGGGGGCCGAGCAAGATCAGGTTCACAGGACGCGTTGTGGTCGAGATGTCCGTCATTTGTCCCGTCATTCCTTGGCACGGTTCGCGATCAGGTCATCGACGACCGAGGGATCGGCGAGGGTCGAAATATCACCGAGGCTGCCGAAATCGTTCTCGGCGATCTTGCGCAAGATGCGGCGCATGATCTTGCCCGAACGCGTCTTGGGCAGGCCCGGCGCCCATTGGATGACATCGGGTTTGGCGATGGGGCCGATCTCGTTGCGGACCCAATCGCTCAGCGTCTTCTTCAGCGCGTCGGTCGGTGTTTCGTCGGCCATCAAGGTGACGTAGCAATAGATGCCTTGGCCCTTGATCGGGTGCGGATAGCCAACAACGGCGGCCTCGCTGACGGTTTCATGTGCGACCAGCGCGCTTTCGACCTCGGCAGTGCCCATGCGGTGGCCCGAGACGTTGATCACATCGTCGACGCGGCCGGTGATCCAGTAATCGCCTTCCTGGTCGCGGCGGCAGCCGTCGCCGGTAAAGTAGTAACCGGCGTAATCGCTGAAATAGGTCTTGTAGAAGCGGTCGTGGTCGCCCCAGACGGTGCGCATCTGGCCCGGCCAGCTATCGGCCAGCACCAAGACGCCCTCGACGCCGTTACCCTCGATGATCGCGCCGCTTGTCGCGTCGAGAACGAGGGGCTTCACCCCGAAAAAGGGCCGTTGCGCTGCGCCGGGCTTCAACTCATGCGCGCCCGGAAGCGGCGTCATCATATGGCCGCCGGTCTCGGTCTGCCACCATGTGTCGACGATCGGGCAGCGGCCACGGCCGACATGTTCGTTATACCAATTCCACGCCTCGGGGTTGATCGGCTCACCGACCGAGCCCAACAGCTTGAGCGAGGAGAGGTCGTATTTCGAGACGTATTCCGGCCCCTTGCCCATCAGCGCGCGGATCGCGGTGGGGGCGGTGTAGAACTGGTTCACCTTGTGGCGGTCGCACACGGCCCAGAAGCGGCCCGCATCGGGATAGGTCGGTACGCCCTCGAACATCAGGGTGGTCGCGCCATTGGCCAGCGGCCCATAGACGATATAGCTGTGGCCCGTCACCCAACCCACATCGGCGGTGCACCAGAAGATGTCGCCCTCTTTGTAATCGAAGGTGATCTCGTGGGTCATCGACGCATAGACCAGATAGCCGCCGGTGGTGTGGACCACGCCCTTGGGCTGACCGGTGGACCCCGAGGTATAAAGGATGAACAGCGGGTCTTCGGCGTTCATTTCCTCGGCCGGGCACGCTGTCGATGCCGAGGCTGCCAGTTCATCATACCAATGATCGCGGCCCGCGACCCATGCCACCTGCTGGCCGGTGCGCTTGACGACAAGGCAATGCACATCGTCAGCGCAATGCAAAAGCGCCTTGTTCACGTTGTCCTTGAGGTCGGTCACGCGGCCCCCGCGTGGCGCACCATCCGAGGTGATCACCAGCTTGGCATCGCAACCATTGATCCGCGCCGAAAGCGCATCGGGCGAGAAACCTGCAAAGACGATGGAATGGATCGCGCCGATCCGCGCGCATGCCAGCATCGCATAGGCGGCCTCGGGGATCATCGGCATGTAAATGATGACGCGGTCACCCTTTTTGACGCCAAGACCCTTCAGCACATTGGCGAAGCGGCCGACATGGGCGGCAAGGTCGTTATAGGTGATGTGCTGGGCCGGGTCGGTCGGCTCATCAGGCTCGAAGATGATCGCGGTCTGATCGCCGCGGGTCGCCAGATGGCGGTCGATGCAATTGGCCGCCACGTTCAGCGTGCCATCCTCGTACCAGCGGATATGCAGGTCATCCTTGGCGAAAGAGGTATCCTTGACCTTGCTATAGGGCTTGATCCAGTCGATCCGCTTGCCTTGCTCGCCCCAAAAAGCTTCGGGGTCCGCGATCGAGGCTGCATACATTGCGTCGTATTTTGCCGTATCGATGTGCGGATTTTGCAGCAGCGCTGGGCCGGGTTTTGTCGTGGTGGCCAAGGTCGTCTCTCCCTCAGGGTCTCGTGTCGTAAAGCTTCTAAACAGAAGCGCGATCTGGAAACGGGCACGCGAATCTCTGTAAATTTCTCGGAGCGAGGCATCTTGCCCGCTTTGTCCGGTCGCCCCGTATCGGGGCCGCGAAATTTGGTCAGCCTCCCACAAGCTGCGCCATGATCTTAGGTTGCGAACAGCGATCAGGCCGTGATGACCTCCCTCCGATCTGCTGCTGGCTACCCTCGGACGCGTTACCCGCGACGCACGTGTTGCGTGTGCGCAAGAATATGTCGGGAAGATGACAGGTCGCGTCACATTCGAGAACAACTGTCTCGGAAGGCTGGACTTTTGTGTAAATCACTTGTTCTGCGCAGTGCAGCAATTGTAAATTTATTTACAAATTTGCCTCGGATTGTTCCACGTCCAAAGGGGGCAACGGCAAAAAGCTATCGTTCAACCATGGCATTTTCAGCCGACCCGGTGCCGCGAAATGTTCTTCGATCAGTTCACGCGCACGCTCGGCGATGCGCGCGGGGATCGGGCCGGTCCAATCGCCCGTCGCATAAAGCACGATCCGGCGCGACATCGGCGGACCCGGCAGGGGGTGGGCGTCGATATCGCCGGCGAAACGGCCCGCCCGCAGCAAGCTGAGGGGAGTCGTGATCGTCCAACTGCCGCCGCCTGCGACCAAGGCGGTGATGGATTGGTTGGAATCCATCTCGAACCGATGCGGCAGGCGCAAACCCGACGCGGTGATGTAGCGTTCGATCTGGCGGCCCATCACCTGATCGGGGTCGCGGCGCAAAAATGTCAGATGCGATAATCCGTCGAACCCGCGCGCGATATCGGTGCCGCGTGGGACCGCAAGGATGTATGGGTCATCGATCAAGGGATGTGTCAGCGCGCCGCCTGGTCCGGGGCTGCTGGCAGCACAGATCGCCAGATCAAGTTCGCGCCGTGCGATCTGGGCTTGCAGCGCATGGCTGGCGCCCGTGACCAGCCGAAAGGCGCATTGCGTCATCGCATCGGCCAAATCGGCCGCCAGATGCGGGGTTACCTCGTTCTCGAAATCTTCGATCACGCCCATGGACAGCGCGGATAATTCGGACAGCTCCAGCATGCTCAAGCCGCGCTGCCCTGCGCGCAGGGCTTGTAGCGCGGTCTCGGCTCTCACGAGAAACAGCCGCCCCGCTGAGGTCAACACCATCGGCCTGCGCGAATGATCGACCAATTCGACACCCAACGCCGTGCTGAGATTGCGCAATTGTTGCGAGACGGCAGGCGCGCTCATGCCCAGACGTTCCGCGGTGGTCGCAACCGAGCCGGTATGGGCCAGTGTTTCGAAGACCTCGAGCCCGCGCAGCGTTACCCCCTTGAGCAAGATATCCCCCATCATGCGCTCACGATCTGTTCGAGAAGTTCCGCCGAGCAGGCGATCGAGGCCGCGGTTGTCGGCGCTGTCGCGCCGTCCCAAATCGCAGCATTGGCAAAGCTGTCGCCAGCAAGACCCGCATCCAGCACGACCAGCCAGCCCACATGTCCCACCAACCCGCCGATCGGGCTATCGGCGGGTTGGTCTTGGTCGATATCGGGAAACAGCAAGTTCAACGCGGCGCGCGGCGGGGTCGGAAGAAGGGCAGGCCCGGACAGGTCGGGATGGCCGATGCGCCCGGGTCCATCGGGGCCGAAAGCCAATACCGCCAGACCGCGTTCGCCCAAAGCGGCGGCGGCGCAGATCATCCCGCCGGGATCGCTGCTACGTTCAAGGCGCAGCACAGCGATGCCTTGTGTCCGCCCCAGCCCCGCGAGATCGGACATGGCCCCCGAAAGCGCGGCAGCGGCGAACCCATGCTGCGCGTCAAGCCGAATGAAACCGGGACGGGCGCGGATCTGTTGCGCCGGAGTGGCCGGCTTCAACCGTCCGTAGCGCATCAACCGAATATCGCGCAGCAGCGCTTCCATCCCGTTCGCGCGCTCACCTGCGGCCTCGGCGGCGGCCACTTCTGCGGCGACGGCACGCGCCACCGTCTCGGGCGCGCCGGCTCTCATCAGGCAGTCGCGTGCCAAGGCGCGCAGATCGGCAAGGCTGAGGAATTCGGTCATGGACACAGTCTTGCGCCGGCCCCGCCACCCGTCAATGCCACAGCGTCATGCTTCTATCACAAGCTGCGGAAATCTGCGTGCAGTGTCGCGCATTGCAGCAGCCAGGCGCTCGTAAGCGGGCGCTGCACCCGATGATGCACGCCAGACCAAACCGATCGAGCGGGCAAAGCGGCGTCCACGAAATGGGCGCGTGACCACATCGCGCGCCCGCCCTTGGATTTCGCTTTCGACATAGAGCGCGGGAAGAAAGGTCAGCCCCATGTTCATCGCAACCATCTGGCGCAGCGCATCAAGCGATGTGCCCTCGTATTCTCGCGACAGATGCGCCCCTGTCTCGACGCAGAGTGCCGAGATCATGTCGTAAAGCGCATAGGCAGGCGAGAGCGACAGAATCGTCTTGTCACTCAGGTCGTCATTATCGAGGGTTTCGCGCGCGGCCAGCGGGTGCCCTGCGGGCAATGCGACGGCTAAGGGTTCGCGGAACAGTCGCGCATGCGACAGCGTCGCGCCCGAGACGGGCAATTGCGTCAAGATCAGGTCATGCACCCCGTCGTGCAATTCCCGCAACAGATCGCGCGGCGCCGCCTCGCGGATATAGAGGCGCAGATCGGGATGGCTGGCGCGCAGATCGCTGATGACATGCGGCATCAGATATGGCCCCAGCGTCGCCGAGGTGCCGAGCCGGATGGTTCCGCCCAATCCCGACTTCAATGTGACCGAAAGATCCAAGATCCCTTGTGCTGCGTCCAAAATTTCGCGGGCGCGTCGCGCCACTTCGCGCCCGGCCAGTGTCAGCCGCACCGGACCTCGCCCGCGCTCGACCAAGGTCAGGCCAAGCGTGTCCTCCAAGGTTTTGATCTGAACCGAGAGCGAGGGTTGCGAGATGCCACAGCTTTCCGCGCCCTCGCGGAAGTGCTGGGTTTCTTCCAAGGCGATCAGATATCGCATCTGGCGCAGGGTGATGGGGGGTATGGATGTGCTCATGCTACGATGAATAGGTTTTTCCAATCGAAAATCAACATACTTCCATCTTTTTCCTATAGTGACTGCGGACTAATTCTTGCCCACCAAGCAATTGGGGTGGCGAAACGCGGGCACGCGCGGGACGTCGCGGAAAATATATCCGAGCTGGTGGTTGTCCCTTCCAGTGTTCACGGACCGGGTATGTTTTCAGACCGGATGCGCCGCGGCGGACTTTGCCGTCAACCGACGCGGCGCATCCGGTATTTAATCATGCTCGGCCTGCGGTGAGCATCGCGCGTGCCGGGTGGCCGAAAACGGTGCATCGTTCGGGAAAACCCCGGCATGCGGGGGTAGCGGGGATTGCGCTGTCGGAATGTTCCATCAATATCCGGCTTTCCCAATGCCTTGCGCATCGGCTTGATCTGGGAATGGTGTTGGGCCGTTGAATACCGCGATTGCCCGCCATAGTGTCAGCGGCGCGAGAACTATGGTCGCTGCGATGGCGGCGGCTACTTGTGTTCAGCGCATGGCTGGGCCTATGGAGCATCAACATGGACGCGATTGTCCGGGTATGGTCCGCGCTGGCCGGGGCTGACGAAAGGGCATGTGCCTGTTAGAACATGGCCGAAAGGCGCGATACCCCGCGGTGACGGGGAAGTGCCATCGGCAAGAATGATCACTGCGCGCCACGCAATAGGCCGCACGGGGCAGGGGGTGAGCAAGGTTGGGGAAATCAGGCACAGATGTGCCCCGGGTCTATGGCGGCCCTGCGGGTTGGATTTCGGTGGCGATCCCCGCCACGATCTTCGTCTACATGCTGCAATTCGTGGCCCCCGTCGCGGCGGGTCAGCCGGTGTTGCTGGGCCTCGACTGGGTGCCATCGATGGATATCCGCCTGTCGGTGTTGATCGACGGGTTGTCACTGACCTTCGCGCTGTTGATCTCGGGGATCGGGGCCTTGGTGACGCTTTATTCCACCAAGTATTTGGGCAATCACCCGGAATATCCGCGCTTCGTGCTGTTCTTGATGATGTTCATGGCCGGCATGCTGGGGCTGGTTCTGGCCGACAACCTGATCGCGCTCTTCGTCTTCTGGGAGATCACCACGATCTCCTCCTACCTTTTGATCGGTTTCACCTCGGACGAGGCGAAATCGCGCCGCTCGGCCTTGCAGGCATTGCTTGTCACCGGCACGGGCGGCTTGGCGCTTTTGGCGGGCATGATCATGCTCGGCAATGTTGCGGGCAGCTTCGAGTTGTCGTTGATCTTGCAACAAGGCGACGCGATCCGCGCGCATCCGCTATATGTGCCGATCGTGATCCTGTTCCTTGCGGGTGCCTTCACCAAATCGGCGCAGTTCCCGTTCCATTTCTGGCTGCCCAACGCGATGGCCGCACCCACGCCCGTATCGGCCTATCTGCATTCGGCCACGATGGTGAAGGGCGGCGTCTATCTCATGGCGCGCATGAACCCCGCTTTGGGTGAGACCGATCTGTGGTTCTGGACGCTGATCATCGCGGGCGGCTTTACCACCGTCTTCGCCTCGATCCTTGCGGTGCGCCAGACCGATATCAAGATGGTGCTGGCCTATACGACGCTGATGGCGCTGGGCGCGCTGACGCTGTTCATCGGCGCGGGGAGTGCGGCCGCGATCAAGGCGGCGATGACGTTCCTTGTTGTTCATTCGCTCTACAAGGCGGCCTTGTTCTTGATGATCGGCATCGTCGATCACGAAACCGGCACGCGCGACGCCAATATCCTGCGCGGTCTGGGCCGCAAGATGCCGCTGACCTTTCTGGGCGGCGCGCTGGCCGCGATTTCCATGGCGGGCATTCCGCCCTTCGTGGGCTTTATCGGCAAGGAGTTTCTCTACAAGGCCGGCCTCGATCTCGATGTCGCCAGCCTTTGGGTGACCGGCACGATTTTCGCGGCCTCGGTCTTGATGTTCGCGGCGGCGGGGATTTCGGTCTTGCGTCCCTTTACCGGGCCATTGGCCGACACGCCCACCCCCGCGCATGAGGGGCCGTGGGCGATGTGGATCGGGCCGCTGATCCTTGGTGCTTTCTCACTGGGCTTTGGCCTTTTCCCGAACACGATCGAGGCATGGCTTGTCGCGCCCGGCACATGGGCTGTCTATGGCGATTATTCCTATGTCGTTGATCTCTACCTCTTCAAAGAGGTGAACGCCGCCTTCATCTTGTCGCTGGTTACATTCGCCACCGGCGCGGCGGTCTATCTGGTGCATCGCCCCCTGCGCGACTGGCTGGGGCGTGTCTTTGCCGCCAATCCGATCAAGTTCGACCCCGGTTGGGACCGCGTGCTGGACGGGCTCAAGGCACTGGCCGCATGGCAGACGGGCATTTTGCAATCGGGCGTGCTGCAGCGCTATATCTTCACGGTTTTCGCAACCCTCGCCATCGCGATCGGTGCCACGATCTGGCTGAAAGGCGCGCTGAATTTCAGCGTGGATTGGGCCGCCTACCTGAGTGGTCTGGCATTCATGCATTACGCCGTGTTGATGTTCATCATCGCGGGCGCGATCATTGCGGCGATTACCAGTAACCGCATGACGGCCATCGCTTCGCTTGGCGTTGTCGGCGTCGGCGTTGCGCTGATCTTCATCATGTTCTCGGCCCCCGATGTGGCAATCACCCAGCTTTTGGTCGAAACGCTGTCCATCGTTCTGGTGGCGGTGGTGATGCTTAAGCTGCCGCAGTTGGGTATGCGCCATGAACAAAAGGTCAGGCCCTTGCATCTTGCGCTGTCGGCCGTGGTGGGCGGGCTTGTGACGCTGGTGCTGATCGGCGTGGTGCAGGGCGATATCGACCGCCGCCTGACCGATTACTTTGAAATCACCAGCCTGCCCGAAGCGTTCGGGGCCAATATCGTTAACGTGATCTTGGTCGATTTCCGCGCCATCGACACATTCGGCGAGATTGCCGTGGTGGTCATCGCGGCGCTGGCATCCTACGGGCTGCTCCGCAGCGCGCGCTATGGCGCGGACCGCGACAAGGGCGAGGAGGAGGACCGGACATGATGAACTCGATCATCCTCAATGCGGCCACGCGGCTACTGACGGCGCTGTTGCTCTTGTTCTCGGTCTACATGCTCTGGCGCGGCCATAACCTTCCGGGTGGTGGGTTCATCGGCGGGTTGATCGGCGCCACGGGCTTTGTGCTGCACGCCATCGCGATGGGGGCCGATGCGACGCGCAAGGCACTGCGCCACGATCCGCAGAATATCGCAATGATCGGCCTTGGCGTGGCCCTTTTCGCGGGTGTTTTCGCGGCCTTCGACGGGGATGCGTTCTTTACTGGGCAATGGCTGTTTTTCGGCGCGACCGAGACCGACAAGGGCCTGCCGATCAGCACGGTGCTGATGTTCGATGTCGGCGTCTATCTCGTGGTGTTCGGGGCGATCCTGACCCTTGTTCTGGCCTTGGAAGAGGAGGTCTGAGCGATGGAAATCCTGATCGCCATTATCGTCGGCGTGCTTGTCGCGGCCTCGGTCTACCTGATGCTGGCGCGCAATGTGCTGCGCTTTTTGTTCGGCATGGTGCTGATTTCCAACGCCGCCAACCTGACCATTTTCGCGTCCGGACGCCTGACGCCCGAGGCGCCGCCGCTGATCCCCGATGGCGCCTACGCGCCGGTGGGCGAGGTGGCCAATGCGCTGCCACAAGCGCTGGTGTTGACCGCTATCGTGATCGGTTTTGGCCTATTCGCCTTTGCGCTGACGCTGGTCTATCGCAGCTACCAGGGGCTTGGCACCTTGAACTCGGATGAGATGCGCGTCGCCGAACCCGTCGTCGAACGCGGGGAGGGCGGCAAATGAGCTGGATTCTCGCAAGCCCGATCATCATCCCCTTCGCCACCGCGGTTTTCGCCTTTTTGTTCCGGGCCTCACCCGTTGGGCGCTGGCTGTCGGTTGCGGGCTCTGCCGCGCTGCTCTTGGCCTCGGCCATCTTGATGGTGGAGGTGCTGGATCAAGGTGTGATCGCGGCCCAGATGGGCCAATGGGCGGCCCCCTTCGGCATCACGCTCGTCGCTGACCTTTTGTCGGCGGTCATGGTGGTGATCACCGGCATCACGGGTCTGGCCGTCGCGGTTTACGCGCTTGGCGATATCGACGAAGGCAAAGAGCGGCTCGGCTACCACGCGCTGTTCCAAGTGCTTTTGGCGGGAGTCTGTGGCGCGTTTCTGACCGGCGACATCTTCAACCTCTATGTCTGGTTCGAGGTGATGCTGATCTCGTCCTTCGGCCTGCTGGTGCTGGGCGGCAAGAAGGAACAGCTTGATGGTGGCATCAAATACGTCACGCTCAACCTGATCTCGACGATCCTGTTCCTGGCGGGGGTCGGCCTGCTTTACGGTCTGACCGGCACGCTGAACATGGCCGATCTGCACAGCGCGGTGCGCGAGGTCGAAAATCAGGGGCTTTTGCTCGTCATCGCGGTGATGTTCATCGTGGCTTTCGGGGTCAAGGCCGCACTCTTCCCGCTGTTTTTCTGGCTGCCTGCCAGCTACCACACCCCGGCATTCTCGGTCTCGGCCATCTTCGCGGGGCTTTTGACCAAGGTCGGCGTCTATGCGCTGATCCGCACCTTCACGCTGATCTTCACCACTGATGTGGCCTATACCCATACGATCCTTTTGTGGATCGCGGGGTTCACCATGGTGACGGGGGTCTTGGGTGCTGCGGCAATGAACGACATGCGCCGCATCCTGTCGTTCCATATCGTCAGCCAGATCGGCTACATGATCTTGGGCCTTGCGCTTTATACGCCCTTGGCGATCGTCGGGGCGGTGTTCTACCTCGTCCACCATATCATCGTGAAGGCGAACCTGTTTCTGGTCGCAGGCGTTGCCGAGCGGATCGCGGGTTCGACCGATCTGGACCGGATCGGCGGGCTATACCGCTACGCACCCTTCCTTGGCTTCTTGTTCCTGATCCCGGCCTTTTCGCTGGCGGGCTTTCCACCGCTCTCGGGGTTCTGGGCGAAATACGTGCTGGTCAAGGCATCGCTCGATATCGGCAACTACCTGATCGCCGGGGTGGCGTTGGCCGTTGGCTTGCTTACGATCTATTCGATGACGAAAATCTGGGGCTACGCGTTTTGGAAACCGCATCCCGCGGGCGTCGCACCGCGGCTGTCACGGCTCTCGGGTCATGACCGCGCGGCGCTTCTGATCCCCATCGCGTCCCTTGCCGCGCTGACCTGCGTCATCGGGTTCTTCCCCGAGCCGTTCGTGCAATTCGCCGAACGCTCGGCGGCGCAATTGCTTGATCCGACCGAATATATCACCGCTGTGCTCGGTAATCCGGATGGGGGTCAGGGTGGCGCGGCGCTCGCGATGCTGGAGGATGGGCAATGATCAATCTTCTCATCCTCAACATCGCGCTGGCGATCTCATGGGCGGCGCTGATGGGCAGCTTCACCTTGCCAAGCCTAGGTGTTGGCTTTGTGCTGGGATCGATTTTCATCTACCTCACCCGTTCGCTCTATCCGGGAAGTGCGCGCTATTTTAGCCACTCGATCAAATGGACTAAGCTGGTCTTGCTGTTTCTCTACGAGTTGATCGTCTCCTCGGTGCAGG
>NZ_CBFIIK010000031.1:0-24218 GCF_965662675.1 Roseicyclus sp. | reverse complement strand
ACCGAGCATTACCATGTGTTCGATTGCGCCAACCCCTGCGGCAAGAAGGGCAAGCGCTACCTTGGCGTCGACAGCCATATCTACATGATGGCCGCGGCCCAAAGCTTCATCTCGGGGGCGATCTCCAAGACGATCAACATGCCCAACTCGGCCACGATCGAGGATTGCCAGAAAGCCTATGAGCTGTCTTGGTCGCTGGGTGTGAAGGCCAACGCGCTTTATCGTGACGGCTCCAAGCTGTCGCAGCCCTTGGCATCGGCGCTGGTGGAGGATGACGAGGAAGCTCAAGACGTCCTCGAATCGGGCACCACGATGGAAAAGGCCCAGGTCTTGGCCGAAAAGATCGTCGAGAAGATCGTCATCAAGGAGATCATCAAGGCGCATCGCGAAAAGCTGCCCGAGCGGCGCAAGGGTTACACCCAGAAGGCCATCGTCGGCGGCCACAAGGTCTATCTGCGGACCGGCGAATACAAGGACGGCACCCTGGGTGAGATCTTCATCGACATGCACAAGGAAGGTGCAGGCTTCCGCGCGATGATGAACAACTTTGCCATCGCGGTGTCGGTCGGCCTTCAGTATGGCGTGCCGCTTGAGGAATTCGTCGACGCCTTCACCTTCACCAAGTTCGAGCCCTCGGGCATGGTGCAGGGCAACGACTCGATCAAGAACGCGACCTCGATCCTCGACTACATCTTCCGCGAATTGGCAGTCTCTTATCTGGACCGCACCGATTTGGCGCATGTCCAGCCGCAAGGCACCAGCTTCGACGATGTGGGCCGCGGTGCGGAAGAGGGTGTCTCGAACATCCGCGAAGTGCCCGAAAGCCGGGGATCGACGCCCATCGAGGTGCTCAAGCAAGTCGCCTCGACCGGCTATCTGCGCAAGCGCGCACCGCAGGAATTGCTGGTGTTCCAAGGCGGTGCCGATGCGGTCGCCACGCTTGAGACGCTGATCCCTGAAACCCGCGGGAGCACGGCGATCGCGGCGGTGGCCTCGACCACGGCGGTGGCGACTGGGACGGTCAGCATGGATGCCGCGACGCGCGCGAAGATGCAGGGCTACGAGGGCGAGGCCTGTGGCGAATGCGGCAACTACACGCTGGTGCGCAACGGCACCTGCATGAAGTGCAACACCTGCGGCGGCACGAGCGGGTGTAGCTAATCAAGATCGGGCGCCCCGAACAACGGGGCGCCTGTCATCCGGGGCGGGTGCGCTCGCCCTAGACGCGGATCAGGCCGCAGGCAGAAACTTCGGGCAGAGATTGAGAGCCTGATACGCGAAACTAAAAGGGGGCCAAAAGCCCCCTTTTTTTCATGTTTAGCAATATGTTGTAGGGCGTTCTTCACATTTCCGGCTGAAAGGTGAAACCGTCACTCCCTTGCACCACGCGCCCGATCCCGCCGCCGGGAAGGTGAAAGCCGATCACCGTCATATCCGCCGCCGTGATCTGCGCGAAAAGACGGCCACGGGTTGCAGCCGCCATCTCGGGGTCTTGATCCGAGCCCGAGGTCCATTCAGGCCGCGCAAAGGCGATGTGCCCATTGCCGATCGCATCACCCAGCACCATCACCGCTTGCGCGCCTTCACCGATCACAAAGGCCATGTGCCCCGGCGTGTGGCCGGGGGTGAGCAAGGCGGTGACGCCGGGCAAGACACTGGCGCCATCGTCGAACAACACCATGTCATCGGCCAGTATCTCGAGCCGGCGCTTGGCACCCACGGCGAAACTTGCGCGTTCGGCCCCGATACTCTCGACGGTCGCGTCATCCATCCAATAGTCGAATTCGATCCGACCCATCATATGGGTGGCATCGGCAAAGAGCGCCTCGTCGAAATCATCAAGCGCCCCCCAGAGGTGATCGGGGTGGCCATGGGTAAAGATCACATGGGTGATATCCAGCGGATCGATCCCCGCGGCCGCCAATGCATCGGGTAGCGCACCCACGCTTGACTGGAACGCGGTGCCCGACCCCGCATCGAACAGGGCCAGCGTATCGCCATGGCGTAATAGCGTGATATTGCACGGCGGCGTCAGGGGTGCGCTCGGGTCCATGTCGAAACGCGCCAAGACCGCGGCGAGTTCATCGCCGGGCATCGGCCCGAAAATGAATTCCGCAGGCAGCGTCAGATTGCCATCGGAGAGCGTCAGGATCTCGATCCCCCCGTCCAGCTCAACGCGCGTCTCGGTCCATCCGCGCCGGGGCAGGGTGCTCGACAAGATCGCGGCCCCGCTGGTGGCCAACAAGCTGCGGCGGGTGATTTTCATGGTGGTGTCCTCCCGGTCTGGTGGCGGCATCATGCCTGCGCTTGGGGTCGATATATTCACAATAATAAATATGTGTCACGGCGGAAAACCTTTGCACTTGCATGGATCAAGCCCTTATCCTTGCGCTATGGCGGTCTTGCGCGGCCATCGGCCCTTGCCAGACCCCCAAAAGGAGGACCGCGCATGCGCGCCGTGCATTTCTTGATCGGGGCCTTGTTGGTGGGCGCGGGCGCCTTCGCGGCGCTATGGTTGCCCTTGGGCTTGATGGGGAGCTTGGCCTTGCTGGCGCTTTTGCGCATCTGTTGGATCGAGGACAATATCACCTCCGATCTCTATGGGCGCGATGCGTTGCCCTCGGGCTATGTGCAGACGATGCAGATGCGTCGGCTGTTCATGCTGCGTTGGTTCGGGATCAATCTGGGCGCGGTCTCACCCGATATCTCGGCACATCTCATGGCGACGGCCTTGCGCGCCGAGGCGCAGCTTTGGGCGGCATCCTTGTTTGGTTTCATCGCGATGATCTGCGCGCAACATGGACCCTTCGCCGAGCTGCTGAACCTCGCGCTTGCGGGCGCGCTGTTCTTTGCAGGCTTGAGGCGGGCGGATCGTTTGGCCGTGACGCTGCACCATTGCGATATGGGGCGGCCGTTGCCCGACGAGCTGCTTTTGCCGCCTTTACGGCGCGCGCAAGACCGGCAGCGCTAGGGTTTGCGGCGGCCCATACGCAGGCGGCGCAGGCCAAGACCGCCGCCGATCACCACCGCGATCAAGGCCGCCAGCGCCATGACCACCGCGCCATGCGACAGATCCGATAGCCAATGACCAATCCCGCTGGGCGCATCATGGCCGGGATGGGCCAAGGCTGAGGTGGCAAATAGCGACAGGGCAATGATGGCTGCGTTTCTCGTCATGTGATCCTCGTTTGTCATGGCTGCAGTAGCCTGCAATCCCTTGGCTAAATGGACCACCAGCGCGCGACAAGCGTGCTAGGGTGCCATGTCGCAACACCGAGATAATAGCCCAATAAATGGGCAATACTTGCGGATATCGCCTATTTCAACGCCAGTTGCGATGGGTCAAACTTGGTCAGGGATGGTGATCACCGGCTCCATCCGGGCCAGGATGTCTTCGGCCAGATGGCATTTGATATCATGCCCTTCGGCCATGCGGCGCATCGGCGGGATCTGGGTTTCGCACAGATCGCCCGGCACCTCGGCCTTCCAGCCACAGCGCGTCTGGAAGGGACAGCCGGGCGGCGGGTTCATCGCCGATGGGATATCGCCCTCAAGCACGATATGTTTTTTCGTGACCTTGGTATCGGCGATGGGCACCGCCGACAAAAGCGCCTCGGTATAGGGGTGATAGGGCGGGCTGAAGACCTGATCGGTGGTGCCGATCTCGACCACATGGCCCAGATACATCACCATTACCCGGTCGCTGAGGTAACGCACGATGGACAGATCATGGCTGATGAACAATAGCGTCGTCTTTTCGCGGCGCTGGATCTCCATCAACAGATCGGTCACCGCCGCCTGCACACTGACATCGAGTGCCGAAACGGGTTCATCGGCCACGACGATGCGCGCGCCCCCGGCAAAGGCGCGCGCGATGCCCACGCGTTGTTTCTGACCGCCAGAAAGCTGGCGCGGCATGCGATCCGCAAAGGCGCGCGGCAGCTTTACCAGATCGAGCAGTTCGAGCATGCGATCGCGCCGCTCGGCGTCATTCTTGCCCAAGCCGAAGACTTCGAGTGCGCGAATGATCTGGCGGCCGACCGTCATCGACGGGTTGAGTGTGTCGAAGGGATTTTGAAACACCATCTGAATCGAGGACACGGTGCGGGTGTTGCGCTGTTCGATCGCGATATCTTGGATCGCGCGACCATCGAGTAGCACTTCGCCATCGGTCGCGGTTTCAAGGCCCATCAACACCTTGGCCAAGGTGGATTTGCCACATCCGCTTTCACCCACGATGGCCAATGTCTCGCTTTCACGGGCCTCGAAGCTGAGGCTTTCATTAGCCTTGACCACCCGCTTCTCGCCACGTCCGAACAATGCGCTGGCGGCGACCTCGTAGTATTTCTTGAGGTTCTCGACCTTGAGGACAACCTCACCCTTGGTGGTGGCGGACTGTTCTTCCCGCAGCGCCATTGGCGCGTCCCAGTCGATCTCATCAAGCCGCAGACAGCGGCTTTGGTGGCGGTCACCATGGGCGATATCGGCCATGGAGATATTGCCCGCGTCGCAACGTCCGGCTTCGAAATAGTCGCAGCGTGGCCCGAAATTGCAGCCCCGCGGGCGTTCATGGGGCAGGGGGAAATTACCCGGTATCGCGCGCAGGGGCCGGGTCGTCTTATCCGCGCCCGGCAGCGGGATGGAGCGGAAAAGCGCCTGTGTATAGGGATGGCGCATCTCGTCGAAGACATCGTTGATGGCGCCTGTTTCCACCGCCTCGCCCGAATACATCACACAGATCCGGTCGCAAGTCTCCAGCACCAGCCCGAGATTGTGGCTGATGAACAGCATCGAGGTGCCGTATTTCCGGCCCAGATCCTTGACCAGATCGACCACCGCCGCCTCGACCGTCACATCGAGCGCCGTGGTCGGTTCATCGAGGATCAAAAGCGAGGGTTTCGACATCAAGGCCATGGCGATGACGATGCGCTGCTGCTGGCCGCCAGAAAGCTGGTGCGGGTAGCTGCGCAGCATCCGCTCGGGGTCGGGCAGGCGCACATCGCTGACCATTTCCAGCGCGCGCGCCCATGCGTCCTTCTCCGAGATCCCTTCATGGATCATCGGTACTTCCATGAGTTGCTGGCCGATCCGCATGGCCGGGTTGAGCGAGGCCATGGGTTCTTGATAGATCATCGCGATCTCGCGGCCACGGATGGCGCGCAATTCCTCGGCGCTCATCTGGTTCAGGTCACGGCCCTTGTATTTGATCGTACCGCCGACGATGCGCCCGTTGACGCCAAGATCCTGCATCACACCCAAGGCGACCGTCGACTTTCCGCAACCGCTTTCGCCCACAAGGCCCATCGCCTCGCCGGGCATGACGGAGCAGGAGAAATCCATCACGGCGGGGATTTCCCGGAGCCGTGTGAAAAACGAGATCGACAGGTTGGAAATCTCGAGGATCGGGCCGTCATATGTCTCGGGCAGGTGAGCGACCGTGTCGGGGGATTGATCGAGCATGGTGTCAGTCCTTCAGGCTTTCTTCGCGAAGCCCATCCGCGAGAAGGTTCAGGCCAAGAACAAGGCTCATCAGGGCAAGGGCAGGGGGCAGGGCGGGGTGCGGATAGATCGTCAATAGCCGCCGCCCCTCATTGATGGTCGACCCCCAATCGGGGCTTTCCGGGCTGACGCCAAGGCCGAAAAAGCCCAGCGTTCCCAGCAAGATCGTGGTGTAGCCGATGCGCAGGCAGAAATCGACGATCAAGGGGCCGCGTGCATTGGGCAAAATCTCCCACAGCATGATGTACCACGCCCCCTCGCCACGCGTTTGGGCGGCGGCGACATAGTCCCGGGTCTTGATGTCCAATACGATCCCTCGCACGATCCTGAACACGGTGGGGCTGTTGACGAACACCACCGAGACGAAGACGATCAACAGGTTCCCCGGCACATCGAACAGATCCAGCGCCTCGGGCCAGAGCCGGAACAGCATCGGCAATTCCGGGTCCGATGCGTTCGAAATCAGCGATAGATAGGCCATTCCGCCCAAGCCGACACAGATGGCGACGATCACGTTGCGCAGCTGCGGTTGTGTGCGGTAGCGCGAGTTGAACAAGATCACCAAGAACAGGATCGGGAACAAGAACAACACCATCGACAGGTAGTTGGGAATGCCCGCCGCCACGATCTCGGGCGTGACCAAAAGGTAAAAGAGCAAGATCACCGGAAAGGCCAAAACCAGATTGGCCACGAAGGTCACCCCGACATCGAGCTTGCCGCCGAAATACCCCGCAGGCACCCCAAGCGTGATACCGACCATGAAGGCGAACATGGTGGCCAAGGGCGCGATCTTGAGCACCTCGAAAGCGCCATAGACCATCCGGCTGAATACGCAGCGCCCGAGGTTATCGCCGCCCAGCAGGTAATAGACATACTGACCCTCGCGCGGGTCGGGCAAGACACTGCCCGGCAATTCGTTGCGCATTTGGCTGATCACGTCGATCGGCCCATGCGGTGCGATGCTTTGCACGAAAATCGCGGCGAAGATCCAGAACATCACCAAGCCAAAGCCGGTCATGCCGATGGGGCTGTCGAAAAGTTTGCCGTAAAGCCCAAGGCGGCGCTTGAAGGCGATGGAGAGCGCGAAAAGCACCACCAGCCCGATCCAGACCGGTGTGAGCCGTGCGGCCATCGCGCCGATGATGCCCGTGCGCTGCGGATCGTCCAATACGACGCCGCCGATGATATGGCCGAGGCAGCCCAGCAAGAACACCAGCACCGCATAGCGCATCGTCAGCAGGGAATAGTCGACCGGTCCGCGCTGAACGCTGAGCGAGTGATCGGCATTGATCACCATCTCGCCGGGGCGCATGCCGGCCAATGTCAGCGCGATATTGACCATGAACGCGGCCGCGAACACGACCACTGCGGCAAGCATGATCGGGTTGAGAAGAAGACCGATTTCACCGGACCATGATAGGGGTTCCATCTGCCCGTCCTCCTCAGGATATGCGGATACGCGGGTTCAGATAGACATAGCCGATATCCGAGATCAGCTGTGTTACCAAAACCACGAAGACGGCCACGACCGAACAGGCCAGCAGCAACTCGATATCATTGTTCGACGCGGCCTGAACCAGCGTCCAGCCAAAGCCGTTGTAGTTGAACAATGTTTCCACGATCACGACGCCGGTCAAAAGCCACGGAAATTGCAGCATGATGACGGTGAAGGGTGCGATCAGCGCGTTTCGCAGCGCATGCTTGAGCACGATATTGCGGAAACTCACGCCTTTCAGGCGGGCTGTGCGGATATATTGCGCCGTCATCACCTCGGCCATCGAGGCGCGCGTCATCCGTGCGATATAGCCCATGCCGTAAAAGGCGATGGTCATCACCGGCAAGGTAAAGTTCCAGAAATTCGGCCCATCCATCGCGCTGCGTGCCGAGCCAAGAAAGAGGGTGCCGCTATCGAGCCAGCCCCATTGCACCAGCAAGGGCGAAATCCCCGTCTGGGACGAGGCCAAGAGTACGATGAAAATGACACCCGACACATATTCCGGCGTCGCCGTGGTGCCGATGGAAAAAGTGGACAAGACGCGGTCGGTACGGCTGCCCTCGCGCATGCCGGCCAGAACGCCGACCAACAGCGCCGATGGGACGATCACGGCAAAAGCCCAGAACATCAAGATCCCGGTCAGCGCCAAGCGGCCCCCGATGATGTTTGCCACCTCGTCGTCGGAGACGGTCGATCGGCCCAGATCACCCTGCAACAGGCCACAAAAGCGCGGCGCGGTCTCGGGCGTGTCGCCTCGCTCAAGGCACCGGCCACGCCATTCTCCGGTGGGTTCATCCAGCCGCACCCAACCCGGCACGACACCGAGCCATTCGCCGTAGCGCATCACCAGTGGCCCGCCATAGCCGTTGCGATCCAACCACGAGACGACCTCGGCATCGCTCATACGCGCATTACCTTGGGTCTTGGCCAGTTTTTCGAGGTTCGGGGCAAGATTGGTGAGAAAAAACACCACAAAAGTCAGGCAGAGCGCCGTCAGGACCATGACGCCAAATCGGCGCAAGATGAAGAATGCCATTCGTCGCTGTGTCCTTGCCTAGAGGATCGTCACATCGCGCGACACGCTATGGTGCGATCCCACGCATGGGTTGGTTCAGGCGGCCGGGGCCATTACAGGTCGCGAACCGGGGCGGCGCGGGGCCGCCCCGGAAAATCAGGTGCAAATCAGGACGCGACGCCCAGATGATGCACATTGATCTCGAACTTCGGATGCATATCCGCGTTCAGAACACCCTCGCGGTAATGGCGGAACAGCGAGCGCCAGAACGGAATGAAGGTTACAGCCTCCTCCTGCATGATCTTCTGCAGGCGCTCCATCACCACACGGCGGGCATCGGCGTCTTGAATGCCGTTGGCCTCGTCGAGCAGGCTGTCGAACTCGGCGTTCGAGAAGCCCGTTTCGTTCCACGCCACACCCGAGCGATAGGCGAGGTTGAGGATCTGCACACCCAATTCGCGGTGGTTCCATTCGGTCGCCGAGAACGGGTAGTTCAGCCAGTCGTTCCAGAAGGTCGACCCCGGCAGCACTTCGCGCGTCACGGTCATGCCCGCATCGCGCATCTGTGCCGCGATGGCGTCACAGGTGAAACGGCCCAAGCCGTCATCGAGCGACACCAGGGTGAAGTCGTGATCGGCATGACCGGCAGCCGCCAAGCGCGCTTGGGCTGCGGCCTTGTCGACGACCATCGGGGGAAGTTCGGCATATTCGGGATGGATCGGGCAGACATGGTGGTTCTCACCGACCGTGCCCTGACCGTTCATGCCCAGTTCCAGCACGACCGACAGATCGACCGCTTCCAGCATGGCGCGGCGCACTTCCACATTCTCGTAAGGCGCGTTGAGCTGGTTTGGGCGCACGACGACGGTTGCACCCGTGGTCACGGCGGACTCGGTCCAGCCGACGGCGGTAAAGAGATCGACGAACTCGCCGACGGTCTCATAGGTCATGTCAAACTCACCGGCTTCTGCGCCTGCGAACCATGCCGCCGGATCGGTGCCCAGATCGACGAAGGTGATGTCGTCGAGATAGGTATCGCCCCAATAGGCGTGATCGGTATTGCGCTCAAGACGGCAGGAGATGCCGACCTGGTGATCGGCGATCTTGTAGGCGCCGGTGCCCACGCCGTGATCAAGCGGGTTGGTGCCGATCAGATCGCGATGCTGGATCGCGCCGGGATAGTCGGCCATGCCGGGAACCAGCGTGATATCGGGTGCGGGCAGGTTGATCTGCACGGTCAACGGGTCAACGACGACCACGCCGCCGTCGCGTGCCTGTCCGGTCTCGCTATCGACCAGGCCACCCATGCGAGCGGCCATGGAGTTACCCTCGACGGTGGTGTCGCACCAGCCGACGAAGTTGGCGGCGACGTCTTCGGCGGTGAAATCATCGCCATTGTTCCACTTCACGCCGGGGCGAAGCTTCAATGTGTATTGGGTCGCGTCGGCATTGGCTTCCCAACCTTCCAGCAAGATGCCCGAGAAGGAACCATCGCTGTTGTATTCGATCAGGTACTCCAACAAGCCGCGGCTGACATTGCCAAGCTGCGACCAGTCGTAGGTGCGCGGATCCTTGAGCGCGAGGATCTGCATCTGGATGCGCAGGCTACCGCCCGTGGGCGGGGTCACGCGCTGCGCCATGGCGGGCTTGAGCCCGATCATGGAATAGGCGGCGGCCGCCGAAACACCCAGTGCCGTGCTGCGCACCAAGAATTCGCGACGGCTCATTTGGCCAGCCTTGTACTCGCGCGCATACATTTCCGCGACTGGATGCGTCGTCCGCGTTCCGCCGGAATGATGAGTCATAATTCTTCTCCCTGTGTCGTTTTTACGGACAGCTATCGCGCCATCCTTTTCAGCCGCGGCGACAGATGAAATGTCTGCCATCGGATACCCGCATTCGGCGGTTTTTCTGTCGTTCCGTCAATCACTAGTTGTGATCAATCCAGAGCCATTCCCGACCCCGTCCTGATCAAAAACGACATGGGCCCTGACCGCAACCCCTAGAAAGGTTTTTTTCCATCACCCGAGTCGTCTTGCGCTTGGGGGCCGAATTACCCGAGCCCACGATAAGCGATCGGGGCTTTGCCGGTCGCTTGCTGAAAGGCGCGGGTGAAATATGCGGCCGATGAGAACCCCAATGTCTGGGCGATTTCGCGGGCGGGCATGTCGGTATCGCGCAGCAAGCGGCGGGCCTCGTGCATGATGCGCTCGTTGAGAAGCGCAAGTGCCGGTCGCCCGGCTGCATCGCGGCACACACGCGACAGATGGGTGGGCGTGACTTGTAAGGCTTGGGCGTAATCGGCCACGCCCGCACCGCTGCGAAACCGCTTTTCCACGGCATCGGCGAATTCTTCGACAAGTCGATGCGACCGTTCGCGCAGGGCCATGCCTTGATCCGTGCTGGTCTCGCGCGTGATCCAAGCCGAGATCAAAAGCCCGTACCCCATCAAGGCACGGTGCATCGCAGGGGCTTGCGCGCCGAGTTCGCGTTCAGCTCGTTCCAGATGACCTGTCAAGCTGGCCTGTCCCTCGATGGTTGCGATGCGTCGCTGGAACGGGGTTCGCGGCAGGCCAAGGTCATTGTCGGCGGGCAGGGCAAATTCGATCCCCTGAAGCTGCGCCGGAAGCTCGATCGCCATCTGGGTGCCCGCCGGCAAGAACATCGCCGTGTTCGGCCCATAGCCGCGTGTAACGCCGCGGATCGTCGCGCGCCCTTGTCCACGCGTGATCCAGTAGAGGCGGTGTTTCGCCTCGCTATGCAGCAACTCCAGCCGCCACGCATCTTTCATGCGCAGCTTGCCAAGCGAGGTGATGCGAAAACCCAGATCCGAGTCGGTCATCGCGAGAGGCTGTGCCGGATGTCGTAAATATGCAAGCAATCCGCGCCTGAATGGCCGAATTAACGCGAAAGTTTGCAAATTTGTGCAAAAGGTGTCATCGGCTTGGGTCTATTCCGCGCCAGTCGCCCAGCCGTGCGCGAAACCATGTGCGCTGGCGTTTGGCATATTGGCGCGAGGCGATGATGGCCGCATCGCGTGCCGCGGCCAAGGTCATTTCGCCATGCAGATACGACATCAGTTCCGGCGCCCCGATCGCCTTCATCGAAGGGAGGTTGGGGTCCCAACGGGTCCAGTTGGCTTCGGCTTCTTCCAGTGCGCCGCGATCCAACATCGCATCGAACCGCCGCGTGATCCGCTCATTGAGCCAGTCGACCGGCGCATCGATGCGCAGCGCAAAGCAGGCCGCGGGCGGCAAAAGCGGTGCGGGCGTCGTGGCTTGCCAAGCGGCGAGACCTTGGCCGGTGGCCTCCAACACCTCCCATGCCCGTTGAACGCGGGCGCGGTTATGCAGATCGATCCCCGCCGCGGTGTCGGGATCGAGGGTCGCGATCATCTCGTCCAGCGCTATGCCGTCGGCCAAGGCGCGGATTTCGGGCGGGGTCGGGGGGATTTCCGCCAATCCTTCGGTCAGGGCGCGGAAATAAAGTCCCGTGCCGCCCACGATGATCGGGCGTTGCCCGTCGATCAGATCCGTCACTTCGCGCAGCCAGTGACCGACCGAATAGGGGGTATCCCAGCCGACATGGCCGTAAAGATGATGCGGGGCAGCGGCCAGATCGGCGGCATCGGGGCGTGCGGTCAGCACGCGCCAGTTTTCGTAGACCTGCAGCGCATCGGCATTCACGATGATCCCGCCTTGCGCCTGCGCGATGCGCAACGCCAAGGCCGATTTGCCCGAAGCGGTCGGTCCCGCGATCAGAACCGGGAAGTTATCGGGAATGGTATTCAATTCGATCAATGCGTTGCCTTGTGACGTTCACGTTTGCGCCACTGCTGGTGCAACGGGATTTTGGATCGGCGCCACCGCCAAGAGGCGTTGAACCCCCTGCTGTTTTAGACCATGGTGCGTTGCACGCAATGTGCAGTGGTCACTTTCCCAATCACAGGAGCCCGCCCATGTCCGACAGCCCAACCGCACCGGCCGATGCCCGCTATAGCCGGGTGATGTTGAAGATCTCGGGCGAGGCGTTGATGGGCGATCAAGGATATGGGCTTCATCCGCCGACGGTCGAGCGGATCGCGCGCGAGGTGAAATCGGTCCATGATCTGGGCGTCGAGATTTGCATGGTGATCGGTGGCGGCAATATCTTTCGCGGCCTGCAAGGGAGCGCGCAAGGCATGGAGCGCACAACCGCCGATTACATGGGGATGCTGGCCACAGTGATGAACGCGCTGGCGATGCAATCCTCGCTAGAATCGATCGGGGTCTATACCCGCGTGATTTCGGCCATCACGATGAATGAGGTGGCCGAGCCCTATATCCGCCGCCGCGCGATCCGCCATCTGGAGAAAAAGCGCGTGTGCATTTTTGCCGCCGGCACCGGAAACCCCTATTTCACCACTGATACCGCCGCCACCTTGCGCGCCTCCGAGATGGATTGTCAGGCGATCTTCAAGGGTACCAAGGTCGATGGCGTCTATGACAAGGACCCCAAGAAACACGCCGATGCCAAGCGCTATGAAAGCGTGACCTATGACGAGGTGCTGGCCCAGCATCTGGGGGTGATGGATGCCTCGGCGATCGCGCTGGCACGCGAGAACAGCCTGCCCATCATCGTGTTCAGCCTTGATGAGCCGGGCGGGTTCAAGGGCATTCTGGCTGGTCGCGGCACCTATACCAAAGTGTCCTGAACGCCACCTTGGCCCGTTGTCTGACACCGTGGCGCAAGTCGGTTCTGGAAACCACGCGCGGCTTTGGGTATCACCGCACCCAACAGAAGCGATAAAGGGCCGAGCAGATGGCAGAAGACGAACTTGACATCGACCTCGATGATCTGGCGCGCCGTATGGATGGCGCATTGGCGGCATTGCGCACGGAATTCGCCTCACTGCGGACGGGACGCGCATCGGCCAGCATGTTGGAACCGGTCATGGTCGATGCCTATGGGCAGATGACGCCGATCAACCAAGTCGGCACCGTCAACGTGCCCGAGCCGCGGATGGTCACGGTCAATGTCTGGGACAAGGGCCTTGTCGGCAAAGTCGAAAAAGCGATCCGCGAAAGCGGCTTGGGCATCAATCCGCAACTCAACGGCACCATCATCATGCTGCCGATCCCGGAATTGAACGAGGAACGTCGCCGCGAATTGACCAAAGTCGCCGCACAATATGCCGAACACGCCCGCGTGGCGGTGCGCAATGTGCGGCGTGACGGGATGGACCAGATCAAGAAGGCCAAGGCCAAGGGCATGTCGGAAGACGACGTCAAGCTTTGGGAAGAAGAGGTGCAGGAATTGACCAATGGCCATATCGCCAAGGTCGATGCAGCACTGGAAACCAAACAGGCCGAGATCATGCAAGTCTGATCGAATGGCCCCCGCCGGGGCCATTTCAACTGGTACCATTTGTTCCCATCGTCAGGATTTTCGCGCATGCCCAAGCAATCGAGCAAACCCGATCATGTCGCCATTATCATGGATGGTAACGGGCGTTGGGCCCAGATGCGCGGGCGGCCACGCCTGTTCGGTCACGCGGCCGGCGCGCGTCGGGTCAAGGAAATCGTGCGCGCCTGTCCCGATCTTGGGGTGCGATACCTGACCATCTTCGCCTTCTCGACCGAGAATTGGAAACGCACCCAAACCGAGGTCGCGGGGCTGATGCGTCTGTTCAAGCGCTACATCCGCCGCGAAGCACAGGCGCTGTTCGACGAGAATGTCCGCGTGCGCTTCATCGGCGATCGTGTGCGCCTCGAGCCTGCCTTGGTCGATTTGATGGACGGGCTGGAATTGATGACGGCCGGAAATTCGGGGACCAATCTGACCATCGCGCTCAATTACGGCGGACGCGACGAGGTGACCCGCGCGGCACGGCGCTTGGCGCATGATGTGGCGATGGGCAAGCTCGACCCCCGCGAGATCAGCGACGAGACATTTCCGCGCTATCTTGACACCCATGTTTTGCCCGATCCCGATCTGGTGATCCGAACCAGTGGCGAGGCGCGGATTTCGAACTTCTTGCTCTGGCAGTCGGCCTATGCCGAGTATGAATTCATCGACACGCTCTGGCCCGATTTCAGCCCCGAGGTCTTTGCCCAGGTGATCGGTCGCTTCGGCCAGCGCGAGCGGCGCTTCGGCGCGGTCATGGCCTGAGGGTAGCTTGGGCTTGGCGCGCGACAGTTTCTCGGACCTGGCCACGCGGATGGTCACAGGGCTTTTGCTTGCCATTGTTGGCCTGTCGGCTGTTTGGGCAGGGGGCTGGTGGTTCACGGCGCTGGTCGTGATCCTTGTCGCGGCCTTGGTGTGGGAGTTGGTGCGCATGCTGGGCGGCTCTGGTGCCGGGGCCGTGATCCTTGGCCTGCTGGCGGGCGGTGCCATTTTGGCCACCAAGCTCGCACCGCTTGCCATTGCCTTGATCTTGGCGCTCAGCGTGCCCCTTGCGGCCATGGCCATGCTCGCACGGCACAGGCGGCTTTTCGTGCTGACCATCGTGATGATCTTGTTGGCCGGTGTCGGGTTGATCGTACACCGCGACAGCTTCGGCCTGACTTGGATGTTATGGCTGGTGCTGGTCGTCGTGGTGACCGATATCTTGGGCTATTTCGCCGGGCGATTGATCGGGGGTCCGAAATTTTGGCCGCGGATCAGCCCCAAGAAGACATGGTCTGGCACCGTTGCGGGCTGGATCGGGGCGGGGCTGGTCGGCTGGGCATTCATGGCCAAGACCGGGGTGGGGGCCGAGTTGGTGATGATCTCGGTCGCGCTGAGCATGGCAAGTCAGATGGGTGATGTCGCGGAATCGGCGCTGAAGCGACATATGGGCGTCAAGGACAGTTCCAACCTTTTGCCCGGCCATGGTGGCGTCTATGATCGCTTCGACGGGTTGTTGGGGGCGGCCTTTCTTTTGGTGATCGTGGAAAGCGTGACGGCGTTTCCGCCCGCCCCGCTTTGACAGCCCAGCGAAAGAAGGGGCCGATGCGCAGCATTTCCATTTTCGGCGCGACAGGGTCGATCGGGCAAAATACCGTCGATCTGATCGCGCGCGCGCCGGCGGCGTACAGAGTGGTCGCGCTGACCGGCGGGTCCAATATCGCAAGGCTGGCCCAAGATGCGATCCGTCTGCGGGCCGAGATCGCGGTCACCGCACATGACGACCGCTTGGATGATCTGCGCGCGGCCTTGGCGGGCACGGGCATCACCGCGTTGGCTGGCGAAGCCGCCTTGATCGAAGCTGCCGACCGCCCCGTCGATTGGGTGATGTCGGCCATCGTCGGCGCGGCGGGTCTCGCGCCGGGGTTTCGCGCGCTGCGCCATGGCGGCACGCTGGCTTTGGCCAACAAGGAAAGCCTTGTCACCGCAGGCCCGCTTTTGCTGGCCGAGGCAGCCGCGCATGGTGCCACGATCCTGCCCGTGGACAGCGAACATTCGGCCGTGTTTCAGGCGCTTGTGGGTGAGGATATCGGCGCGGTCGAACGGATCATCATCACCGCCTCGGGCGGGGGGCTGCGCGATTGGCCGCTTGACGCGCTGGCATCGGCCACCGTTGCCGATGCGGGCGCGCATCCCAACTGGGCGATGGGCCAGCGGATCACGATCGACAGCGCCTCGATGTTCAACAAGGGGATGGAGCTGATCGAGACGCGCGAATTTTTCGGCGTGGCACCTGCGCGGATCGAGACGGTGATCCACCCCCAATCGCTGATCCATGCGCTGGTGGGGTTCAACGATGGTGCGCTGATGGCGCATCTGGGTGCGCCCGACATGCGCCATGCCATCGGCTATGCGCTCAACTGGCCCGAACGGCGGCATTTGCCGGTCGCACGCCTCGACCTTGCGCAGATCGCGACCTTGGAGTTTCGCGCGCCCGATCCCATGCGCTATCCGGCCTTGGCTATCGCCCGTGCGGTGATGGAAACGGGTGGCCGCGCAGGGGCCGTGTTCAACGCCGCCAAAGAGGTTGCGCTGGACGGTTTCATCGCCGGGCGCATCGGTTTCATGGACATGGCGGCGGTGGTCGACCGGACGCTTGACGAAATAACGTCGCAGCTTCGCCTCAGTTCTTCCATGTCGAACCTTGAGGAAGTGTTGATGACGGACCACATGTCACGACAGACGGCATGGGCAGAGATCACAAAGATGGAGCGTTAAGCACCCGATGGAATTCATTCCCCAGTTCGGCAATATCGCCTTTACCATTGCGGCCTTTGTCGCGGCCTTGTCCATCATCGTGGCGATCCATGAATATGGGCATTATATCGTTGGCCGTTGGTCGGGCATCCATGCCGAAGTGTTTTCCATCGGCTTCGGCCCGGTGTTGCTCGGACGCACGGATCGGCGCGGCACACGCTGGCAGATCGCGGCGCTGCCTTTCGGGGGTTATGTCAAATTCTTGGGCGATGCGGATGCGGCCAGCGGCAAGGATGGCGCGGCCCTCGATGCGCTCGACATGGCAGAGCGGCGCCGTTCGATGCATGGTGCGCCGCTTTGGGCGCGTGCGGCCACGGTCGCGGCAGGGCCGGTGTTCAACTTCATCTTTTCCATCCTGATTTTCGGCGCGGTTCTGTTTTTCACCGGCCGCCCCACCGAAGAACCGCGTGTCGGCGCGCTCACACCGCTGCCGCCCGAGATGCAACAACTTGAGGCCGGCGATTTGATCATGGCCCTCGATGGGCAGCCGGTTACCGCCTTTGGGGATGTCTTCACCGTTGCCGAAAGCCTGCCACCTGCCGCCAGCGTGATCTACACGGTCGAACGTGATGGTGCCGTGATCGAGACCGAGGCGGCATTTCCATTGATCCCGCTGGTCGATACCGTCGCGCCGCAATCGGCTGCTTTTGCGGCGGGCTTGCAGCAAGGCGATGTCATTCGCGCCGTGGATGGGATGCCGATCTATGCGTTCCGCCAACTGCGTGACACGGTCGCTGCCGCCGAGGGCACGCCCCTGACGCTGTCGATCTGGCGCGCAGGCGAGCCGGTCGAGGTCACGCTGGTGCCCCGGCGAACCGATCTGCCATTGGCCGAAGGGGGCTTTGAGACGCGCTGGTTGATCGGCGTGACGGGTGGTTTCAGCTTCGAGCCGGTGCGCGAGGGCGTTGGCCTTTTCGCATCAATCGGGTTCGGTGCAGAACAGACATGGTTTGTTGTGCGATCTTCGATGTCGGGGCTTTGGCACATCATCACCGGTGCGATTTCGTCATGCAACTTGCAAGGACCGATCGGGATCGCCGAGACCTCGGGGGCGGCGGCAAGTCAAGGCATCGACAACTTCATCTGGTTTATCGCCGTCTTGTCGACAGCTGTGGGCCTGTTGAACCTGTTCCCGATCCCCGTGCTTGATGGCGGGCATCTGGTGTTTCACGCCTATGAGGGGATCAGTGGCAAACCGCCCTCGGACAAGGCGATGCGGCTGTTCATCACCCTCGGTTTGACGCTGGTTCTGTCTTTGATGCTGTTTGCATTGTCCAACGACATTTTCTGCCCCTGACGCCGATGATATTGTTCACAGCTTTTCCATAAGGCTGCCCCAGCATTGCCATAATGCCGGAAGATTTTGGCACCGTGTCGCCCAACTCGGAGCATGCCATGAAACAGCTGATGGAAAGCACGCGCAGCATGTCGCTTTTGGTCGTGCTGAATATGGACCGCTTTTTGGTGCCGCTGCTGATCGTTGCGGCGCTGTTTCTGGCGGGGGCTTTGTTCGACTACGCCACCGAATTCTAAGGTTATCGCGAACGTTTGATCGCACGCTGCACTGCGCTTCGACCTTGGGTTTTGCGCCTTGGCTGTTGGGGTTCGTTTTGACAACCCTCCGACCCTCCGCTAGGCAGGAAATGTCTGCTGGGAATTTTGGGGTTGGATGAGATGAGTCGGCATGTCCAGTTTTGGCCGTCGCGCGTGAAGCGTCAGCTGATCGGTGCGTTGCGCCTTCGGTCCTTATCCGGCCTGTTTGCGGTGCTTTTGATCCTCTCGGGGAGTTTGATCGTTCCATCGGCAAGCGCCCAGACCTTCAGCTTTTCGCGTTTCGATGTGGTGGGGAATGCCCGCATCAGCGATTCTGCTGTTTTGACCTATGCCGCGATCACCCCGGGTAGCGAGGTGTCTGGCGCGCAGGTCAACGACGCGCTGCAACGTTTGCAAAACACCGGGCTGTTCGAGTCGGTCGACATCACGCCGCGCGGCAACACGCTGGTGATCACGGTGCAGGAATACCCGACGATCAACATCATCTCGATCGAGGGCAATGAGCGGCTCGATGATGATGCGCTTTTGCCGGTCATCAGCTCGACACCGCGCCGCACCTATTCACCCAGCGTGGCCGAGCAAGACGCCAACGCGATCGCCGAGGCCTATCGCGTCTCGGGTCGTCTGACCGCAACGGTGACGCCGCGCATCATTCGGCTGGCCGAAAACCGCGTCAATCTTGTCTTCGAGATTGCCGAAGGGCGGGTCGTGGAAACCGAGCGGATCACATTCGTCGGGAACCGCGCCTATTCCGATCGGCGCCTGCGCCGCGTGTTGGAAAGCACGCAGGCCGGTTTGCTACGCCAGATCATCCGCCGCGATACCTTTATCGCCGAGCGGATCGCGCTGGATCGTCAACTCTTGTCGGATTTCTACCTTGATCGCGGCTATGTCGATTTCCAGATCCTGAGCGTGACACCCGAACTCGCGCGTGGGCGCGACGCCTATTTCGTGACCTTCAACGTCCGAGAGGGGCAAAGCTTTTCCCTGGGTGCGATTGCGACCACCTCCGAGATCGCCGAAGCCGATGCTGCGGTCTATCAAGATGTCATTCGGATTCGCTCTGGCCAAACCTACAGCCCGCGATTGATCGAGACCACGATCAGCCGGATGGAGGCTTTGGCCACACAGCAAGGTTTGCGTTTCGTGCGGATCGAACCGCGCATCACGCGCAACGAAGAAACACGCACGCTGGATGTCGAATTTCTCATCCGTCGGGGTGAGCGGGTCTTTGTCGAGCGTATCGATATCGAAGGCAATGTGACGACGCTCGACAGCGTCATCCGCCGCCAGTTTACCACTGTCGAAGGCGATCCCTTCGATCCGCGCGCCATCAGACAAGCAGCCGAACGCATTCGCGCGACCGGCTTTTTCGCGGATGTCGATGTTGAAAGCCGCCCCGGCACGTCCGCCGATCAGATCATCGTCGATGTCGATGTCGAAGAGCAGCCGACCGGTACCTTGGGCTTTTCCGCCAGCTTCTCGACCGACACCGGACCGGGTCTTGCGGTGAATTTCGCCGAGTCGAATTTCCTCGGGCGCGGTCAGGCTTTGGAGTTCGGTTTCAACACCACCGATGGCAGCCGTGCGTTCAACCTGTCCTTCACCGAGCCCGCCTTTCGCGCGCGTGATCTGGAGTTGGGGCTGAACGCCTTTTACACCGAGACCACTGATCAGAACCGCAATTTCGACACGCTCGATGTCGGTTTGCGCACCAGTCTGGGCTTCCCGATTTCCGAGTTCGGACGCTTGAACACATATCTCGGCGTTGAGCAGAACGAGATATCGGGGCTGGATGCTGCAAGCAGCTCGCCCATCTTGTTCGCCGAACAAGGTGAGCGCCTCTTGTCCTACGTCGGGGTGCAATATGCCTATGACACCCGCAACGGCGGGCTTGACCCGACACGCGGTGTGCGGCTGCAATTCGGGCTCGAATACGCCGGTTTGGGTGGCGATACAGAGTATCTGCGCGCAAGCTTCCTCGGCATCGCCGAGCAACAAGTGCTGCGCGAAGATGTCACCCTGCGCGCCAGCTTCGAGGGTGGCGCGCTTGAAATGCTCGGCGGCTCCAGCCGTCTGGCAGACCGCTTTTTCCTGTCCAGCCGGCAAATGCGTGGTTTCGATGCCTTCGGCCTTGGCCCGCGTGATACGGCTGCGACGAACCAAGACGCGCTTGGCGGTAACTTCTTCTCGGTCGCCCGCTTCGAGGCGGCGTTCCCCTTGGGGCTGCCCGATGAATACGGGATCTCGGGCGGGTTGTTCTATGACATCGGCTCGGTCTGGGGTCTCGACAATCGGGCAGGGGCCGGCGGCATGATGGTTGATGACAGCCAGCAGTTGCGCTCGTCGATCGGTGTGTCGATCTTCTGGAACACCGCCATTGGGCCGTTGCGCTTCAACTTCTCGCGCGCCCTTGAATTCGAAAGCTATGACCGGACCCGCGATTTCGATCTGACCGTCGAGACACGGTTCTAAGGGGCGCGCGGCATGCGCATCGGCGTTTTTCGCGGCATGGTGGTGGGGCTGGCCTTGGCCCTGTCGCCTTTGGCCGTTGCGGCGCAGATAGCGCAAGGCGCGCAAGTGGCCCCGCCCGACACAGCCGCCCCCGCGATCGCGATCATCGACCAAGAGCGTATGCTCACAGGCTCGCGCTATGGCCAGCGCATCCAGCAAGAGGTCGAGGAGGCAGGCGCTGCTCTGGTCGCCGAGAACCGCCGGATCGAGGCGCAACTCTCCGAAGAAGAGCTGCGTCTGACCGCGCTGCGCGCAACGATGCCCGCCGATGAGTTTCGCCCGCTTGCGCAGGATTTCAATCAGCGTGTCGAAGGCATCCGCGCCGCCCAAGAGGCCAAGAGCCGCGCCTTGCAGGCACAGGCCGAGGCGGCGCGTGTGCAGTTTTTCGAATTGGCCTTTCCGGTTCTGGTCGATTTGATGCGGATGCGGGGGGCGGTGGTGTTGATGGATAATCGCGCGGTGCTGCTGTCGGTCGAGGGGATCGACATCACCGAAGCGGCGATCTTGCGTATCGACACCGAGATCGGCGCGGGCGGCGATGCCCCGCTGATCGACCTCGACGGCACAAGGCGTGCGCCAAGCCAGACCGAGAGCACGACGCCGTGACCCGGTCGCTTGCCGCATGGCCGGCAAGTTGATACCAGTCGCTTCAGCCTGCATTCAATTCCCGAGGACACATGACGGCAGATACGCCCACAACCGCCGACATCGCGCTGATCCAGCGGATCATCCCGCATCGCTATCCGTTTCTCTTGGTGGATCGCGTGCGCGATATCGTGCCATTTCAATCGGCGGTCGGCATCAAGAACGTCACCATGAACGAGCCGCATTTTCAGGGGCATTTCCCCGGCGCGCCGATCATGCCCGGTGTCACCATCGTCGAGGCGATGGCCCAGACCGCCGCCGTGATGATCGGGGTCTCGGCCGATTTGGCCGACAAGAACCTGTTGGTCTATTTCATGGGCATCGATGGCTGCAAATTCCGCCGCAAGGTGGTGCCGGGCGATATCGTCGAGATGCATCTGACGACACTGCGCGGCAAGCCGGGTGGCAAGGTCTGGAAATTCGGTGGTCAGGCCTTTGTCGAAGGTGATTTGGCCGCCGAAGCAGAATTTACCGCCATGATGGACCTTGGCGCATCGCAAGGGGCGGCCTGATGGCGATCGACGCATCCGCTCAGATCCATCCCGCCGCCGTGGTCGAGGCGGGCGCCAATATCGGCCCCGGCTGCGTGATCGGACCGTTTTGTTTCGTCGGCCCCGAGGTCACGCTGGCCGCTGATGTGACGCTCAAATCCCATGCCGTCGTGACCGGCTGGACAGATATCGGTGAGGGGTCGGTGATCTTTCCCTTCGCCAATATCGGAGATGTGCCGCAAGATCTGAAATATGGTGGCGAGAAAACCCGTCTGATCTTGGGCAAACGCAACCGCATGCGCGAAGGTGTGACGATGAATACCGGCACCGAGGGTGGTGGCGGGCTGACCCGTGTGGGCGATGATTGTCTGTTCATGGCGGGCGCTCATGTGGCCCATGACGCGCAGGTAGGCGACAGGGTCATCATGGCCAATAACGCCGCTGTGGCGGGCCATTGCATCATTTCCGATGACGTCATCATCGGGGGGCTTTCGGGTGTGCATCAATTCGTGCGCATCGGCAAAGGGGCGATCATCGGTGCGGTGACGATGGTGACCAATGATGTGATCCCCTACGGCCTCGTGCAGGGGCCGCGCGGGATGCTCGACGGGCTGAACCTTGTGGGTCTCAAGCGTCGCGGGGTGGCGCGCGAGGATATCATGGCCCTGCGCGCGGCCTTTCAGGCACTGGCGCAAGGCGATGGCGCCTTCCAAGATCGTGCCAAGCGGCTGCTCGATGATGTGGCCGGGCAATCGCAATATGTGCGTGATATCGTCGATTTCGTGCTGGGCGAAAGCGACAGATCCTTCCTTACGCCGGGCTGAGGGATCATGGGCCGGCGCGCCATCATCGCGGGGGCTGGGGCCTTGCCCTTGCTTGTCGCCGCGGCTGGGCCCGCCATTGTCGTGCGTTTCGCCGATGCGCCGGGCGGCACGGGCCACGCCGATCTGCGGGCGCGCTTTGAGCAGTTGGGCAAGCTGTTTACCGATCTCAAGGCGCATGGGGTCGATGAGCTTTGCCTTGCGGGCGCGATGCAGCGCGTGGGTTTCGCGCAAGAGCTGCTGGACCCCGAGACCAAGGCGCTGTTGCCGCGGTTGGCCACCGCAATGGGGCAGGGCGATGATGCGCTCCTGCGCAGTATCGTGGCGATTTTCGAAGAGCAGGGCTTTACCATTCGCGGCGCCCATGAGCTGCGCCCCGATCTGGTGGCGCGTGCGGGTGATCTGTGTGGACAGGCCATCGCACCTGCTGATACCGCCCGTGCGCGCGCCTTGTTGGCGGCCATAGGACCGCTTGATGTGGGTCAGGCGGCGGTGGCGGCGCAGGGGCAGATCCTTGGCATAGAGACATTGCAAGGCACCGATGCGCTGTTGCGTTTCGTGGGCGAGACAATGCCGGGATCGGGCGGAGTATTGGTCAAGCGCGCCAAGCCCGGACAGGATTTGCGTGTCGATATGCCCGCCATCGGCCCCGAGACCATCGCGCTGTGTGCGCAGGCCGGGCTGAAGGGAATCGAGCTTCAGGCCGATCATGTCTTGTTGCTTGATGGTGACGCGGTGCGCGCGGCCTGTGCGCGCCATGCCATCAGCCTATGGGCCGTGCCATGACGCTGCGGCTGTTCTTGGTGGCGGGCGAGCCCTCGGGCGACCGGCTGGGTGCGGCGTTGATGGCCGGGATCAAGGCTTTGTCCCCGACCCCGGTGGTGTTTCACGGCATCGGCGGGCCCTTGATGCAGGCCGAGGGGCTGCAAACGCTTTTCCCGATGGAAGAGCTTTCGGTCATGGGCCTGACCGAGATCTTGGCCAACTACCGCCGCTTGTCGCGCCGCGTGCAAGAAACCGCCGCGTCGGTGCTGGCATTTGAACCGGATGCGTTGATCACCATCGATATCCCGGAATTTTCTTTGCGTGTCGCGGCACTTGTCAAAGCGACACAGCCCGATCTGCGCACCATTCACTATGTCGCCCCCACGGTCTGGGCATGGCGTCCGGGCCGGGCCAAGAAAATGGCCAAATCCGTCGATCATGTGCTGGCGCTCCTGCCTTTTGAGCCGCCCTATATGGAAGCGGCGGGGATGAGTTGCGATTTCGTGGGCCACCCGGTCGTGACCGAAGAGCAGGCCTCCGAAGACGAGATCGCGGCGTTTCGGGCCAAGTATCTGCGCGATGCAGGCCCGGTCATCCTTGTGCTGCCCGGCTCGCGCCGGTCCGAGGTGGAGCGCTTGATGCCGGTCTTCGGCGCGGCGCTTGGCGATGTTCTGGCCCGCCATCCCGATGCGCAGATCGTGTTGCCGGCCGCGCCTGCCGTGGCGGGTGCCGTGGCAGCATTGCTGCAGGATTGGCCGGGCCAGCCCATCATGCTCGATCCGCGCGGCGTGCCGCCCGAGGTTTTCGCCGCCGAGAAACGCGCGGCCTTCGCCAGCGCTGACATGGCGCTTGCGGCTTCGGGCACGGTCAGCCTCGAGCTTGCTGCAACGGAAACCCCGATGGTCATCGCCTACACGATGAGTTGGCTCAGCCGAAAGCTGATCGGGGCGATGTTGCGCGTCGATACGGTGACATTGGTCAATCTGGTGACCGATAGCCGAACGATCCCGGAATTTCTGTCCGAGAATTGCCGCCCTGCACCAATCGCGGCGGCCCTGAACCGGTTGATGGAAGATGATCGCGCCCGTCTTGACCAGCTTGACGCGATGGCGCTGACGATGCGGCGCTTGGGCCGTGGGGGCGAGGCGCCTTGGCTGCGTGCAGCGCGTTCGGTATTGGCCCGGATCAATCGCGATTAGCGGGTGAAATCGGCCAAGACCGCAGCTGAAAGCGCC
>NZ_CBFIIK010000030.1:0-24640 GCF_965662675.1 Roseicyclus sp. | reverse complement strand
CAGGATGCCCTCGTGAAACTCCGTCACCTGCTTGCCGTCGCGCAGCTTGATCGCATCCTTGCCGATCAGGTCGATCCGGCTGATATGGCTGTCGAGGTTCACGCGCACGCAGGGCCAGTTGAGCCGTGCCGCGACCTGTTCCACATGGGTGGATTTACCGGTGCCGTGGTAGCCTTGGATCATCACGCGGCGATTGTGCGAAAAGCCCGCGAGGATGGCCAAGGTCGTATCGGGATCGAATTTGTAGGTCGAATCGATCTCGGGCACACGATCGGAGCGATCGGCGAATGCCTTGATTTTCATGTCGGTGTCGATGCCGAACACCTCACGGACCGAAAGCTCCTCGGTGGGTTTCGCATCCATGCTCAAGCTGCCGTCTGCCATGGTGTCCTCGATCTTGCCCGGGGGAATGTCACGCTCGTGGCATGCAACATATCGCGGGGGCCTGCAAGGGAAAGGCTTTCCTCAATTCAGGCAAGATCCGGCCAAATCTGTCAGTTCCAGCAAGACACAGTTACCGTCATCTCGGCCCCCAGACGGGCCAAAAGCTCGCGGTTGAGGGTGGCATCGCGCGTCGAGGGGCGCGTGGCGATACCGGCCGCGCGCAGCGCCTCGCCAAGCTGGTCGGCACGCAGTGCCAATGTCACATTCTCGGGCAAGGCACGCCCACCCGCCACGCCGGGAAGCACCATGCCCAGAACCGTGCCGGCGCTGTCGAAGACGGGGCCGCCCGCCTCGCTATCAGCGGTTGCGACATCAAGGCGCTGCACCGTCTCTTCGCCATTTATGCCTTGCAGATCGGCCAAGGTGCCGAAGGCCATCGATGCGCCGCCCAAAGCCCCGTCAAAGGGGAAGCCAGCAACCGCGATATCGGATCTGACCCGCCCCGGCGCGGTCGCCAACTCGGCAAAGCTCATCGGGGCCAAGCGTTGTAGCGGGCGCAACACAGCAAGGCCCAGTGCCTCGTCGCGTAGGGCGATTTCGGCGGGGTAGGCCTCGTCGATCAAGATGCGCGCGCATTGGCCCGCGACCGCCTCGGCGGTGGTCATGACCAGCCCGTTTGCATCGAGATAAAAACCCGATCGCACAAGTTCCGGCGCACGCACGCTAAGCCCTGCGACGAGATCGATTGCTTGCCCATCCTCGGGTGGCACGGCACCGGGCTCAAGCGCCCCATCGAAAGGCCGGAAGCTGTCTTGCATCATTGGCAGCACGCGCGCGATTCGCGCGTCTTGTTCGGGTGGCCAGACGATGGTGAAGCCCTTGACCGCGCCACCCACAAGGCGGGCCTCGGTATGGCTGCGCAGGCTGTCGGACTGCCCGGTCAGCAGGAACCGGTCGCCTTGGCGCGCGCGCTCGCCGGTCAGCGGCACGATCTCGAGGGTCTGCATGATTTCATACAGGCCGAACAGCGTGTTGCGATCACCCGCTTGGCTGATCAGCATGACCTGCACACCGCTTTCGTTGACGGCATCGAATTGCGCGAAGGGAAAGTTGTATTGCGCGAAGCTGACCATCGCCAATGGCAGCGAAATCTCGATCCCGGCACGCTCATCGCGCACCGTGTCCATGCCAAGCGCGGCCAATTCGCCCGCATAGGCGGACAAGAGCGCGGCACGTTGCGCCGTGGTCAGCACACCTGTCGGCTCAAAGCCGTTTTCTTGCTGCCAACCCGACATGGCGCGGCGCGTGCCGGGGCCGAAGGCACCGTCGATGCGTGCATTGTAGAAGCCGAACCATTGCAGCGCGATTTGCAGCGCGTCGCGCGCGGGGCGGTCAAGCTGGGCTTCTCCCCGTCGGGCCTCTTGCAGGGTTTCTTCGGGTTCGGGTTCGGGTTCAGCCACGGCTTCGGCGACTGGCGCGGGGGCTTGGGCCGTTTCGGGCGCGCCGGGTTGCGCGTCTGGTGCGGCTTCGCTGGCCGTTGGCGCTTCGGCTGCGGCCAATGCCTCGGCACCGATGGGAAAGACCTGCGAAGAATAGGGCGCGCCATCCACGATGAAGCTGTCGCGCGGCACCAGCCCACGAGCCAATAAATCACGCAACACAGCCGGCGCATCGGCGGCATCATAGGGGCCAAGCGCGATGGCGTAGAGCCCGGTTCTAGCCCGGAAGGCGTTCACATCGGGCAAAACCTGCGCATAGGTGCGCGCGCGGTTTTCGGTGGTTGCCAGGGTCGTATTGCTTTCGATTTGCACAAAGACCTGATCTTGCGCCTGCGCGGTCGATGGCCATGACAAGATCATCGTTAGCAACACTGCGGCGAACCAGCCGCAAATTCCGCCAAATTCGCCTGCGCACATCATTCTCGACATCGTTTTCACCCCAATTCCGCACCATTACACAGCGCAGAGTCCCGTTTCGGACCACATTCGCGTTACGCAATGGAATGCACCGGATACCATTGGTTTTGCAAGTCAGCCGCGCGCCCCAGGCGCGTTGACCACGGGCAAGTGTGACACTAGAGAGGCGCAGCCAGACCCCAAAAGAACCAGCGAGCGCGCCCATGCCCGATACCCCGCGGAGTTTTCAGGAAATCATTCTCAAGCTGCAGGCCTATTGGGCCGCGCAGGGCTGCGCGATCATGCAACCTTATGACATGGAAGTCGGCGCGGGCACCTTTCACCCGGCCACCACGCTGCGCTCGCTTGGCACGCGCCCTTGGGCTGCGGCCTATGTGCAGCCGTCGCGGCGGCCGACCGATGGGCGCTATGGCGAAAACCCCAACCGTTTGCAGCATTACTACCAGTACCAAGTGCTGATCAAACCCAGCCCCCCCAACCTTCAGGCACTTTATCTGGGTAGTCTCGAGGCGATCGGGATCGATATGGCCCTGCATGATATCCGTTTCGTCGAAGATGACTGGGAAAGCCCGACGCTGGGTGCTTGGGGTCTGGGATGGGAGGTGTGGTGCGACGGGATGGAAGTGTCGCAATTCACATATTTCCAACAGGTCGGCGGCCATGACTGCCACCCGGTCTCGGGCGAGTTGACCTATGGGCTTGAGCGTCTCGCGATGTATGTGCTGGGCATTGATCATGTGATGGATATGCCCTTCAACGATCCCGCAGCGCCGATCCCGCTGAAATACGGCGATGTGTTCCGTCAGACCGAAGAGGAATATTCGCGCCATAATTTCGATGCGGCCGATACCCAGACATTGCTGCGTCATTTCGAGGATGCCGAGGCCGAATGCGCGCGTCTGCTCGATCAGCCCGCCCAAGACCCCAAGACCGGCAAGCGCATCATCATGGCGCACCCGGCCTATGACCAGTGCATCAAGGCCAGCCATCTGTTCAACCTGCTCGATGCGCGCGGGGTGATCTCGGTCACCGAACGCCAAGCCTATATCGGTCGCGTGCGCGCGCTGGCCAAGCGCTGTGCCGATGCCTTTGTGCAGACCGAAGCGGGCGGGTGGGCCGCGTGAGCTTGGGCGTTTGGCCTGCAAAGGGGCTGGCGCGATGAGCGGCAAGATCATCGCCATCGCGATCATCATGATCACGGCGCTTTTCGCGGCGGGGCTTTGGTATGCGCAGACACGGGCCTATTTCGACCCCGTGGACGCTGCCGATCTGGAGGTCAGCACAACCACGGGTGCGCGTTCGGCACTGGCACATAGCGATTTTCGTGGGATCGATGCGGCAAGCTCTCCCTTGCGGTTCCGGGCCTGTTTCCGCCTCGATCGCGCAGCGCTGGCGGTGTTGGACGGGGCGGTGACCCATCCCGATCCGACCCCGCTGATCGCGCCGGATTGGTTCGATTGCTACGATGCGCGCGCGATCGGTGAGGCGATTGCCACCGGCGCGGCGCGGGCCGTGTTGTCGGTGCATGATATCCATCGCGGCGTGGACCGTGTGATCGCTGCTTTTCCCGATGGGCGTGCCTTTGCGTGGCACCAGTTGAACGGCACCCTCGATCAATAACGCCCGTATCGCGCGCTTGCCCCTCGGGGCGATCCGCGCGATACGGGCGGCCAACCCCTTTGCCCGTCAAGGACGCGACGATGCCCGATCTGCTTTTGGAGTTGTTCTCCGAGGAAATCCCCGCCCGGATGCAGGCGCGCGCCGCCGATGATCTCAAGCGTCTGGTGACCGAAGGTTTGGTGGGCGCCGGGCTGACCTATGCCGCCGCCGGGGCCTTTGCCACGCCCCGCCGCTTGGTGCTGACGCTTGAGGGCTTGAGCGCGCATTCCCCCACCACCCGCGAGGAACGACGCGGGCCGCGCACCGATGCGCCCGAACAGGCAATCGAGGGGTTCTTGCGCGGCGCGGGGCTGAGCCGCGACCAACTCGAGGCGCGCGCCGACAAGAAGGGCGAGGTCTTCTTTGCCGTGATCGAACGCGCGGGCCGCCCCGCCGCCGAGATCATCGCCGAGGTCGTGCCGCAGGTGATCCGCGATTTTCCATGGCCCAAATCCATGCGCTGGGGGGCGGGCACGTTGCGCTGGGTGCGGCCGCTGCAATCGATCTTGTGCATTCTGTCGGACGAGGCGGGTAGCGATATCGTGCCCTTCGATGTCGATGGTATCGCATCGGGAAACACCACCGAGGGGCACCGCTTCATGGCGCCCGCGCGTTTCGCGGTGACCCATTTCGACGACTACGCGGCCAAGCTCAAACGCGCCCATGTCATGCTGTCGGCCAGCGAGCGGGCCGAGCATATCCGCCATGACGCCGAACAGATGGCCTTTGCCGCAGGTCTTGAACTGGTCGATGATCCGGGGCTTCTGGCCGAGGTGGCGGGGCTGGTCGAGTGGCCGGTGGTCTTGATGGGCACGATCGAGGATCGCTTTCTCGACCTTCCTGCCGAGGTGCTGCAAACCTCAATGCGGGAGCATCAGAAATTCTTTTCCGTCCGCAACTCCAAAACGGGGCGGATCGAACGCTTCGTGACCGTCGCCAATGTCGAGACCGCCGATCACGGTGCGACGATCCTCAAGGGCAACCAAAAGGTTCTGTCCGCGCGGCTGTCTGATGCCGCGTTCTTTTGGGAAAACGACCTGCGCGTGGCGCGTGCGGGCATGCAAGATTGGCTGGACGGTCTGGCGAAAGTCACTTTCCATGCCAAGCTTGGCTCTCAGGCCGACCGGATCGCCCGCATCGCAGCACTGGCGCGCGAGATCGCGCCGATGGTCGGTGCCGATGCCGATCAGGCCGCGGAAGCGGCACGGATCGCCAAGGCCGATCTGCGCTCGGAAATGGTGGGCGAATTCCCCGAATTGCAGGGCGTGATGGGCCGCTATTCCGCCTTGGCCGCTGGCCGTGCGCCGGAAGTGGCCGATGCCTGCCGCGACCACTGGAAACCGATGGGCGCAGGCGATGATGTTCCCACCGCCCCCGTATCGCTTGCCGTGGCGCTGGCCGACAAGATCGACACGCTGACGGGCTTTTGGGCCATCGACGAAAAGCCAACCGGCTCGAAAGACCCCTACGCGCTGCGCCGCGCCGCCTTGGGCGTGGTGCGGATGGTGTTGGAAAATGGGGTGCGGGTCGGGTTGGGGCCGATCGCTGACGCCGCATTCGCCGCGCATCGCGATGATGCAACCTCCGAGGCGACGTCTTTGGAAGCCTTCTTCCACGACCGCCTCAAGGTCCACCTGAAGGACGAGGGTATCCGCCACGACATCATCGACGCAGCACTGGCCAAACCGCCCGCCGACGACCTCTTCCTTGTTGTGGCCCGCGCCCGCGCGCTGGCTGCTTTCCTTGCCACGCCGGATGGCGAGAACCTTGTCCAAGGCTACCGCCGCGCGGCTAATATCTTGCACCAGGCGGAAAGTGCCGATGGCGTGGAATACCGCTATGGCGCGGATGTGAAATTCGCCGAAACCGCTGAAGAAAAAGCGCTTTTTTCCGCTCTCGCCACCGTCGAGGCCGCGATCAAACCCGCGCTTGGCGCCGAGGATTTCGCCGGTGCGATGACGCAGATGGCGGCCCTTCGCGCGCCCATCGACGCGTTTTTCGAAGCCGTGCAGGTCAATGCCGAGAACCAGATCGTGCGACGCAATCGCCTTAACCTGCTGCATCGGATCGTGGAAACCTGTGGCGCGGTGGCCGATCTGTCCAAGCTCGAAGGCTGACAAGACACGGCGTCAGAATTTAATGACAGTTTAAGCTATGGTTTTTCTGGACACTTCGCCCTGCGGTTGTATCTAATGCTGCAGGTGCAAACGAGGCATCCATGCTGACCACACCCGATTTTACCGAAGTGACGCCAAGTGCCGAGATTCGCACCTCGACACATGGCAACCGTGCGAAGTGCCTCCAGCGGTTGATGCGGCTTGGCCTGCCAGTCCCGCGCACCGTGGCCTTGGGGTTCGAGACCGTGCGGGCCATCGCCGCCGGGCGCATGCCCGATATGGAATCGCTGATCGGCGTCTTTGGCCCCGGCGCGCTTGTCTCGGTGCGCTCTTCCTCGCAGATGGCCGATTGGGGCGGGCCGGGCACGATCCTCAATATCGGGATGAGCGATGCGAAAGCGGCCGAGCTGGCCCAGACGCATGGCCAAGATGCCGCCGACGCGCTTTATGTCAGCTTCATCCGTTCTTTTGCGGTCGATGTGCTGCGCCTCGATGCCGATGGCTACGAGGGTCCGATGACGCCCCGACTGGCCAAGGCCGCGTTCGAGACCGAAACCGATGAGCCCTTTCCACAAGACCCCGCCGAGCAATTGGCCGAGGTGCTGAAATCCATGGCGCGCGCATGGGAAGGCACCACCGCGCGGCTGCTCAGACAGGCGCAAGGCGCACCCGTCGATGCGGGTTTGGGGTTGGTGGTGCAGGAAATGGCGCTGGGCATTGGCCAAGGCTTGTCCGGTTCGGGCGTCGTGCAATTCGCCGCCCCCGATACGGGCGAGGCGCAGGTGACGGGCCGCTGGCTGCCACAGGCGCAAGGTCGCGCGGCGCTGTCCGAAAGCGATGCGCAATTCATCGTGAAAGACCCGCGCGGGCGCGCGCTCGAAGATGTGGCCACCGACATCGTTGCCGATCTCCGCGCGGCGGGCGTGCTGACGCGTGAGCGTTTGCGCGAAGAGATGCAGTTGGAATTCACGTTGATGAATGGGCAGCTTGCCATTCTGGACGCGGTGAAAAGCCCCCGCTCTGGCCGGGCCGAGGTGGCGATTGCCGTGGCCTTGGCCGAGGACGGGATCATCACCCGCGACGAGGCGCTGCTGCGTATCCCGCCCTTCACGCTGAACCAGCTTTTGCACCGGCAGGTGGCGCCGGGCGCCTTGCGCGATGTGCTGACGCGCGGGATCGCGGGCGCGCCGGGTGCGGCGACGGGCAAGATCGTGTTCTCGGCCAGCGCGGCACAGGCCATGGCCGCGCAGGGCGAGGCCTGCATCCTCGTGCGGCGCGAAACCAGCCCCGAGGATATTCGCGGCATGCATGCCGCCCAAGCGATCCTGACAGAGCGCGGCGGCATGACCAGCCACGCCGCGGTGATTGCGCGCGGGCTTGGCCTGCCTTGCGTGACGGGGGCGATCCGGCTGCAACTCGATTCCCGCAAGAAGACCCTGACCGTGCCGGGGCGGCGCATTTTCCATGAAGGTGATGTGATCACGCTCGATGGCTCGACCGGCGATATCCTGGTAGGCAGCGTGCCCTTGGTCGAACCCAGCCTTGGCGGTGCATTCGCCACCTTGATGGATTGGGCCGATGCCGCGCGCGATATCGGTATCCGCGCCAATGCCGACACGCCCGAGGATGCGGCGATGGCCCAACGCTTCGGTGTCGACGGGATCGGCCTTTGCCGGACCGAGCACATGTTCTTCGACCCCGCGCGCCTGACCGTGATGCGCGAGATGATCTTTGCCGAGAACCCTGCGGATCGCGCGGCAGCGCTTGACCGGCTCTTGCCGATGCAGCGGGCCGATTTCATCGAATTGTTCCAGATGATGCAGGGCCAGCCCGTGACGATCCGGCTGTTCGACCCGCCCTTGCACGAATTCCTGCCCGGTGACCGTGACGGCATCCGCGCACTGGCCGAGGCGTTGGACCTCCCCGTCAGCCGTGTACAGGCGCGCATCGAAAGCTTGCAGGAATTCAACCCGATGTTGGGCATGCGCGGCGTGCGTTTAGGCGTCACCGTCCCCGAAATTTACGAGATGCAGGCCCGTGCGATTTTCGAGGCGACGATCAAAGCCTCGACCAAGGGTGCGCCCGTGGTGCCCGAGATCATGATCCCGCTGGTTTCGGCCCGGCGCGAGGTGGAATTGGTCAAGGCCCGTGTCGATGCCATCGCCGCCGAGGTGAAATCGAAAACCGGGCAGGAATTCACCTATCGCCTTGGCGTGATGGTCGAAACCCCCCGCGCGGCGCTGCGCGCGGGCGATATCGCCGATCATTCGGCCTTTTTGTCCTTCGGCACCAACGACCTGACACAGATGACCTATGGTCTGTCACGCGATGATGCCGGGCGATTCATGTCGGATTACGTGCAGCAAGGCGTTTTCCCCGAAGATCCGTTCCAGCAACTCGACATCGACGGTGTGGGTGAATTGATGCTTTTGGGTGCCGCGCGCGGGCGCGCAGCGCGCCCTGATCTTGTGCTGTCGATCTGCGGCGAACATGCGGGTCATCCCGGCACGATCGCCTTCAGCCGCAAGGCGGGCTTCGATTACGTCTCTTGCTCGCCGTTCCGGGTGCCGGTGGCCAAACTCGCGGCGGCGCAATTATCCATTCAAGACAGATAATTGCCACCCGATGCTCATGTCTTCGTCGCGGTCGTTAACCATTCGGTATCACCAGTTGTCTAAACCTAGAGGCAGCGAAAGGCGCGTCCGCTAGATTCAGTGCCGATTTGGTGCTTTCCGTCCTGATGGATAATAAACCGAATCAGCGGCAGTAGCAGTGATCGACCGAAGCGGGGCGACAGACCTCGGAAAGGATATGCGAATGGCAAAGCCAAGACGCTTTCTTGCCTTGTGCGGGGCCATGATCTTCATGGGTGCGTCGCTTGCGCATGCCGATGTGTCCTATAGTGCCTCCAATCCCGCAAGCAGCGCCGATCTGGGCCTGCGCATCGGTGCCTTGATGGGGATCGAGGCCAGCTCGCTCTCCGAATTGTCGGGTGAGCGGTTGCGCCGGATCGGCACGCCCTTCACCGCGCCCAGCCGCGGTGGTCCACGCCATGTGATGTCGACCCGGCAGCTTGATGCCATGCCGCGCGTGCGCGGGAACCGGCAATGGCGCTGCATGACCGAAGCGATCTATTTCGAAGCACGCGGCGAAGAGATCGAGGGCCAATATGCGGTGGCCGAGGTGATCTTGAACCGCGTCGATCACGCCAATTACCCCGCGACTGTCTGCGATGTGGTCAATCAGGGGACTGGCCGGCGCTATGCCTGTCAATTCACCTATACCTGCGACGGCATCCCCGAGGTCGTCACCGATCAGCGTGCATGGGATCGCGCGGGCAAGATCGCGCGCATCATGATGGATGGCGCCCCGCGCAACCTGACGGCAGGGGCCACGCATTACCACGCCGATTACGTCAACCCGCGCTGGGCGCGCGTCTATCCGCGCACGGCGCGTTACGGCACGCATATCTTCTATCGCCAGCAGTATTGATCGGTCGCGGAAAGCGCGTGTCGTGCCGCCTGTGGACATGGATCGGCCGTGCTGGTCGTGCTAGGTCGCGCCCATGAAGAACGAGATCACATTGGCCTTCGGCCATCCATCGGAACGGGCCAAGGCGCTGGCGGGCGATCCGCCGCGCGACCGCATCGCCATGACCGACCACCGCCGCGAGGTCGAGATCGGCGCCTTTCAGGCCGAGCGCGGCGTCACCCAGACCGTGCAGTTCGATGTCGTGGTTGAGGTCGCCACCCGCGCCGAGCAGGCGGTCGATGATGTCGATCGTATCCTGAGTTACGACACCATCGTCGAGGCGATCGACGCGGCGCTGGCCGCCGAGCGGGTGAACCTGCTCGAGACACTGGCCGCGCGCATTGCCGATCGCATCCTGACCCATCCCTTGGCCGCGCGCTGCATCGTGCGCATCGGCAAGCTGGACCGGGGGCCTTACGTGCTGGGGGTCGAAATCCTGCGCAACGCGCCCGAGGGGCGCAAGCGTGTCTTCCTGCCCGACGATGCCCCCCATCCGCGCATCGTTTTCCTCTCGGCCAGCGCCATCGCCCGCCCCGATCTGTCGGCCATGCTTGATCAGTTGGAGGCAGCGGGCGCGCCGGTGATCTTGTGCGTGGGCCGCCCCGAAACCCCGGCCCCGCGCGCCATGCATCTGATGCCGCAACGCCGGATCGACTTGTTGGCCATCGAGCAGGCGGCATGGGTTCTGGCCTCACGCGATGGGCGCTGCGTGGTGGTCGATAGCCGGACCGAGCTTGATTGGGCCATGCGCCACGGGCAGATCAGCGTCTGGGCGCCCTCCAAGCTGGTGCTCGATGCTCATGACGGGCCTGCCGCATCGGTGACCGAGCCATTTGCGCTGGCGATGTGGCTGGCCCAAGCCTTCGAGGCGCGCGAGGTGCTGGCCTTTGGTGCCGCTGCCGATGCCGCGCCGTCGGTGGGCGTGTCGGTACGCCATCTCGGCCCACTCGCGCCCTTGCCGCCGCAAGCATAGGGCGCGGCGGCACCTGCTTGCGGTGAATTCGGTATCAGGGGCTTGCCAAGAGCGGGGCGCGGGGGCTACGGGCCGAATATGCGCAATTTCTACCTACGACCCATCCCATTGACCGATCCCGCAACAGCGGGTGCGGGGCTGCGGCTTGCGGGTGGTTGGGTCAGTTTCACCCATCTCGAACGCCTGCGCCGCGATGGCCTGCCCGAGATCGTGGCGGCCTCCGATCTGTCGGACTCGGAACTGGCACCCTTCGTGACGCCGCGCGCACCCTTTGCGGGCTTGTCCTTGGCGCGGCCCGCGCTGATGGGCATCCTGAACGTCACGCCCGACAGTTTCTCGGATGGCGGGCTGCATGGCGAGGTGGCCAGCGCCATTGCGGGGGCGCAAGCGATGCTGGCCGCGGGGGCCGATCTGATCGATATCGGCGGCGAATCGACCCGTCCCGGCGCGGCCGAGATGGCCACTGCCGACGAGATCGCGCGCATCCTTCCCGTCATCACCGGCTTGCGCGCGGCCGGGATCACCGCGCCGATCAGCCTTGATACCCGCAAGGCGGCGGTGGCGGCGGCGGGGCTTGCCGCGGGTGCCGACGCGATCAACGATGTGTCGGGGCTGCGCCATGATCCGGGCATGGCGGCCCAAGCCGCCGCCCATGCCACCCCGCTCATCGTGATGCATTCCATCGGCACGCCCGAAACGATGCAGGCCATGGCCGCTGAGGCCTATGGCAATGTCTTGCTCGATGTCTATGACGCGCTGGACGCCATCATCGTGCAGGCCGAGGCGGCGGGTGTGGCGCGCGCCCGCATGATGGTCGATCCGGGCATTGGTTTTGGTAAGACCATGGCGCAGAACTTGGCGCTGTTGGAACGTCTCAGCCTGTTTCACGGGCTGGGCTGTGCCATACTGCTGGGCGTCTCGCGCAAGGGGATGATCGGGTCGATCTCGGGCGAGGCCACCGCCGCCAAACGCGGGCCGGGATCGGCGGCCATTGGCCTATGGGCGGTGCAACAGGGCATACAGATGCTACGCGTTCATGATATAGCGATGCATAAACAGGCTTTGGCGCTGTGGCAGGCTTTGGCCGCGCCATGTGTCTTGGGGCAGGAAGAGCGGGAAAGATGACGAGAAAGCTGTTCGGGACAGATGGCGTGCGCGGGCGTGCCAATAGCTACCCCATGACCGCCGAGATGGCGCTGCGCCTCGGCGCGGCGGCGGGGCGCTACTTCCGCCGCGATGGCAGCCGGGCACACCGCGTGGTGATCGGCAAGGATACGCGCCTGTCGGGCTACATGATCGAGACCGCGCTGACGGCGGGTTTTACCTCGACGGGGATGAATGTGCTTTTGCTCGGGCCGGTGCCGACACCGGCGGTAGGGCTGTTGACGCCCTCGATGCGGGCCGATGTGGGCGTGATGATCTCGGCCAGCCACAACCCGGCCGAAGACAATGGGATCAAGTTTTTCGGCCCCGACGGCTACAAGCTGTCCGATGAGGCGGAGGCCGAGATCGAGGCGCTGGCACTGGGCGATATCCAGCCTGCGCAAGCCGCCAATATCGGACGGGCCAAGCGCATCGATGATGGCCGTTTCCGCTATGTCGAGCGGGTGAAAAGCAGCTTTCCCCAAGGGCGTACGCTGGACGGTCTGAAGGTGGTGATCGATTGCGCCAATGGCGCAGCCTATCGCGCGGCCCCCGAGGTTTTGTGGGAATTGGGGGCCGAGGTGGTCGCCTTGGGCGTGACGCCCGATGGCACCAACATCAACGCAGGCGTCGGCTCGACCGCACCGCAGGCGGCGGTGGCGCGCCTGCGCGAGACGGGGGCCGATGTGGGCATTTGCCTTGATGGCGATGCCGACCGGGTGATCTTGATCGACGAGACCGGGGTGGTGGCCGATGGTGATCAGATCATGGCGCTATTCGCGGCGCGCTGGGCCGAGGAGGGGCGGCTGAAGGGTCATTCGCTCGCCACGACGGTGATGTCGAACCTGGGACTTGAGCGGTTTTTGGCCGCGCGCGGTGTGGGGTTGCACCGCACATCGGTGGGCGATCGCTATGTGGTCGAGGCGATGCGGGCGCATGGGCTGAACCTTGGTGGTGAACAATCGGGCCATATCGTGATGACCGATTACGCGACCACGGGTGACGGGCTGATCGCGGGTCTGCAGTTCTTGGCCGAGATGGTCCGCACGGGCCAGCCGGCCAGCCAGCTTGCGCGCAGTTTCGAGACCGTGCCCCAAGTGTTGAAGAATGTCCGCTATGCGGCAGGGCAGGCACCGTTGGAGGTATCGGCGGTCAAGGCGGCGATTGCGGCGGGCGAAGCCAAACTGGCCGGCCACGGGCGGCTTTTGATTCGGAAATCCGGCACCGAGCCCCTGATCCGCGTCATGGCCGAGGCCGAGGATGAGGCGCTTATGCGCGGCGTCGTGGACGACATCGTGGGCGCTGTCGAGGCGGCGGTATAGGGGGCGCTGCCCCCGCCGCGCTTTGCGCGTCCCCCCCGGGATATTTTCGAAACGAAGAAGTGAAGGTTAGGCCCGGGTCGGGCGACCCGCGACATAGACCTGCGCGATGGCGCGATCATCGCCCATCATGATCGTCGGAAACACGGCCTGCCAGATATCTTCGGCGCGGCTTGCGGCCTGTGCGATGGCTGGGGTGGCGGCGAGGTCGAGGACGACCAGATCGGCCTCATATTCGGGCGCGAGCCGGCCGATCTTGTTTTCAAGGCGCAAGGCCGCTGCGCTGGCGCCCGTGGCCAGCCACAAAAGCGCGGCCGGATGCAGCGCCATGCCGCGCAGCTGGGCGATTTCATAGGCGGCGGCCATGGTGCGCAGCATGGAAAAAGACGACCCGCCGCCGGTATCGCTGGCAAGCCCCACCCTGAGCCGGTCGCGCAGTCCCATATCGAAGAGGCCCGAGCCGATGAAGCTGTTGGAGGTCGGGCAATGAACGAGGGCGGCGTCCATCTCGGCCAGCCGGTCGATCTCGCGTGGTTCCAGATGAATGGCGTGGCCATAAAGCCCGTTCGGGCCCAAGAGCCCATATGCCTCATAGGTGTCGAGATAATCGCGCGCCTTTGGGTAGAGGGATTTGGCCCAAGCGATCTCGTCGGTCTGTTCGCTCAGATGGGTCTGCATCAGGCAATCGGGATGCTCGGCCCACAGCGCGCCCAGTGCCGCCAATTGCGCCGGTGTCGAAGTCGGCGAAAAGCGCGGCGTGATGACGTAGGACAGCCGGTCCACCCCGTGCCAGCGCAACAAGAGCGCGCGGCTGTCATCATAGGCCGATTGGGCCGTATCGCGCAGATAGGCAGGGGCCGTGTCGCGATCCATGCAGGTCTTGCCTGCCAAGGCACGCATCTTGCGGGTTTGGGCGGCGGTGAAGAAGGCCTCGACGCTTTGCGGATGGATGGTGCAATAGCTCGCGACCGTCGTGGTGCCATTTGCGAGCAGCAGGTCGAGATAACGCCCGGCGATCTGGCTGGCATAAGCGGGGTCGGAAAAACGCGCCTCTTCGGGAAAGGTGTAGCTGTTGAGCCAATCGATCAGGCGTTTGCCCCAGCTCGCGATGATCGCCGTCTGGGGGTAATGGGCATGGGCATCGATAAAGCCCGGCAGGATCAGCTTTGCGCCGTGATCGGTGATCTGCGCCGCGGGATGGTTTTGGCGCAGCATGTGTGCCGGCCCGATCGCTGCGATCTTTCCCGCGCGGATCAGCACCGCGCCATGCGCTTCGTGCCGGACCGCGCCCAGTCCCAAGGCGGCCGGATCGCCCGCGAAGGCAAGTGTCTGTCCAAGGATCAGCTGATCGGTCATCGCGGTTCCTTTCGTGACGAAAAACCCCAAGTCCAGTGATAGCCGCCTGCGCCGCGCTATGTTAGTGGCAGAGCAAGATGATAGCTGCAAGGACAGGGGGCTGACATGGCGAGCCAAGATGACCAGGTCCTGAACCGTGAGGACGATGAGGCGCGCGATGTCTACGCGCTGGACGAGAGCTTGCGCGGGCAGCTGAGGCAATTGGTTGCCGCCGGTGACGATGCGGCCATCGATGCGCTGATGGATCCCCTGCATCCGGCCGATATCGCCGATCTCTTGGAGCAGGTCTCCGATCATGAGCGCGCGGCTTGGCTGGCGCTTTGGTCGCGCGGCATCGATGGCGAGGTCTTGTCGGAGCTTGATTGGGGCCTGCGCGAAGAGGTCATCGGCCTGTTGCCGCAAGATGTTCTGGCCGATGCGGTACGCGAGCTTGACAGTGACGATGTCGTCGATCTGGTCGAGGATCTGGAGGATGACCAGATCGAGGCGATCCTCGATGTGCTGGAGCCATCCGATCGTGTCGCGGTGGAGCAGGCTCTGGCCTATCCCGAGGAATCGGCTGGTCGCTTGATGCAGCGCGAGGTGGTCCATGCGCCCGAGCATTGGACCGTGGGCGCGATGATAGATTATCTGCGCACGCGCAAGCTGGAACTGCCAGAGCAATTCTATCATGTCATTCTGACCGATCCCCGGATGAAGCCCACGGGCTATGTCACGCTGGGGCGGCTTTTGTCATCGCCGCGCGCCACGGCGCTGCGCGATGTGGTCGAGGATAGTTTTCGCACCATTCCCGCCACCCAGCACGAAGATGACGTCGCCTACGCCTTTAACCAATATCATCTGATTTCGGCGCCGGTCGTCGATGAGGATGGGCGGCTTGTGGGTGTGATCACCATCGACGACGCGATGATCGTGCTGGATGAAGGCGCGCAGGAGGATTTGCTGAAACTCGCCGGTGTGGGCGAGGAGTCAAGCCTGTCCGACCGGGTGATCGAAACCACCAAGCAACGCTTTCCCTGGCTTTTCGTGAATTTGATCACGGCCATCCTTGCCTCGCTCGTGATCGCGCAATTCGAAGCGGCGATCGCGCAGATCGTGGCGCTTGCGGTGCTGATGCCGATCGTGGCCTCGATGGGTGGGAATGCGGGGACGCAATCGCTGACCGTGGCGGTGCGCGCGATCGCCACGCGCGACTTGACGCGGTCGAACCTGATGCGGGTCGTGCTGCGCGAAGGGGCCGTGGGCTTGATCAACGGCTTGGTCTTTGCCGCCGTGATGGGTGTGGTCGGACTTGTCTGGTTCGGCAGCCCGGCCTTGGGGGGCGTGATCGCTGCGGCGATGGTGATCAACCTGTTGGTTGCGGGTTTGGCGGGTATCTTGATCCCCGTCTTGCTCGATCGGTTGAATGTCGATCCCGCCTTGGCCTCGGGGGCTTTTGTCACCACGGTGACCGATGTGGTGGGTTTTCTGGCGTTCTTGGGGCTGGCGGTGCTGTTCTTGCTATAATCGACCTTGGGTGCGCCTAAAGGCAAATCTGCACGTCGGGGAGAGATGTCGGGTGCGCCCTCAGGCGCACCCGCGATCAGCCCGGAATTTCCAGGGTGATATTGCGGCCGTTGACCACGTATTGCAGCGAATCCGTGCCAATCGCGGCGACGCGGCCACCATCGAGACGGTCGCCAACCGCCACGCGCACGAAGCGGCCCGACGACAGCCGCACAAGGGCGCTACGGTTCGATGATGTGCCGGTGATCCCGATCAGGTTGATATCGCGCAGGCGGATCTCGTTGCGGCTGGTGGCGGCGCGCGCCACATCGGCATTTGACGGGATCGAGGGCGCTGGGGCGAAGGCGGTGGCCGTGACGGTGGCGGGTTCGGCGGGGCGGCGTGTTGCAGCCGCGACGATGGTCGCGAAATTCGCGGGCCGCAGGCTCGGCACGCGCGAGGCGGCGACGGCGCGCGCGGTGCCGCCTGTCACGGGGGCTGCGGGGGCGGCCTCTTCGGTGGGGGTGCGATCTGCTTGCGGAAACAACGAGGCCTGCGCAGCGGCTTCTTGTGCCGATCTTGGGCGGATGGTCGGCCGCATCGCGGCGAGTTCCGTCCGGCTGAACCCACCAAGCAACTGACGCTCTCGCGTTTCATCGAGGTTGACGGGGCGCTGACGCGGTTGGATCGTGCCCAATATCGCATCTTCGACATTCAAGCTGGCCGTGGGCGCCGTCTGTTCTGGCGCGATCTCGCGCGGGCGGGGGATCGCCGCGACAACGGGTTGCCCCAAGATCACGAAGGCGCCTTCGGGGGTCAGCACACCTTCGGCGGTCGCGGTGACAAGCCCGCGCGCATCGCGGTCGATCTGTGCGCCAAAAGCAGGCGGCGCGGGTACGCGGCGAAACAGTTCGCGCACATCGATGCGCGGATCGGCCAAGGCCACCGCGTCGAAGGCCACGACCTCGGGGTCGATCGAGGCGATGTAGATATCATCGGTAAGGGTGAAGGGGCTGAAAAACGGCCGCTCGGGCGGGCGGGGCCAAATCCGTTGCGCCGCATAAAGCGCCTCGGCCTGCTCGCGCGTCGGCAACAGCTCTTCGGGCATGGGCGGCAGCGGCGGCAGGTCGAGATCGGCATCAATATCGGGAAGCGCCGTTGTCACCGGGACGGGGGCCGCCGGTGCCGGAACAGTCGGGGCGATGCTGGCGATCTCGGCATCTTCCGCCAGCGCGCTATCGGCCAACTCTTCGGGATCGGCGGTGTTCGCAACTGGTGGCGCCGGCGCAATATCCGGTGTCGCCAGCGTCGCGACCGGCGGGGAGGGGGCGGGTATTGGCGCCGGCTCTGCGGTGTCGGATTGGGCCGTTTGGTTTGTATTGCCGCCACCGAAAAGCCGCGCCATTGGGCTGTCGGGCAAAAAGACCACCGACCAGATCGCGATCAAGACCAGCAAGATCAGCAAGATCACAGTCAGCACCAATCCGGTGCGCAGCGATGGGCCAACCGCTTGGCTGGACTTGCGCGCCAATAGCCCTGCGGCCAATGCGCTATCCGCGCCACCCGCGCCGCTTGCCGCGGGTTTGCCCGCCCCGGCGCCGATGAGGCGGGCGGCTGGCGTCGGCGCGGCATCGCTTGGTGCTGTTTCAGAGGGTGCCGCCCCGCCATCCAAGGCAGCTTTCGCGGCTTGCGGTGCGGCTGGTTCGGGTTTCGGGCGGGCCTTGCTTGCGTCACGCACCCGCGCCAATTGGGCAACGAAGGCGCTGCCCGGACGGTCCGCCGTAGCGTCCACGCGGCGCGCGGGCGGGGTGGTCACCTCGGGGTGGCGCTGCTTGTCGGTCTTCTCGGTCGGCACGGCGCCGAAGCCCAGCCTGCCGCGCAAATTCGCGACGATCTTGCCCGTCTCGGCGCCCGCCCCAGCGCCCGGCTTGGCCCCAGCGCGGCGTTTGGCGCTGAAACCAAAGATCGGCCCCGTCGTCGTTTCAGCCCCGTCTTGCGCAGTGTCGGGCGTGCCGCTGATTGTTACCGGAGTGGCTGTTGCACCGCTTGGCCGCGCCGGTGTGGTCTCGGGCTTTTCGGCGGTCAATTTGCGCCCGTCTGTCGCGGGGCGGGCAACTTTGCCACGCGCGGCGCTTGGTGCGGGGGCCTCGGGTGCTGGCGATGTCGGTGCCGGCTCAGGCTCCCGCGCCATGTCGGGTGTATCGACATCCGCGATCGGGGTGATCGTGCGGTCGAACATCGGATCGAGCAGTGCCGCCAATGCGCCCATCTCTTGGGGTGGGGCATCGTCACCATCTTCTGACTTGTCCGCGCCAGACCGATCGTCCGCTGTCGGCGCTTCCCTGCCTGGCGCGGCGCGGACAGGCTCTTGCCCCTCTTGCTTGGTCTCAGCATTGGCGCCTGTGTCCGCCGCGCTGTCGGGTGTCGCTTCTGGCGCAGCCGCTTGATCGGCTTCGGACGCGGGCAGGTCCGGTGCCGCCTCCTCCAAGGTGGCCTCCGCCTCGGGCGTTGCCTCGACTTGCGCCGCGGCGTGAGGCACGGCAGGCGCGCTTGCAGGCGCCGCACTTGCCAGTGCCAGTTCGGATTGCGGCTGTGCGCCGTCGTCGTCCTTGGGGGCGGTCTTTTTCTTGCCCTTGGGCTTGGCCACCGGCTTTTCGGCGGTGCCGGCTACGGCCTGTTCGGGCGGGGGCGCGTCGCCCAGCACCTCATCGGCCTGCGGGTCCGCATCTGGTTGCGGCGATTGGGCGACCTCTTCCGGCGCGGCCGAAGGTTCGGGGGTTTCGATCTCATTCGGGTCTTGCGGCGCAACCCACAGATCGGGGCCAAAGCGCAGATCGGTCGTCGCCGCGGTGATCGCAGCAAGCGCCTCACCGAAAATCGGCATGCCGGGATAGCGTTCGACGGGTGGCATCGCGGCATATCCGGCCGTGACGAACCCGTGTTCGGCTGCGAAATCCTTGGCCTCACCCAGCGTTTCGCGGGCGACGACGGCCACCTTGATACGATCTTCCTCGACCGCGCGCCAATCATAGACCAGATCGGCCACCGCATAGGGCGTCAGCCCATCCAATCCTGCGATGATCCGATCCTGAACCAAAAGCGCGTCATGGGTCGGCGCCGTGAAGGATGTGTAAAGGATCTGATCATCGGGCAAGACCAGCAAAACCGGCGTATCGGCCCCACCGCGCGTGGTGATCGCGGCTTTCAGCCCCGCCATCTCGCCGGACAGGTCATTCGCCGCAAAGGGAACCTCACCGATCAGCGCCCAATGGCCCGCATCCTGGCGATGGGCCAGCGCGATACCTTCCGGCGACAAGAACAGCGCGAAATTCACCGTCACATCAGACCCCAGTTGTCGTCCCCAAACGTCCCGGTCCCCGTCATGGACCCGCTCCGACGCTCTACATCACAATCGCGTCGGGGAAAACACTTGCCCGCCCGCGACGGCGATCTTTGGCCGAAAAAAGCGCATCGACCATCGCGATCAAGGGCAAGGGGCGCGCAAGGCGCACCCCTTTGTGATCAACACGCTTTCGTCTTAGGCCGTGGCGCGCGCCAAGGCCTGATCCAGATCGGCGATCAGGTCATCGGCATCCTCGATCCCGATCGACACGCGCACCACATTGGGCGCCGCGCCGGCAGCTTTTTGCTGCTCGGGCGTCAATTGGCGATGCGTGGTGGAAGCCGAATGGATGATCAGCGAGCGCGTATCGCCCAGATTGGCGACATGGCTGAAGATTTCCAACGAATCGACCAGCTTCATGCAGGCCTCGTAGCCCCCCTTGACCGCGAAGGTGAAAAGCGCCCCCGCCCCCTTGGGACAGACCGTCTTGACCCGGTCGAAATAGGGCGAGCTTTCCAGCCCGGCATAGGTCACGAAATCGATCCGCGGATCGGCCTCGAGCCATTTGGCGACTTTGACCGCGTTCTCCACATGCCGATCCATCCTGAGCGACAGGGTCTCGATCCCCATCAGCGTATAATGGGCGGCCTGCGGGTTCATCGTCATGCCCAAATCACGCAAGCCGATGGCGATACCATGGAAGGTATAGGCCAAGGGGCCGAAGGTCTCATGAAAGCGCAAACCGTGATAGGCGGGCTCGGCCGCCGAGAGCGAGGGGAACTTGTCGCTGGCCGACCAGTCGAAGCGCCCGGAATCCACCACGCAACCGCCGGTGACCGTGCCGTTTCCGGTCAGGTACTTGGTGGTGGAATGCACCACCAGCGTCGCGCCATGCTCGATGGGGCGGCATAGATAGGGCGTGGCCGAGGTGTTATCGACGATCAGCGGCACACCGGCGGCATCGGCCACATCGGCCACCGCGCGCAGATCGGTGATATAGCCGCCGGGATTGGCGATCGCCTCGCAGAAAACGGCGCGTGTGTCGTCGTCGATCGCCTCGCGCAGCGCGTCGAGATCGTCGAAATCGACGAATTTCGCCGACCAGCCGAAGCGCTTGATCGTCTGCGAGAACTGCGTGACCGTGCCGCCGTACAGCCGGGTCGAGGCCACGACATTGCGCCCCGGTGCCATCAAGGGAAACAGCGCCATGATCTGCGCCGCATGCCCCGAGGAACAGCACACCGCCCCAACACCACCCTCAAGCGTTGCGACACGCTCTTGCAGCGCGGCCACGGTCGGGTTGGTCAGGCGCGAATAGATGTAACCCACTTCCTGCAAGTTGAAGAGCGCGGCCGCATGTTCGGCGTCGCGGAACACATAGGCGGTGGTCTGGTAGATCGGCACCTGCCGCGCCCCCGTGGCCGGGTCGGGGCGCGCGCCCGCATGGATCTGCAGCGTATCGAAACCATAGCTTGGACCGTCGGTCATCGGTGTCTCCCCTCAACAAGCGATATTCCGATCAAGCAATAGGCCAAAGCCCGCGACGCGGCAATCGCGTGTCTCCCGAAACCGGTTTCGCTTCTTCGTTTCCCAAATATCCTCGGGGGGTCGAGGGGGGCAGACAGCCCCCTCGCGGATCGGCCCGCCAAGGGCGGGACGATCCAAACCCAAAAGCGCGACCGCATGGCACTGGACGGGCCGCCGCAGTTGGGGCAGAACGCCCCCATCGGACATGCAACTCCGAAAGGGCAGCCCATGATCACCTTTCTCAAGCGCCTCGTCACATGGTGGAACGGCCAGACCATCGGCACCCAACTTTTCACCGCCCGGCATGGCGTGAAGGTTGGCACCGATGCGCAGGGAAATGTCTTTTACCGCTCCAAGGACGACAAGAAGCGCTGGGTGATCTTCAACGGCGAGGTCGAGGCAAGCCGCGTCGACGCCGAATGGCATGGATGGCTCCACCATACATGGGACACCCCCCCGACCGAGGTGCCGGTCGCGCACAAGGCTTGGGAAAAACCGCATCTGCCGAACCTGACCGGCACAGCCGCGGCGCATGTGCCTGTCGGATCGATCCGGCGCGCCGAACCCGCGGCACGCGCCGATTACGAGGCATGGCGCCCCGAGTGAGCGGCGGCAATGCGCCGTTTTACGACAAAGCCCTCTTGGATCATGGCCCGCTTCGCGCCATAAGCGGGGCATGACGGGGGGCTTGCCATGTCGACGCAGGATAACACCATCACCGAGGTTCTCGTGGGCGCGGCCGTGCTGGCTGTCGCGACCGGTTTTTTCCTCTATGCCTCCGGCACGACGGGCGCGGGATCGGGGGGCGAGACCTATGAATTGGCGGCGTCTTTCCGCTCTGCCGAAGGGATCGCCGTCGGGACCGAGGTGCGTTTGGCCGGGGTGCGCGTAGGCACGGTGACGGATATGACGCTCGACCCCGCCAGCTTTCGTGCGCAAACCACCTTCACCTTGCGCGATGATATCGTGCTGCCCGATGACAGCGCGATCGCCATCGCCTCCGAGGGGCTGTTGGGCGGCAACTTCGTCGAGATCATTCCCGGCGGGTCGCCCTTCAACTACGCGCCGGGCGATACCATCACCGATACCCAAGGTGCGGTCAGCCTGATCACCTTGCTGATGCGCTTCGTGTCGGGGGATGGAACGCAGTGATGCGCGGGGCAGTCTTGATCGGGGCGTTCGTCCTCGCGCTTGGGCTGTCGCAAGGGATTGCGCAACAATTCGACAGTTTCGGCGATGGCCCCCTCGAAGGCTTCGCGCCTTTGCCCGAAGGATCGGTCGATCCATCCCTGCCCTCATTGCGCGGCGATGGCACCCTCGCGCCGGGCGGGCCCGAGATCAGCTTGCAGATCACCGATGGACAGTCCGGTGTCTCGCTCGAGGTTTTCCCCGGCGCGGGCGGCGCGATTACCTCGATCAGCCAGCCCGAGACCGCACAGGCGGTGCGCGTGACCTTGCGCGCGCTCGACCGGATGCTGGGCCAACCCACCGATATCGAGATGGGGGTGGGCGAGACGGTGATTTACGGGCGCATCGTCGTCCATGTGCATGAATGCCGCTACCCCAGCGACGATCCCGCTTCCGATGCCTTCGCCTATGTCGAGATCCTCGACCAGGAAGGAAACGGGCTTTTTGCGGGCTGGATGATCGCCTCGGCCCCGGCGATCAACGCGTTGGAGCATCCGCGCTATGATGTCTGGGTTCTGCGCTGCGCGGCGGGTTGAGCCGGGTCAGGGCACGGCCATGCTATCGCGATCGGCGCGGTCGATCGCAAAGAAATCGGCCGGCGATGTGACGGCCATCAGCAATTGGCGCCGATATTCGCTCCGCGCGATCTCTACTGCACCGAGGCTTTCGAGATGCTCGGTGGTGAATTGCGTATCGAATAGCTGAAACCCACCCGCCCTGAGCCGCGTCACCAGATGCGCCAAGGCGATCTTGGAGCCATCGGTGCGGCGCGAGAACATGGATTCGCCGAAATAGGCCGCGCCGAGTACGACGCCGAAGATGCCGCCTGCCAATTCGCCATCCATCCAGACCTCGACGGAGTGCGCATAGCCTTGCGTATGCAGCGACAGATAGGTGGCGTTGATATCGGCGTTGATCCATGTCTCGGGACGGTCGGCACAGGCCGCGATCACGCCGGGGAAATCACGGTTCACCGTGACCTCGAAACCGCCGCGCGCAATCTTGCGACGTAGCGAGCGCGACACATGGAACGCGTCGAGCGGGAACACGCCCCGCCGCTGCGGATCGACCCAGAAAATGCCAGCATGCCCTGCACCGTCGGACATGGGAAAGATCCCTGCCGCGTAAGCCCTGATCATCAGTTCGGGTGACAGCGCCGGGCGAACCGGGCTGAGCATGTCATGCGCCATGAGCGGTGACATAGTATGCGCGCCGGGAAAGTCCTGCGGAAATTGAAAAATACGCGCGAACGGCAGCGAAGGCCCCATCGCGATCAGCTCACCGCCACGGGGCAGCTGCGGAATGTCGCCCGGATCGATCGGATGACCCGGACGAAACCGATCAGCCGAGGTTCTCTGCAAGCCAACCCTCAAGCCAGTGGATCGTGTAATCGCCCGATTGCACCTCGGGGGTTTCGAGCAGCGCATGAAACAGCGGCACGGTCGTGTCGATCCCGTCGATGATCAACTCGCCCAAGGCCCGGCTCAGACGCGCCAAGGCCTCGGGGCGGTCGCGGCCATGCACGATCAGTTTCCCGATCAAGCTGTCGTAATAGGGCGGGATGCGGTAGCCATCATAGATGGCACTGTCCATACGCACGCCCAAACCGCCGGGTGCGTGATATTGCGTTATCTTTCCGGGGCTTGGTGCGAAGTTCGGCAGCTTTTCGGCATTGATGCGAACCTCGATGGCGTGGCCGTTGACGGCCAGATCCTCTTGCTGGAACGACATCGGCAGGCCCGCGGCCACGCGGATCTGCTCGCGTACCAGATCGACACCCATGATCGCCTCGGTGACGGGGTGTTCGACCTGAAGGCGGGTGTTCATCTCGATGAAGAAAAACTCGCCGTCCTCGAACAAGAACTCGATGGTGCCCGCGCCCTCATAGCCCAGATCGGCCACGGCTTTGGCGCAGGTCTCACCGATGCGTGCGCGGGTGGCCGCGTCGATGGCAGGGCCGGGGGCCTCTTCGAAAACCTTTTGGTGGCGGCGCTGAAGCGAGCAGTCACGCTCGCCCAGATGCACCGCGCGCCCACGCCCATCGCCGAATATCTGCACCTCGATATGACGGGGTCGCCCGAGATATTTCTCGATATAGACCTCGTCATTGCCGAACGCGGCCTTTGCCTCGGCGCGTGCGGTGCGAAAGGCGGTTTCCATCTCGTCTTTGCTGCGCGCCAGCTTCATGCCGCGCCCACCGCCGCCTGCGGTTGCCTTGACGATCACCGGATAACCGGCCTCCTCGCCCACGGCATAGGCCGCATCCAATGTCGGCACCCCGCCATCCGAGCCCGGCACGCAAGGCACGCCCAGCTTTTTCATCGTGTCCTTCGCGGTGATCTTGTCGCCCATCAGCCGGATATGGGCTGCCGAGGGGCCGATGAACTTGATCCCGTGATCCTCGACCGCCTGTACGAAGCTGGCGTTCTCCGACAAGAAACCATAGCCCGGATGGATCGCCTCGGCCCCGGTGATTTCGCAAGCCGAAATGATCGCGGCCATCGACAGATAGGATTGCCCCGAGGGCGGCGGGCCGATGCAGATCGCCTCGTCGGCCATGCGCACATGCATCGCGTCACTATCGGCTGTGGAATGGACCGCGACGGTGGCCACCCCCATCTCGCGCGCGGCCCGGACGACGCGCAGTGCGATTTCGCCCCGGTTGGCGATGAGGATCTTTTTGAACATGGGGGCCCCGT
>NZ_CBFIIK010000029.1:0-24958 GCF_965662675.1 Roseicyclus sp. | reverse complement strand
GACGAGACTGACGTAATCCGCTTCGCCCGAAACGATCCGCGGCAGGCCGAGAAGCGGGAACGGCGGATCATCGGGGTGGCAGCATAGCCTGAGGCCGAGCGCTTCGGCCGTCGGCACAACCTCGGACAGGAAATCGGCCAGATGGGTGCGCAGCCGCGCGGCATCGATGGCGGCATAGCTGGCAAGTGCGGTGCGCAGATCGGCAATATCCCAATGCGCCGCCGCGCCGGGCAGCCCTGCCACGATATTGCGCGCCAAGGCGGCTTCCTCGCGGAGGTCATCGGGATAGTCGTCAACGGCACCCGGGCGGGCAAGGGTGAACAGGTCGAAGCCCACGAAATCGGCCAGTTCGAAATGCATCGCCCGCCCGCCGCCGGGCACCGGATGGGTCAGATCGGTGCGCGTCCAATCCAGCACGGGCATAAAATTGTAGCAGATCACCTTGATCCCCGCCGCGGCCAGATTGTGAAGGCTTTGGCGGTAGCACGCCACATGCGCGCGCCAGTCACCCGTCTGGGTCTTGATCGCCTCGGAGACAGGCAGGCTTTCGACCACATCCCATGTCAGGCCGGACGGCGCATCGGGCGGTCCTTCGATCTCGGCCTTGCGGCGGGCGATCTCATCGGGTGACCAGACGGCCCCCGTCGGCACATGATGCAGCGCCGAGACGATACCCTGCGCGCCAGTCTGCATGATCTCGGGGATGGTGATCTCATCGGCGGGGCCGAACCAACGCCATGTCTCGCGCATCTCAATCCACCCTCAGGCTCAGGCCGCTCTCGGTGTCAAACAAGTTGAACGCACCAGTGGACCGCGACATGGATGTGAACGCCAAGCCCGATCCCGGCCTGGCCCGAGCCGTGTCGCGTGATGGCCGTGCCGCGGGCGGTCTGACCATAAACAAAGCTTTCGCCGCCAAGCTGTGCGACCGACCCCCCGCTACCTTGAACGGCCCAGCATCGGCGACGACCTGATGATTGGGACGACGGTCGCCAAGCTGGCCGATCTGCGGCATGCCGGCCACCTCAGCCACCGTGCCCGCGCCGATCAGGGTAACACCAAGCTCTGCCATCAACCGCCCCCTCCGCCGGATCGGTTCGCCATTCGCGGCGAAGACTGCGCATTGCCACGCGGCACTGTCAATCGCGCCGGGTAGATGCGGCTTGCGAATTGACACCGCGCGCGCCGCGCCGCAGGTTCGGGCCAGATCGCAGCGCCGGAGGATACGACATGACAGACCACCCCATCGCAATGATAACGGGCGGCGCGCAGGGCATCGGCTTGGCCTGTGGGCGGGCCTTGGCGGCCGATGGCTACCGCGTGATGCTGGTCGATCTGAAAGACAGCGTGACCGATGCCGCCCAAGAGATTGGCGGGCGCGGCTTCATCTGCGATGTGGCCGACACCGATGCGCTTTTGGCGATCTTCGACCGGATCGAGGCCGAGGAAGGGCCGGTGGCAGCGCTTGTGAACAATGCGGGTATCGCCAGACCGGGCGATTTCCTGAGCTATGATCTGGCCGATTTCGACGCGGTGATCGGGCTGAACCTGCGCAGCGTTTTCGCGGCGACCCAGCGCGCGGCCAAGGGGATGATCGCAGCCGGCATCAAGGGGGCGATCGTCAACATGTCGTCGATCAACGCGGTGGTGGCGATCCCCGCGATCCCGGCCTATTGCGCCTCCAAGGGGGGGGTGCAGCAATTGACCAAGGCGTCATCGCTGGCGCTTGCCCCCCATGGCATCCGGGTCAATGCGGTCGGCCCCGGCTCTATCGATACCGAGATGATGGCGGGCGTGAATGCCAGCCCCGAGGCCTTGGCGCGCGTGCTGTCGCGCACCCCCATCGGCAGGGTCGGCAGCGCCGATGAGATCGGCAGCGTCGTGGCGTTTTTGTGTTCACCCAAATCCAGCTATGTCACCGGCGAGACGATCTATGTCGATGGCGGGCGGCTGGGGCTGAACTACACCGTCTGAGCAAGCCCCGCGCGCCATGCCATCACGCGCGCGGTCGACATCGCGCCCACCCACATGGCAAACACCGCCAACAGCGCGGTGGTCGAGAACACCGCCCCGCCCGAGACGCCCGCGCCAACCGCGCAGCCCCCGGCCAGCATCGCGCCAAAGCCCATCAGAACCGCGCCGATCAGGTAGCGCTCCATCGGCGTGTCGGCGCCGAAGCGTTCCAGCTTCCACTCGCCAAAGATCATGGCGGCGCTGCCTGCGCCCACGAACACCCCCGGCACCAGACCGATGCCGAAAGACAGCGCCACGCTGCGCTCGGCCACCAGCGCCATCAACGTATCGGTCGCAGGCCCGGTGAAAGTGACCGAGGCGACCGGCACCATCTCGAAGCTATTGGCAGCGATCAGCGCAGTCAGCGCCCAGCCCATTGCGACGGCCAGCCCGACGACCCCGGCACCAAGCATCACGCCCTTGCCCAAGCCGCGCCGCAAGCCAAAGAGCAGCGCCGCCACCAGCGCCAGCGCCGACAGGCCCGCCGCCATGCCACTCCCAAGGCCGAGCGTGTCAAGCATGCTGCGCCCGGCGCCCCCGGGCACGGTCCAAAGCGCGCTGATCGCCTCGCGCGCAGGGGCCAGCGCCCCTGTGTAGGCCGCTTGCGCCACCAGCGTGACAACCAGCCCGGTGATCAGCGCCCTTAGGTTGCCCGTGGCCGACAAGACCAATAGCCGCGAGGCGCACCCCCGCGCCAGGATCATGCCGACCCCAAACATCAGCCCGCCGATCAGCGCGCCCGAAACCGACCCTTCGGCCGCCAATTGCCGCGTACTCGATACATCGAAAAGCCCAAGCGCGATGCCTGCCTGCGTCAACATCAATGCTGCGAAAAAAGCGACAAGCCAAATGGCGAGTTTCGGGCCAAGCTGCCCCCCTGCCACTTCGGCCGTGGCCGCGCGCAGGCAGAACCGCGAGCGTTGCGCCGCCCATCCGAAAACAAGCCCGGTCAGGCCACCGGCCACTGCCAGCACAAGCGGCTCGCCCCGCGCGATCAGCACATCTTCCAACATGGCGCCTCCCCCCGTTTGGCCAGTGACCTAGGCCGCGCAATCGTCGGGCGCGTTGACTTGGATCAAGCGCCTACTGCGCCGCCAAGGGCTGGCGGGCCAGCCGACATTGCGACCACAAATCGCCAAGCGCGCCGACAAGATGGGCGATATCGGCCTCTGAATGGACGGGCGATGGCGTGATGCGCAACCGCTCGGTCCCCTTGGGCACGGTCGGATAGTTGATCGGCTGGATATAGATGCCGTGGCGTGCCATCAGCTGGTCGGAAATCCAGCGGCATTTCACCGGATCACCCACCATCACGGGGATGATGTGGCTGTCATTGGCCAGATGCGGGATGCCTTGGGCGTCAAGGCGGGCGCGCACCTCGGCGACACGGGCCTGATGGGCGGTGCGCTCGGCGTTGCTGGCCTTGAGATGGCGCACCGCCGCCGCAGCCCCCGCAGCGACCGCGGGCGGCAGGGCCGTGGTGAAGATGAAACCGGAGGCGAAGCTGCGCACGAAATCGACCATCACGGCCTTGCCTGCGATATAGCCACCAACCACGCCGTAAGCCTTGCCCAGCGTCCCTTGGATCACATCGATCCGGCCCATCAACCCTTCGCGTTCCGCGATACCACCGCCGCGCGGGCCGTAAAGGCCGACGGCATGCACCTCGTCGAGATAGGTCATGGCGCCATAGCGTTCCGCCAGATCGCAAATGGCCGCGATGGGGGCGATGTCGCCATCCATCGAATAGACCGATTCAAAGGCGACGATCTTGGGGCGATCTTCGGATATCGCTTTAAGTTTTTCTTCCAGATCATTCAGATCATTATGTTTCCATATCACACGCTCGGCGCGGGAATGGCGGATGCCTTCGATCATCGAGGCGTGATTGCCCGCATCCGACAGAACGACACAACCCGGCAGGCGCGCGGCCAATGTACCAAGGCTTGCCCAGTTCGAGACATAGCCCGAGGTAAAGACCAGTGCCGCCTCTTTGTCGTGAAGATCCGCCAATTCGGCCTCGAGCGTCACATGGGCATGCGTCGTGCCGGAAATATTGCGCGTGCCGCCCGCGCCCGCGCCCATCGCGTCGATGGCTGCATGCATCGCCGCCAAGACATCCGGATGCTGGCCCATGCCGAGATAGTCATTCGAACACCACACGGTGATATCGCGCGCCCCGCCCGCATGGCGATTGAGGGCTGCCGGAAACTGGCCCCGGCGGCGTTCGAGATCGGCGAAATAGCGGTAATTGCCGGCCTGCTTCAGCGCATCGAGTTCGTCGCTGAAGAAGCGGTCATAGCGGTTTTGATCGGTCACTGTGCTGTCGCCTCGAGAATGATGGCGTCAAGCAGCGCCTCGACCTCTTGCATCGGCCCATCGGGGTAATCGCGATGGCCGATCATGACCTCACCCTCCCTGTCGGCCACGAAAATCCCATAGGGGCAATGCATGATGTTCATCGGATCGGCCTCCATCACCCGGCGCGACACGGCGGCCGAACAGAAGAGAAAGATCTGCGCATTATCGAAAATCATGACATCCGAGCCCATATCGGCCGCGGTGCGGTTGAGCATATCACCGACATGGCTGGTATAGTCGATCACGAGGCCCCGCCCGATGATCGCGTTCTCGATGGCGAAACTCGCATCCTCGAAACTGCCATCGAAGGGATAGGTGATGGCGTCTTGTGCGGCCGCGATCTGCGGCATTGCGGCCAACGTCAGGCCAAGAGCAAGGTTTCGTAGCATGGGTGCCGCCTCCGGTAACGAGGGTGCCGGGGGCGAAACGCCCGCCCCCGGCCACTAAGTTCAAACGAACATGTCGCTGGTGATCGCGCGGTACCAATCAAGGCTTTCGCGATAGGTGGCCGCGCGCACATCGCCGGTTTCGCCCACTTGGCTGACGAAGCTGTCGATGCTGACGATGCCGGTATCGGATGCCTCGTAGGTGGCGCCGACCTTGATGCCGTCATCGGTATCAAGCAGCGACCAGCAGGTATTCGAATACCGCGCCGGGAAGGCCCGCGAGCCAGTGAGTGCCGCGACGATCGCGTTGGCCGCAACCTTGGCTTGGCTATTGGCCGAGAAGCCCGACTTGGGCATCGCGCCCTGTGCCGCCGCATCGCCCAAGACGGTGATGTTGGGGTCGACCTTGCTGGTCATGTCATAGGCCGAGACGGGCGCCCAATTGCCATCGGTGATCCCTGCGGCGAAGGCGATCTGGCCTGCACGCTGTCCAGGGATGACGTTGCAGACATCGACCTTTTCGGCGACGCCGTCGATGGTGACGGTCATCGCTGCCGGATCGACCTCGATCGCCGCGCCACCCATATCGGGACCGATGCGGGTGACCATGCCCGAATAGTGGCGGTTCCAGCCATCCTCGAAGAGCCCCTGCTTGGAGAAGCTTTCCTTGGGGTCGACCAGCAAGATCTTGGCGGTCGGGTTATTCTCACGCAGGTAATGGGCCACCATCGAGATCCGCTCATAGGGGCCGGGCGGGCAGCGATAGGGGTTGGGCGGTGCGACCATGGCGAAGGTGCCGCCCTGCGGCATCGCCGCGATCTGGGCGCGCAGCAATTCGACCTGAGTGCCACCCTTGTAGGCATGGGGCATGCGACCCTGCGCAGAAACCGACCAGCCGGGCACGCTGCCATCGACGAAATCGATGCCGGGGCTGAGGACCAAGCGGTCGTAAGGCACGCTTGCGCCGCTTGCCAAGGACACGGTCTTGGCGTCGCGGTCGACACCCACGGCCCAATCATGGACCACGTTGATCCCGTAATTGGCGGCAAGACCATCATAGCTATGGCCCAGATCGTCATAATCGAAGAAGCCGCCCAGATAGAGATTGCCGAAATAGCAGGTGTGATAGACCCGCTGGGGTTCGATCAGCGTGACGTCGATGGCGCCGGCGCCATCGCGTGCGATGTAGCGCGCAGCCGTGGCCCCACCCGAGCCGCCGCCGACGACGACAACGCGGGGCGTGGCCTGCGCGCGGGCGATCATGGGCGTGGCGAGTGCCGCCGTCAGCGCGGCGGATGTGCCCAAAAAGGCGCGTCTGTTCATGGTCATGTCTTTCTCCCTTTTTCGCCCTTTAGCGGGCTTCTCTTCCAAGCGCCGGTCCGGTGGCGCTGCCCCGTGGGCACCGATGCGTTACTCGGTACGCGCGAAATAGGCGGCAAGTGCGGCCAGCTCTTCATCGCCGAGCCTGCGTGCCACCGTATTCATCACCTGATGTTCGCGTGTTCCGCTACGATAATCAACCATGCCCGCAATGAAAGCCGAGGGTGCAAGACCCCGGATCGTGGGGATGTCCGAGCCGCCACTGTCGCGGTGACAGGCGGTGCATTCCGATGACAGGTATTCGCCGTAGGGCACATCGCCCGCAATGGCGAGGATCGTGGCGATCTCGGGGTCGACGGCGACATCGGCGGGGTCCATGACGGCCCCATCGCTGCGCCCGCCTTCGGCCAGCATATAGGCGATCAGATCCTTGCGGTCCTGCTCGTCGCGCACGCCGCGAAACACCATCCGCGTGCGGGGAAAATAGTCGCGCGGCGCGGCCATGAAGCGGTCCAGCGCGGCGGTGTCCCACACGCGCCCCTCGACCCCGGCGGCGGCCAGGTCATCTGAAAATTCGTAACCGGGGACCGCGCCGATCAGCCGATCGACGATCTCGTTGAGATGGGGGCCAACACGATGGACCGCCCCATCGCCGATCATATGGCACGCCCGGCACGGGCGATAAAGTGCCTCGCCCTGTGCCGGGTCCCCTTCGGCGAATGACGGGGAGGACGTCATCGCCGAAGTTGCCAAAACCAGCGCGCCGATAAATGCGCGCGCTGACGTCATTTTGCCTCGCCCCCAACAGCGCGGATATAGGCGACCATGGCGGCGGCGTCCTCTTCCGAGCGCAGCCCGCGGAAGGCCATCCGGTTACCTTGGATATAGCCGCGCGGATCAAGCAAGAAAGCGGTCAGCGTCTCGTCGTTCCAGACCATCCCGCTTTCACCCGCTTGCTGAAAGGCAGGCGAGTAGCGGAAACCATCATGGCTGCCGACCGCTGCGCCGAAGGTATTGTTGAGCTGCGGGCCGGTGCGGTTGACCGCCCCTTCGCCGATCTGGTGGCACGAGGCACATTGACGAAACAGCCCCTCGCCTGCGGCGACCAGCGCCGGATCGGGGCCTGCGGGTGCGGCGGCCTCGACCACGGCTGCGGCAGGTGCGGCTTCTTCGGCCACGGCCGGAGTTGCGGCAGCAGAGGTATCGGCCTCGGCCTCGGGCGTCACCGACAACACGGTGGCGCGCGCCGTGATCGACACGCTTGTCGCGCAATTCGTCATGCAAGGCTCGCCGGAAAAGACCGCGTATTCGGTCTCGGCCCGGTTATCCATGAAGAAGGCCTGCTGATTGTCCATCGGCATCTCGAGGAAGTTCTCGTTCGACAATACGAAGTCATCATCGACCATGTCATTGAGATACATCAGGTAAGCGGTGATCGCATAGACCTCGTCATCGCTGAGCGATTGCGCCGCGCCATAAGGCATGGCGCGATGGACATAATCCCACACGGTGGACAGATAGGGCCAGTAGGAACCAATCGTCTTGTGCGGGTCTTCGCCATCAAGCGTGCCGCGCCCACCGGCCAATACCGGCCAGCGGCCGACCGCCTCGCCGAAATCGCCGTGACAGGCGGCGCAATTGTCGATGTAAAGCTCTTCGCCCGTGTAGACGTCGCCGGACCCGACCGGCAAGCCCAAACCATCGGGGCGAATGTCGATATCCCATGCCGCGACTTCCTCGGGAAGGGCTGCACGCCCCAGACCAAAGCCGCCTTCGCGCGCGGGGGCCGGGGTTTCGGCAAAGGCGAAACTTGCACCAAGCGCGACGATTGTCGTGGACAGGGTAAGTGTCTTAATCATCTTAGCCGATTTCAACATTTTCAGCCTCGCCTGCTTCATTGATGGCCCAAGTTTGGATGCCGTTGTTGTGGTAGATCGAATTGGTCCCGCGCACGGCGCGCAGCTGGTCCTTGGTCGGCTGAACATAGCCGGTGCTGTCATGCGCCCGGCTCTGGATCAGCAGCGGGCTGCCATCCCAGTCGAACTCGTAGTAGAAACGGTGCATCGACTTGTCCAAGCTGGGGCCCGACATCCGCGCCTGATGCCAGGTGATGCCGCCATCAATGGTCACATCGACGCGCGGAATGGTGCCGCGACCCGACCATGCGACGCCGGTCAAAACGGTCGGCCCCGGTCCATGGGTGATCGGCGCCTGCGGGCTGGGGTTGGTGATGACGGATTTGGCGTCCATCTCCCATGTAAAGCGGCGCGCCTGACCGTCGCCCAGAAGGTCGGTGTATTTCGAGGTTTCTTCGCGGTGGTGCCAAGGCGCATCGCCGATCTCGAGGCGGCGGAGCCACTTGACCCACATATTGCCTTCCCAGCCCGGAACGACGAGGCGCACGGGATACCCCTGTTCGGCGCGCAACCGCTCGCCGTTCATATGGGTGGCGACAAGGCAGTCATCGAGCGCCTTTTCCATCGGGATCGAACGCGTCATGCCGCTCGCATCGGCCCCTTCGGCCAAAAGCCAAGTGCCAGCGGTCTTGACACCCGCCTCTTCCAGCAGCAGCCGCAAGGGCACGCCGGTATAGATGACGTTATGGATCATGCCATGGGTGAACTGGCAGCCGTTGAGCTGCGCGCCGCGCCATTCCATGCCGGTATTCGCCGCACATTCAAGGAAATAGGTCCGGTTCTCACGCGGGAAGCGCATGAGATCATCCATGGTGAAGACCATCTGGGTATCGACCAGACCGTTGATCATCAGCCGGTGATCGGCCCATGCGATATCGGCTACGCCCGAATGGTGACGCTCGAAGCACAGACCATTGGGGGTGATGATCCCCTCAAGCTCGTGGAGCGGTGTGAAGTTGATCGAGCTGACGCTGTCGGCGGTCAGCCACGGCACGTTGCGGCGCACCACATGCGCCTCGTGCTTGGACGGCACGCCGTACGGGCGCGCATCGACGCCATCGCCCAGATATTGCTGCCAAGGCTGCAATTCGGTGATCAGCGGATCGGGGCCTGCGGCTTGGGCATGCACCAGCTTGCCCGTTGCGGCCGCCCCCGTCGCGACGGCGGCACCGGCAAGGAACTGGCGGCGCGAAGGGGTATGTCTGGGGGTGTCGGTCATGTTTCGATACCTCTTTTGTTCCGGGTGCGGCCTCAGCCGCCCACCACGTCGACGGTGTTGTTGGGTTCAAGGGTCACTGTGCCTTGGGCGCGGATATGATTTTCGACCACATCCCAGATCGGCGGGCCTTCGGTGCCTTCGTTCACGCTGGCCCAGCCGGCCACGACGTAATTCTGATCGGCAACCAGCTTTTCGCCCGTGGACAACAGCGTCATTTCGGTGATCCGGCTGCCCTGTGGTTTCATGGTGTCGATGCGGTAGCCAAGGCCACCCACCCGCACCATATCGCCGCCCTGTTGGTAATATGCATCGGGGTTGAAGATGTTGGCGGCCACATCTTCCATGATCGTGTGCAGCGTCTCGCCCGACATCTCCATCCGGTAGGCATTGGGATAGGTCATGGCGGTGACGTTGTAGATATCCTCGCGGGTGATGTCTTGGCCGGGAAGCACGGCAGCGCCCCAGCGGAAGCCCGGTGAAAGCGCAATCTGCGCATCACGCTGGGAAATCAGGGCATCACAAATCACATCATCCCAAGTACCGTTGAAGTTGCCGCGCCGGAACAAAAGCGATCCCGACTGGCCGATCACCTCGGACATTTCTGCGGCATAGGGTGCGCGGGTCTCGGTGACCAAGGCGGTCATTTCCGGGTCGGGCGCGATCACATCCGAGAAAATCGGGATCAAGCGGTGGCTGATCCCCTTCATCGCGCCATTCTCGACCTCGAGATCGACACGGCTGACGAATTTGCCATGGCTGCCACTCGCAATCAGGAAGGTATTGCCGACCTGCACCGGTTCGGGCAGCGCGTCATGGGTATGGCCCGTGAGGATCACATCGATGCCCGGAATATCGCGGGCGAATTGACGATCCACGTCGAAGCCGTTGTGGGAGAGAAGAACCACGACCTCGGCGCCCGCGTCACGGACCTCTTGCACCACCTCGGCGATCCGATCGCGGCGCAAACCGAAACTCAACTCGGGGAACATCCAACCGGGGTTGGCGATGGGCATATAGGGAAAGGCCTGACCGATCACGCCGATGGCGGTGCCATTGCGCTCGAAGATCTTGTAATCGTCATAGACCGGCTCGTCCCATTCCACGTCGAAGATATTGGCCCCGAGGAAGGCCGGGTTGACATGGCTTTCGATCAATTCGTTCACCCGGTCCGAACCAAGCGTGAACTCCCAATGCGAGGTCATCGCCTCGACGCCGAGCGCGTTCATCAGCTGGACCATATCCATGCCGCGTGTGCGCAAGCTAGGCAGCGAACCCTGCCATGTATCGCCACCATCGAGCAACAGCGCGTGGGGGGCCTGTGCGCGGATCGCCTTGACCACGGTCGAAATGCGGTCAAGCCCGCCCATGCGGCCATAGCCGCGCGCCATTGCTTCGAAATCGGTGTAGGTCAGCGCGTAATCCATCGCTGAACCTTGCGTGACGCCGAAACGTGCGCGGAATTCTTCGCCCACCAGATGCGGTGGCTGGCCCGCATGGATGCCCACGCCGATGTTGAATTCCGGCTCGCGGAAATAGATCGGCTGGGTCTGCGCATGCATGTCGGTGATATGGATCAAGGTCACGTTGCCCGGACCGCCCGTGCCGATCAGATCGTCTTGGCTCAGCGTTTGCTGCGCAGCCAGCCGCGCCCAATTGCCAAAGCCCGAGGCACCGTAAAGGGCCGATGTGGCCAAGGCGGCCTGCACGAAATGGCGACGCGAAATCATGGGTGCAACCTCTGATGTTATTCCAAAAACTGAATGTATTTTTGCAGACACCGCCCCGGAATGTGTCCGGGGCGGTTGCCGCGAGGGTTTAGTTGCGCACCGACGGTCCTTCGACCGTCAAGCCATTGCCGCGCGAGGCGACGTAAAGCTCGAGCGCCACGAATTCCGGGCTACCCACCGAAAAGGTTTCGCCGCGCGTGTCGCGGATACAGCCGCGGAAGCGGCCATGAACCGAGTTCACATTGGCGTTCTTCAGGCGATAGGTCGGGAAGCCGTTGATCTGGCCCTGGCTCAGATGGTCGGCACGGATCAGGTTGCCATAGTTGTTTTCGTGGCAATCCGCACAGCTGAGTTCGAGCTGACCGAATTTGGTGTAGTAGATCTCTTCACCAAGTTCCCATGTCTCGGCCACGGGGCCGTCGATGGCGACATTGATCGTCTGGCCGCGGCTGACCGATGCGATCAGCGAGGCCATGTTGCGCATGGCTTGGCTGTCATACCCATAGGGTTCGGCCATGCCCATACGCTCGGTCTGGCATTCGATGATCTGCATTTCGACCGTCTGCACCGCGCCATGCTCCGCATCCCACTTGGGATAGGTGGCACGAACACCGGCAAGGCTTTCGGCATTCTCGTGACAGGTGGCGCAGCTGTTGCCTTCGGTGCCCATGACGGTCTCAAAGGCCGTCAGACCCTGCTCGGTATAGAGCATGGCCGGGTTGTCGAAATCATCTGTCTGCATCGCACGGGTTTCATCCGTGCGGAACACCCACCCCGAGTAGATCGTGCTGACACGATCTTGCAAAAACTCAGGTGCGGGCGCCTCTGTGATCATGGCGATTTCGCCATTGATCACGAGGCTGTCACCCGTCCGGATATCGGCAAAGCCGACCCCAGCCACCCCGACGGCAAGCCCTGCCGCCGCGACGCCACCAAGAAGCGTTTTTCTAGTCATGGTCGTCAATCCTCCCTTGCGACGGCTAGGTCTGGTCTTGTCGCCGCCGTCACGCGACCGCGATGTCTGCCGTCTCGGTGTAGACCGAGCCGTCATCATCATACCAAGTGAATGCGAAGCTGCCGCTTTGATCCACCTTGGCGTCGAACTGGAAATATGGGTTCGTCGCCACGCCGGGATGGATCTCGACATCGATCACCATCGCGCCGTTGAATTCGCAGGTGAAGCGATTGATGATCTGGCGCGGAACCAGATTGCCATCGCTGCCACGGCGCATGCCGCTTTCCATCGGGTGGCTGATCAAGGTACGCACCGACACGCTATCGCCGGCGGATGCATCACGCGGAACGCGGACGCGGGGAACAACATTCTCTGCCATTGTCTTTTCTCCTTGTCCTAACTGGTTCAGCCGCCGCAGCCGCCGATGGTCACGCGCACATTCTGGCGCGCCTGCTTGAAGCTACCGTCGGGCATGCGCGCGATGGCGATGACCTCTTGTTCGCCAGCAAGGCGCACGCGGGTCGACACCATGTGCGAACCGGCCGCGGGGCCGAAATTGACGGTGCAGACATCCGGGTTGGGGTTGCCTGCGGCGATCAGCATGACGGCGGCGGCGCCGGGCGCATCGACTTCGATCGGAACGGTGTTGCCGTTCTCGGCGATCTCGGGCGCGATCAGCGTGATACCATCCGAGGCGGCGCTGGCGCCGCCGGTGAAGGCGTTGATGGCTTCTTCCAGCGTGGCGGCATTGGCGATGTGAGGCAGGCCGAAAAAGGCCGCCGCAACCGCCAAACCGTTGCCGACGAACTGCCTGCGGGTCTGGGTCATGAGACTATTCTCCTTGAAATCTTGTACGAAAACCGACCGGCTCAGTAGTCGGTCAGGGTCATCAGATAGGCGACGACATCCTCGATGTCTTGTGCCGCCAGAAGCGGTGAAAGCTCACCTTGCGCCGCGCGGCCGGTAAAGGCATCGCCCGGACGGGTATAGCCCGAGATGCGGTAGAAGGAGGGCATGATCGAGTCCGGGAACATCGTGTCGGCATTGACCATGAGCCCGCGTAGCCCCGCCTCGTCCCAGCGCGCGCCGACACCGTCGAGCGGCGGGCCGACTTCGCCGTGCCACGGAAATTCAGCCAAGGCTCCGACCTGATGGCAAGCAAGGCAGTTGCCGGCACCCCGGCTGACCATGATTTCGGCGCCGCGTTGGGGGTTGCCCGGCTGGCCCGTCAAGGACATTGCGATTTCACCGTATTCATTCGCCACCACATCATTTGGGGCAATAACATCGGCTTGAAGGCTGGTTGCGGCGAGCATGAGCCCTGCCGCCAGCATGATCTGGCGCTTCACTTCGATTCCCTCCCTTTGGCCGAGTCAGTAGGCCGTGGTATACCGTAGACTTACTCGCGCAATGATTGCAACAACACATTTGATTTTCTGCATGTGAGCCCTATAACCGCTCAATCGACCGCCCCTGCCGCCGCTTGCTGTGCGAACATACGGGCATGATATCGTTGGAAATCTTCCTCGCCATCATAGCCTTTTTCCAAGACCCAGTTGAGCATGTTGAAGGTTGTCCAGCGGCCGAATGCACCGGGCATGACGACGGCGGCGGCCTCGATTCCCGTGACATCCTCGGGCACATCTTCGGGGAAGAACAAAATCGTCGGCGTGAACAGATTGCGCCAGCGCCGGGCGATCTGGCGCTCTTCCATCATCTCGCCGTCGAAATCGGTCACCTCGGTCGAGCCGTGCATGTTGATACGCACGAAATAGAAATCCTCCTCGAGCATCTGCAAGATGTCTGGGACGATCCAGACCTCTTCATGCATTTTCGAGCAATAGATGCAGCCGCGCTGTTCGATGATCACGGCCAACCTGCGGCCTTGGGCATTGGCATCGGCCAGATCCTCGCGCAGGTCGAGAAAGCTGTCATTGAGCCAAGGCGCGATGTGCAACCCGTCATCGCCGATCTCGGCCAGCGCGGGGGTGACCAGCGCAAAGGCTGCGGCTGCGATCCATCCTGTCAGTCGTGTGAACATGGCGTTGGGCCTCCTCCTGCCCATGGCTGTGATGGTGGCCCTACCCGATGGTCTGGAACACCGCGAACTCGTTGATCATCCATTCACCGATATACAAAAGCGCATTGGTCGCGATCAAAACGCCAAACACGATCAGCGCGCCGCCCATGATTTTCTCGATCTTGCCCAGATGCCGCCGGAACCGCCCCATCAACTTCATGAAAGGCCCGACGAAGCCCGCCGCCAGCACGAAAGGCAGCGTCATCCCCACCCCGTAGGCGGTCAGCAGCGCCATCCCCTGCCCCGCCGTGTCGGTCGTGCCCGCCATGAACAAGATCGCGGCCAGCACAGGGCCCACGCAAGGCGTCCAGCCAAAAGCAAAGGCCAAGCCGATCAGATAGGCGCCACCAAGACCAAGATTAGCGGTATCGCCCGGTTCGGCGCGCAACGAGCGATTGAGAAAGCCGATACGGATAACACCCAGAAAATGCAGGCCCATAGCGATGATCAACGCCGCCGCGATATAGCGCAGCACATCGAACCAATCGCGCAAAACCTGACCAAAGACCGAGGCCGAAGCGCCGAGCGCCACGAAAACGGTCAAGACACCGGCCGCGAAAACCGATGCACCCAGCACCGCGCGCATCCGCGTGGCGCGCGTGACCGCCCCGCCCTGCGCCAACTCGGCGGCGCTCATTCCGCCAAGATAGCTGAGGTAAAAGGGCACCATCGGCAGGATGCAGGGTGAGAGAAATGATAACAGACCGGCAAAAAAGGCACCCGTCATCGAAATATCGAACATCGCCCTGCCTCGCCGTGGACATCACATTCAAGAATTCATATTAATGATGTCATGAAAGTTTCGTCAACGTTGCATCTGCAAGATCGCGCTCGCCGATGGGTTGTTACCCTGATTGGTGCGATGTTCTGCGCCATGACGTTGCATGCAAGCCCCGCACCGGCACAGACCGGCTGGGAATTGGTAATGGTCGAGCAGCGCGGCTGCGTCTATTGCATCCGCTGGCACGCCGATGTCGGCCCGGAATATCCGATCACCCCGGAAGGCCGATTTGCGCCGCTGCGGGTGGTCGATCTGCGCGCCCTGCCCGATGACCTGGAACTGACCCGTCGCCCCGTCTTTACGCCCACCTTCATCTTGACCCGCGACGGCCAAGAGATCAGCCGCATCGAGGGCTACCCGGGCGAGGATTTCTTTTGGGGCCTGCTGGGGCGTTTGCTCAGCCAGGGGAACGCCGATTGGGCAAGCGATCCGGTGGGCGGCTGATGAGGATGACCGCTTTTTTGTTGAAATTTGCCAAAGTTTGCGCGATTTCCCGCATCGAGGGAGCCTGTGATGAACCTTCAACATGACCTTTCGGCCGCCGCATCGGACGAAGATATGGATGACACCGCCTCGATCCTGCCCCGGATCGACGAACAAATCGACGAGGCCACATGGCGTCGGCTGCGCGATAACGCGCAGACAGCATCCGATTTTCTCAAGGCGATCAGCCATGAGGGGCGGTTGATGATCCTGTGCTCGCTGGCCAATGGCGAGAAATCGGTCACCGAGATCGAGAACATGTTGGCCTCACGCCAAGCGGCTGTGTCGCAACAGCTTTCGCGCCTCAGGCTCGAGGGGCTGGTATCCGCGCGCCGCGAGGGCAAGCAGATCTATTACAGTTTGACAGATGACCGCGCGCGCATGATCATCGAACGCGTCTACGAGTTGTTCTGCACCTGACCCGCGCCGACAGACCGGTGCCCGTGTCCGGTGCAAGGGAGGGAACATGCTCGCCTATATCGACGAATCCTGGCTGATCGCCTTGATCGGCCTTGCCGGTGGTGTTGCGCTCGGCCTTGCCGCCCGCTTGGGGCGGTTCTGCACCCTTGGCATGATCGAGGATGCCCATTACGGCAATGATCGTGCGCGGCTTTGGATGTGGGCGCTTGCCTTGGGCGTGGCGATCTTGGGCAACTTCGGGGCTGACGCGGCCGGGCTGATCCGGTTGAGCGACACGATCTATCTGCGCAATGATTACAGCCTTGTCGGTGCAGCGCTTGGCGGGCTGCTGTTTGGCTATGGCATGGCGCATGCGGGCAATTGCGGCTACGGCATGCTGGCACGTTTGGGCGGCGGCGATCTGCGCGCCATGGTGATCTCGATCGTGATGGGGATCGCGGCCTATGTAACGCTGTCCGGGCCTTTGGCGGCCTTGCGCGCAAGGCTGTTTCCCATCGACCCCAACCCGGTGACGGAACAAGGTCTGGCACATATGATCGGTGCCTCGCTTGGCATTCCGGTTGGGATTTTTGCGGGGCTTGTCGGCCTGTGCCTTGCGGGCGCGGCCGTGGTGGCGCTTTTCCGTGCCGCTCGCCTGACCGAGATCCTCTGGGCTTGCGTGGCGGGCCTCGCCATCACCTCGGGCTTTGTGGGCACCGCCTTGGTGGCGGCAAGCGGGTTCGAACCATGGGCGGTGCAATCGCACACCTTCACCGCCTCTGTCGGCGATACGATCCGCTACACGATGTTTTCCTCGGGGTTGGAGCCGGATTTCGCAATCGGTTCGGTCGCGGGGGTGGTGATCGGCGCCTTCATCGGCACGCTCTGGCGCGACGGGTTCCGCTGGGAGGCCTGCGATGACCCGCGCGAACTAAAACGTCAGATGGGCGGCGCGGTGCTGATGGGGGTCGGCGCGGTGCTGGCGGCGGGCTGTTCGGTCGGCCAAGGGCTGGGCGCACTGTCGCTTTTCACGATACACGCCCCGGTGGTGGCGGGGATGATTTGGCTGGGTGGCTGGCTTGGGCTGCGTCACCTGATCGAAGGGGTCGGCCTTGCGCGGCAGGCCTAGTTGCCCTGCCGGCTGTCCGCGGCCGGAAACAAGAAATCGCCCGTCGCCACATAATGGCCCACCAGCGCCGCAACCGCGCCATCGGCATCACGCTTGAGCGTCAGATCCTTGATCCGATCATGCTCGTCATTCACGTTGCGCGCGATCTGCGCCTTGTGGCGGGCAAGAACGCGGTAGCGGATGTTCAGATCGTAAAGCCGCTCGCAATTCTCCAACAAGATCTTCGAGCCACAGGCCGAGATCAGGGCCGCATGAAACCGACGATGCGCCGTTTCCCATGCCGAGGCCGCCGAACCGGGCAGATCGGCGGCGTTGCGCTCGATCGCGGACATGCGGAAATGGGTGACAAGCACCTGCTCCTCCCATGCGGCATCGCCCTTTTCGATCGACAGCCGCAGCGCCGCGCTTTCGAGCAGACAGCGGTTGTGCAGCACATCGGCGAAATCATCAGCCGAGGTTTCCGACACGAAAAAGCCGCGCTTGTCGATCCGTGCAACCCAACCTTCGACCGTCAGCTGGTTGAGGGCCTCGCGGATCGGCGAGGTGCCACAGGCGTAACGCTCGGACAGCATCTTGAGACCCAGCTTTTCTCCGGGCTCTAGAACAGCGGCAAGTATGTCGCCCTTGATCGCGTGAAAAACCGAAATTCCAAGCGACTGCATCTTGTCTGTCATCGACGTTTTTCCTTTACGAACCCAACGGTTGGGGCAAGACGCGTTGCAGCTAAGGCATCTGGCACGATCAGGCAAGCGCTCGCCCGTGATGGCACCTTTGTTTTCGATCATCGCAAAAACAATGAGAATCTATCGAAAAACATTTGCTGACTCTTAGATTTTCGACAATTCTGAATTTCAAACAAAATAGAATCATATTTTGCAAGCCAGAGGGGGGCAGCGCATGCGCTTATTTTACGGAAACGATTATCAGCTCTTCGTTCTGCGCGGTGACGAGGGGGTGGATATCACGGCGCTGGTCAGCGACCTGCCGCATCTCAAGCGCGAGGATTTGATGGCGGCGCTGATCGCCGAATTCGATGCATACCGCGACAAGATCTCGGCGCATGCGGCGCGCGCGGCCGGTGTGGCGCTGTCGTCGATCCACATCCGCGCGCCCCTGCCGCGCCCGCGCAATATCGTGTGCATGGCCACCAACTACATGGAAGACGGCACCTTGCCCGCCCCGCCGCCGATCAACGCCTTTCACAAAGTCTCCAATGCCGTCATCGGTCCGGGCGACACGATGATCTTGCCCGATGCGCCCGCATCCAATTTCGAATGCGAGGCGGAATTCGCGGTGATCATCGGCAAACGCGCCGCCAATGTCTCGGAGGCGGATGCGATGGGCCATATCTTCGGTTACATGAATTTCCTCGATGGCTCGGCACGCGGCCTGCCGCCGGATCGCAACGTGTTCTTCCAGGGCAAATCGCGCGAGACATTCGCGCCCACCGGCCCGTGGATCGTGACCGCCGACGAGATCGCCGATCCCTATGACATCGCCCTGAAACTATGGGTGAACGGCGTTCTGAAACAGGATTTCCACGCCAGCGACATGGCCCACAATATCGCGCGATGCATCTCGTGGGCCAGCGCGATCCATACCTTGGAGCCGGGCGATATTCTGGCCACCGGCACTAATCACCGTGGCCTGAGCAGTATCCAGAACGATGACACGATCACGCTGGAATGCACCCATCTGGGACGGCTGAGCATCAAGGTGCGTGACGATCTGCACCGCACATGGCCGCGCGACACGCGGCTTGAACGCACTTCGCAAGGGCTTTCACCCCTGCCCCCGCAGTCCAGCGGGAAATACGCGGCGACCGAGGAAAAAGCCTCGGCCTAGGCTACGGCATTGACCGGCTCGTGCCAGAGCCGGTCAGTCAAGGCTCGGACGGATATGGGAGGAGACATTTCCGCCGGGATATTCTCATCATCAGGGAGGACTGCAACCATGAAGAGCTTGGCAAAACTGACGCGAGGCGGAATCCTCGCGGCGTCTATGGCGCTGCTGCCGATCGCTGCGGTGGCTCAGGACACGAATATCACTTTCGTATCCCCCAGCCCCTCGGCCATCAACTCGTACCCGGTGCATGTTGCGATCGGCGAGGGTTATTTTGCCGATGAAGGTCTGTCCGTTACCACGCAAGCCGTGAACGGCTCATCGTCGATCCTGCAGGCCTTGGCTGCAGGTCAGGCCGATTTCGGTCGCCCCGGCCCCGCACCGGTCATCATGGCCAACTCGCGCGGCGTCGAGGTGACCTTTCTCTACAACTCGCTGCCGCGTAGCTCCTTCGGTATTCTCGTACCCGAAGGCAGCGCGATCCAGTCGCCCGAAGACCTGCGCGGCACGGTCATCGGCGTCGGGACTGCGGATGGCGCAGAAGTGGGCTTTGCCCGCGCGATCCTGAGCGATTTCGGCATGAGCGAACCGGCCGATTACACCTTCATCCCGGTGGGTGACGGTGGCCCGGCGACAGCCGGCCTGCAGCGCGGGGATATCGTGGCCTATGTCGGCTCGTTGGCCGACCGCGCCATCATCACCTATCGCGGCTTGCCGATGCGCGACATCACCCCCGAAAAGTTCGATACGCTCTTCGGCAACGGCTATGCGGCACTGACCTCTTATGTGAACGAGAATCCCGAGATCGTCGAAGGCTTTGGCCGCGCACTTGTGCGTGCGACCATTTTCACCCGTGATCCGGCCAATCGCGATCGCGTGCTCGACCACCTCGCCGTGGGCAACCCGCAAGAGATCGAGGATCGCGGCTTTGCCAATGCGCTGCTCGACGCGGTTTTGGCGAAGGGCGTGCCGCATAATCCCGAACTGGGCTGGGGCTACAATACGCCCGAGCATTGGCAGGCGTGGCATGACAGCCTTGTCTCTGCCGGCGATCTGAGCGCGCCGCTTGCCGATCTTTCGGCAATCTACACCAACGCCTTCGTCGAAGCCTGGAACACGCTGCCGTGAGCAACGCGGCACAAAAAAATGATCCGGCCGCACAACATGCGCGGCCGGTCTACGTCCTTCGGGGCGTAAACAAATTCTATGCCAGGCGCGGCGTGCACGCGCTTGACGATGTGAACCTGACCTTGGCGGAGGGCAGCTTTTCGTCGGTCATCGGGGCAAGCGGATGCGGCAAGTCCACGCTGCTCAAGATCATGGCGGGGCTGACGCCCCCCTCGTCGGGCAGCGTCATGCTCGAAGGGCGGCCCGTCATGGGGCCGCGCGACGATATCGGGATGATGTTCCAGCAAGCGACGCTATTTCCATGGCGCACCGTGCTGGAAAACATCGTGCTGCCCATCGAGATACGCGACGGCAAGAAAGCCGCGCAAGCCGCCCATGGCCGGGCGCGCGACCTGTTGTCGATGGCCGGGCTGAACGGCTTCGAACAGGCCTATCCGAACGAATTGTCGGGCGGCATGGCCCAGCGCGCGGCGATCTGCCGGATGCTGGTTTCGGAACCTTCCGTGCTTTTGCTCGACGAGCCATTCAGCGCGCTCGACGAATTGACCCGCGATTTCATGAACATGGAATTGCAGCGCATCTGCCGCGAACGCAACGCCACGGCCTTTCTCGTCACTCACTCCATCCAAGAGGCGGTGATCTTGTCGGATGTCGTCTATGTCATGTCACCCCGGCCCGGCCGTTTCGTCGAAGAGGTGGTGATCGACCTCCCACGCCCAAGGACGCTGGAGATGATGACGACGCCGCAATTCGGCGCATTGGTGGACCGTATCCGGTCGCATCTGGACGAAGGAGCCTTCACATGACGCTGATGGATCAAGACAGCGCCGCGCCCAGCACGGTCTGGGTCGAGAATGTCTCGTGGTTCGACAAGGTGCCGCGCTGGGTCGCGATGACGGCGATCTTCGTGATTTTCATGGCGCTGTGGCAGATCACGCATTTGACGGGTCTGGTCTCGCCGATCTTGCTGCCCTCGCCGATGGATACGGCCGAAGAGCTGGTTTTCGTGGGCAACAACCTGTTGACCGGCGGCTATATGCTCACGCCGCTTTGGGTGACGCTCAAGACTGTCGCCTATGCTTTCGTGCTGGCCACGGCGATCGGTTTCTCGCTGGGCGTTTTGGTGGGCGAAACGACCTTTGGCGAACGCGCGGTGATGCCCTATCTCGTGGCGCTCGACACCATGCCCAAGGTGGCCTTTGCGCCGCTTTTCATCGCGTGGCTGGGGTTCGGCATCGAAAGCAAGGTGGCGCTGGCGACCTTCATCGCGACCTTTCCGATCATCGTGGGCACGGCGGCGGGGCTGCACGCGGCCGATGAGAATGCGCGGATGCTGTTCAAGACCATGGGCGCCACGCGGCTGCAGACGCTGGTCAAGATGAAGCTTCCCACCGGCATGCCGCATTTCTTCACCGGCCTGAAGATCGGCTCGGTCGGCGTCATGGCGGGTGCGATCACGGGCGAGTTCCTTGGCGGCGGACGCGGTTTTGGCGACCTGATCCGGGTGGCCTCGACCAATCTCGATACGGCGCGGGTTTTCGCCTTGATCATCTACCTCAGCGTGATCGGCCTCGCGATCTTCATGAGCGTCGTCTGGGCGCAGCGCCGTTTCGTGTTCTGGCACAAGGCAAGCACCCTGACCGAAAGCTGATCGCGGTTGCCCTGCCCCGCACGACAGGGCATCTGCGCGACAAACAAGCCACCAAGGAAACACAAGCCATGACACAAGGTAACGATCTCTTCCCGCCAGCCGCGGTGACACGCTTTCCCGTCGCGGGATCGGACAAGACATTTCCCGTGCGCCGGGTCTATTGCATCGGTCGCAACTATGCCGCCCATGCCATCGAGATGGGACATGATCCCAACAAGGAGCCGCCCTTCTTCTTCCAGAAAAATCCCGACAACATCATCTTCGGCGATTTCCCATACCCCGTTGAAACGGACGATGTGCATTACGAGATCGAACTGGTCGTGGCGCTGGACAAGGGCGGCAAGGACATCACTGTCGAGACCGCGCTTGACCATGTCTTTGGCTATGCCGTCGGCCTCGACATGACGCGGCGCGATCTGCAGGGCGAGGCCAAGAAACTCGGCCGCCCATGGGAGATCGGCAAGGCTTTCGAGCGATCGGCCCCCTGCACGCCACTGGTGCCCGCCTCCCAGATCGGCCACCCCGATCAAGGTGCTGTCTGGCTCAAGGTCAATGGTGCGCTTCAGCAAGAAGGCGATTTGAACCAGATGATCTGGAAAGTGCCCGAGATGATCGCGATCTTGTCGCGCTTCTTCGAGCTGGAACCCGGCGATGTCATCATGACGGGCACACCCGCGGGCGTCGGGCCGGTGGTGCGCGGCGACCTGATGGAAGGCCATGTCGCAGGCGTGGGTGATCTGAAGGTCAAGGTCGTTTGACGCCGACACGATCGGCCAAAGCCCCGAAAGCCGCGCCTCTGCGCGGCTTTCTTTTTGTGCGGCCCAATGCATCGGCACCCGCCGATGCGACGCACGAAAATCGCCCGCGAAAGCCCCTGCGCCACCGCTTGCCCCGGCGCGCGGCACAACCTTGAGTTTAAAATTGGTGCCCGACACACAGAGCACTTGAATATCGGAATGTATACAGCCAAGAAAGTAGCTGTGGTTTGCCGTGGAGGACGGCAAACATCGCAAAGGTAATATTTAAAGGGGCGGCTGCCAAATTCGCCCCTCGCCAAAGCGAGCACGAAAGGGAACCGGGGCCGGCCGTTGCATGCAATTGCACCGCGCATACCCCAGATCGGGAGGGAAACATGTTCCGCAGAACACTTATGACCGCGACAGCCGCTATCGCGCTGGCCGTTGCAGGCCTTGGCGCCGCATCGGCCCAAGATACGATTCGCCTTGGCGCCGCCGCGCCGCAGTCAGGCCCGTTGGCCGGTGGTGCGGCTGTCACCCATTGGCCCGCCGTGCGGCTTTGGGTGCAACAGACCAATGATGCAGGCGGTCTGCAGCTCGCCGGTGGCAAGGCAATGATCGAACTGGTCGAGTATGATGACCAGACCAACCCGCAGCAGGCGATTCAAGCCGCCCAGCGTCTGGCCACCCAAGATCAGGTCGATTTCATGGTCGCGCCGTACTCGACGGGGTTGAACCTTGCCGCCGCACCGATCTTTGCCCAGCTGGGCTATCCGCAGATCACCGGCACCGCCGTGACGAACCAGCAGCCCGAATTGGCCGCTCAGTTCCCCAACATGTTTTTCCTTTTGGGCCGCACCAGCGTGATGGCCGAGGATACGGCAAAGATTCTGGTGGATCTGCGCGAAGCGGGCTCGATCGGCAACCGCGTGGCATTGGTCAACGTGGCCGACGCCTTCGGTATCGAGATGGCTGGCATTTCGCGCGACGTGCTGGAAGCGGCGGGGTTCGAGATCGTCTATGAGTCCTCCTACCCGCTCGGGACGCAGGATCTGGCCCCCGTGATCGACGGTGCCAAATCGGCCGAGGCTGACGCCTTCATCGCGTGGTCTTATCCCGGCGACACTTTCGCGTTGACCGATCAGGCCATCGTGCAGGGATTTGCCCCCAGCGTCTTTTTCACCGCCGTCGCCACCGCCTTTCCCGCCTATGCGGGCCGCTTTGGCGAACAGATCGAGGGCGTGTTGGGCATGGGCGGCGTGAATGCCGATGATCCGGCTTTCCAAGCCTTTGCCGCAGCGCATACCGAACTGGCAGGGCAAGGCCCCGATTTCTGGGCCTCGGCGACCACCTATGCCACGCTCGAAGTGCTGGGTCAGGCGATCGAGGCTGTCGGCTCGGCCGACCGCGCGGCGGTGCTGGCGCATCTGCAAGATCGTGCCAACAGCTACGAGACAATCCTTGGCCCCGTGTCGTTCAACGAAAACAACGACAACGAGCGTTATTGGACCGTCGGCCAGTGGCAAAACGGCGTCTTCCGCGGTGTTTCGGCGCGCGGGCGCGAAGGTGCCGTCGACGTACAGCTGTTCGACGGCTGGAACTAACTGACCTGATCCGGGCGGTGGGCTGCGGCCCGCCGCCCGTGTCTTTCGGGAACAGGGCGCATCATGTTCATCTTGATCACCGGCCTTTTGCTGGGGGGCACCTATGCCCTCATCGCGCTGGGGCTGAACCTGCAATACGGTGTCGCGCGCATCATGAACCTTGCCAATGGCGAGTTGCTGGTGGCGGGCGGGTTCGCGGCCTTTTGGGCCTACACGGCGGCGCAGGTCAGCCCGGTGGCGGCGCTTATTCTGGTGGCCCCCATCGCGTTCGCAGTGAATTGGCTGATCTATCGTATCATGCTGCAACCGCTGGTCAGCCGCGCCAAGAGCCGCGGCGCGCTTGAGGTCGACAGCATCCTTGCGACCTTCGGCATGTCATTCGCGCTGGTTGGCATCATGACAGCGCTGTTTGGTGGCGGCTATTTCAACTACGCCTACCTATCGCAACCCGTTGATATTTTTGGTTCATCCTATGGACAGAACAGGCTGGTGGCCTTTGTGCTGGCGGCGATCATCGGTCTGGGGCTGTGGCTATGGCTGAGCTATACGCGCGCGGGCCTGCGGCTGCGGGCGCTGGCGGTCAATCCCGCCTCGGCCCGGCTGGTGGGCATCGACACGCGGGCCGCCTCGGCACAGGCTTTTGCCTTGGGCGGGGCCGTGACGGCGGTCGGCGGCGCGCTGATTTCGATGTTCTTCACGCTCGACGCCTCGGTCGGTGTCTTGTTCACCATGAAGGCGCTGATCATCGTGATCATGGGCGGGGTGGGCGATATTCGCGGCACCATCGTGGCGGCCATGATCTTGGGCATCTGCGAAACCGCGGTGGCGCGGCTGATCGATCCGGGCCTGACGCTGGCGGCGGCCTATGTGCTGTTTCTGGGCATCTTGCTGTTCCGCCCGCAGGGCTTGTTCGGGAAGAAACCGACATGAGCGCGCAGGAAATCGGAAAAGTCATTCCTTGGGCCTTATTGCTTTTCGTGGCGGCTTTCGTGCCGATGATGGCCAGCCCCTATTGGCTGAGCATGGCCACCACCATGGCGATGTTCGTCGTGCTGGCGACATCATGGGCGCTGTTCTCGGGGCCCACGCATTACATCTCGCTGGCCACGGCAGCGTTTTTCGGCGTCGGCACCTTCGTCACGGGGCTTGGGTTCCAGACGCTGCCCTTCTGGATGCTGCCGCTGATCGCCGCCGCCTTGGGGGGCATCTTGGCTGCCCTTGTGGGCA
>NZ_CBFIIK010000028.1:0-25754 GCF_965662675.1 Roseicyclus sp. | reverse complement strand
GGCTTGCCGGTCTCACGCATTTGCTTGCACGGCTGTTTGGTGGGCGTGGAAGCTGGTATTCCGCCCGTCTTGCGCTTTTCTGGGCGCTCTTGGCATGCTCGCCTGCATGGTTGTTGCATGGTCTGGTTGCGGGGTTTATCGGGCCGGGCCCTGCGCTGAGCGTCGTGGGTGGCATCTTGCTGATCGCGTTTTTAACGATTTGGACGCTGTGCCTGGTCGAGGCCGAACGCGCAGCGGAAGCGGAGGTGGCTTTGTGAGCGCCGATTTGATGAACCTTGGCCATTTGCTGCGCTTGGCGCGCGAAACCGTATCGAACCCGCGCGAGGGGGCGGCGACGATCCTCGATCTGGGCCTGTCGGTGCCGGCGCTGCGGATCGCCTTTGCCTTGGTGGTGGTGCTGTCGATGTTGCTGGGCGAGTTGGTGGTGCTTGTGACACCGCCTCCGCCCGAAGGCGCGCTCAGCCTTTCGCCCGTGACATTGGGGCTTGTGCAAGCGGCCTTTTTGTTCGTGATCGCCCATGCCATCACGCTGATCGGGCGCTGGTTCGGCGGCACGGGCGGCTTCGAAGGGGCGCTGTCGCTGCTCATCTGGATGCAGTTCATTTTCCTGTGCGTGCAGGTGTTGCAGCTTTTGGCGATCATGATCTTGCCGCCGCTGGCTGGGTTGATCACCATTTTGGCCCTGGGCTTGTTTTTTTGGCTGCTGGTGAATTTCATCGCGACACTTCATGGTTTTACGTCACTTGGCATGATCTTCGTCATGACGATCTTGTCGGCTTTTGGGATTATTTTCGGGTTGAGCTTGATCTTGACGCTCCTCGGCATCGGGTTTGGGACGCTTTGAATGGGCTTTGACATCGACAAGATCCGCGCTGATTTCCCGATCCTGTCGCGGCAGGTGAACGGCAAGCCGCTGGTCTATCTCGATAATGGCGCCTCGGCGCAGAAGCCGCAGGTGGTGATCGATGCGATCAGCCATGCCTATGCGCAGGAATACGCCAATGTGCATCGCGGGCTGCACTACCTCTCGAACCTTGCGACCGAGAAATACGAGGGTGTGCGCGGCACCATCGCGCGCTTCCTTGGCGTCAGCGACCAAGACGAGATCGTCTTTACTTCGGGCGCGACCGAGGGGATCAACCTTGTCGCCTATGGCTGGGCTATGCCCCGGATGCAGGCCGGTGACGAGATCGTACTGACCATCGCCGAACATCACGCCAATATCGTGCCGTGGCATTTCCTGCGCGAGCGTCAGGGCGTTGTGCTGAAATGGGTCGAGGTAGACGCCAATGGCGATCTTGATCCACAAGCGATGATCGACGCCATCGGTCCGCGCACCAAGCTGGTGGCCATGACGCATATGTCGAATGTGCTTGGCACCGTCTTTGATGTGAAGCCGGTGATTGACGCGGCTCATGCGCAGGGCGTGCCGGTCTTGATCGACGGCTCACAGGCCGCCGTGCACATGCCGCTTGCCTTGGACGATCTTGGTGCGGATTTCTACGCCGTGACGGGTCACAAGCTCTATGGCCCCTCGGGGTCTGGCGCGATCCATATCAAGGCCGCACGGATGGCTGAAATGCGTCCCTTCATCGGCGGCGGCGACATGATCCGCGAGGTGACCCGCGAGGCTGTCACCTATAACGACCCGCCGATGAAGTTCGAGGCCGGCACGCCGGGCATCGTGCAACAGATCGGTCTGGGCGTAGCCTTGGATTACATGATGGGCATCGGCATGGAGAATATCGCCGCCCATGAGGCGCGCCTGCGTGATTACGCCCAGACGCGGCTGACCGGGCTGAATTGGCTCAACATTCAAGGCAATGCCGCCAACAAGGGCGCGATCTTTTCCTTCACGCTCAACGGCGCGGCCCATGCCCATGATATCTCGACCGTGCTCGACAAGCGCGGTGTCGCGGTGCGTGCGGGCCAGCATTGCACCGGGCCGCTGATGGCGCATATGGGGCTGGCAGCGACCTGTCGGGCGAGCTTCGGGATGTATAACACCGAAGCCGAGGTCGATGTGCTGATCGACGCGTTGGAGTTGTGCCACGATCTGTTTGCATGATGTGGCGGTGCGCCAGAAGGCGCACCCTACGCCGCGTCGGTCATGTCGGCTGTGCCATCTGGCGCAGCTTTTTTCCTTTGGATCAATCGCGCCGCCCCATCAGCCGGTCGATGGGCGCGTAATCATCGGTCAATACCATGCCGCGCGCCTCGGCCAATTGGACGACGAAGCGGTCACCCAAGGCACCGAAAACCGTCAGATCCGGGGCTGGGGCGGTGAACTGGTCGACAGGCGTGGGTGCGGCACCTGCCACCACCGCAAACACCATGCGCGCACCCGGCGCAGGCTGGGCGGCATGGGTCCAGACCTCGACCACCGGGAAAACCTCGCGCAGCGTCAAGACGATCGCTCCTAGGGCCGCCAACTTGTCCTCGTAATCGATTACCGTCATCAAAAAGCTGCCATCGGGCGTCATATGCGCCTTGATCAGCTCGAAGAATTCGCGCGTCACCAGATGGACGGGGGCCACCACATCGGTGAAGGCGTCGCCGATCACGATGTCGAACACCGCATCAGGGCGCGTCAGTAGCGCGCGGCGTGCATCTTCGTGCCAGATCTCGGCCTTTGACAGGTCGAACCAGAACTCTTCGGCGGCCATCTTGGTCACTTCGGGGTCGATCTCGGACACCGTCATGGCGCCCGCACCCTGCGCCAATAGGCTACGCGGCACCGAGAATGAGCCACCGCCGATCACATAGGTGCTGAAATCCGGGCGCGGCGCGCGCAGGCGTGAAAGCTGGTCCAGCATCGCGCCATGGGGGGTGAACTGCACTTGCGGCAGATCGCGCGCGCTGATCCCATGGGCGAGATGGTCGATCACCATCAGATGCACAGGGCTGTTCGGATCGGCCGAGAGGTCATCGACGCGGAGGCAGAAATAGCGGGTCTCTTCCTCGCATTGCGCGGGCGCGGCCAAGGCAAGCCCCGCCATCCCCGCCGCCGCTGCACCCGCCAGCACAGCCAATCCAAAGGCGCGTGAGCGTGCCAACCAGAAAAACAAAAGTCCCGAGGCGATGTAAAGCAGCGTCACCACGACCAGCGTCAGCGCCGAGCCAAGCCAGCCGATGAACAAGAACCCCGCCAAAAGCGTGCCCGCGATCGCGCCCACGGCACCCGAGGCGAACATCGCCCCCAGCGCCGGGCCGGAACGTTCGGCCGTGTCCACGGCGATCTGGGCCAAAACCGGGGCGGGAACGCCGGCAAAGAACGAGGGTAGGAAAAACACCAACGTGGTCAGCGCCGTGATGCCCCAGACCGGGCTTGTCACCACGCTCAGCACCGGGCCTGCGACCATCGGCAACAGCAAGACAGCCCCCGCCGTCGTCAGGGCCGCGGCAAGCATCGCGCCGCCGGTCCATGCCAAGGCCTGATGCGCGGGCTTCTCGGCCAAACGTCCGCCCCACCAATGCCCGGCGGAAAACCCGGCCAGCACGATCGCGATGACCGCGGTCCATGTGTAAAGCGACATGCCCACATGCGGGGCGAGCATGCGGCCGGCTACGATCTCCACCACCAGCGACGCCGCTGATATGCCGCCCTGTAATCCTACCAATAGCCATAGCGGCGTTGCGCGTGTCATCTTCTGCTCCCTGCCAGTCGTTGCAGTATCAAAGGTCATGCGCGCGGGCATGGCAAGGGTGCTTGCGCCGGTCCCGGCGGCGATCAATAGTGCGCCGAGGTCACGGCAAGGGGGTGAACCATGTCCGACAACGTCGCGCCTGCGGGCGACAGCGCCCGGCGGGCAACGGGATTGGCCGTTCTCCAACAGCATTTCGGCGCAAGGGTCGAGACCGGGCTCGCCCTGCGCAGCCAGCATGCCCATACCACCACATGGTTGACCAACCAGCCGCCCGATGCGGTGTTTTGTCCGCGCGACACGGCCGAGGTGCAATCGGTTGTGGGGATTTGTGCGCAGTACGGCCTTCCCGTGATCCCCTTTGGCACGGGATCGTCGCTCGAGGGGCACGTGAATGCACCGCATGGTGGGATTTCTATAGATTTCAAGGATATGAATGCCATTCTTCAGGTCAACGCCGAAGACATGGATGCCATCGTGCAACCCGGTGTGACGCGCAAGGCGCTTAACAGCCATCTGCGCGACACCGGGCTGTTCTTTTCGGTCGATCCCGGCGCCGACGCCTCTATCGGCGGCATGGCTGCAACCGGGGCCAGCGGCACCAATGCGGTGCGCTATGGCACGATGAAGGACAATATCTTGGCCCTGAAGGCTGTATTGCCGTCTGGCGAGGTGATCACCACCGCCGCGCGTGCCAGAAAGACATCTGCTGGTTATGATCTGACGCGCCTCATGGTCGGGTCGGAGGGGACATTGGGGTTGATCACCGAGTTGACCCTGCGACTTCGCGGCATCCCCGAGGCGATCTCGGCGGCGACCTGTTCCTTTCCATCGGTCGATGCCGCATGTCGCGCGGTGATCGCGACGATTCAATATGGGCTTCCCATGGCGCGGATCGAACTGCTCGACGCGCTACAGGTGCGCGCGGTCAATGCCTATTCCAAGCTGTCCTTGCCCGAAACACCGCTGTTGCTTTTGGAATTCCACGGCTCGGAAGCGGGCGTCGCCGAACAGGCCGAAGCCTTTGGCGATATCGCCGCCGAGATGGGCGGGTCGGGCTTCACCTTCACCACGCGCGAGGAAGAGCGCAACCAGCTTTGGCAGGCCCGCCATGATGCCTACTGGGCGGGGCTGCAACTGCGCCCCGGCGCCAAGGGGCTGTCGACCGATGTTTGCGTGCCGGTCAGCCGTTTGGCCGATTGCGTCGGTGCCGCGCAAGCGCGCTTGGCCGAAAGCGCGCTGATCGCGCCGATCGTGGGCCATGTGGGGGATGGGAATTTTCACTGCCTCTTGCTCGTCGACATGGACAATCACGCCGAGATAGCGCAGGCCGAGGACTTCATCGGCTGGCTCAATGATCTGGCCATTGCGATGGATGGCACCTGCACCGGCGAACATGGGATCGGGCAGGGCAAGGCCAAGTATCTGGAACGCGAGCTTGGGGCAGGGGCGATGGCTATGATGCAAGCGATCAAGCAGGGGATCGACCCGCTGAATATCATGAACCCCGGCAAGATGGGGCTGGGTTGATGGCACGCCCCGACAATCATGGTGTGCCTTCGGCCCATGACGAGCCGCATCTGTCGGGCCGGTCAGGCTGGCTTCGTGCGGCGGTCATGGGGGCCAATGACGGGATATTGTCCACCGCCTCGCTGATCATGGGTGTGGCGGCCGGTGCGGCCGATCATGTCACGATCATTCTTGCCGGCACGGCAGGGATGGCGGCTGGTGCCTTGTCGATGGCGGCGGGAGAATATGTCTCGGTTTCGAGCCAAGAGGATGTGGAGCAGGCCGATATCCGCCGCGAAAGGCTGGAACTCAAGCGCAACCCTGATGGCGAGTTGGACGAGTTGACGGCGATCTATGAAACCCGCGGCCTGCCGCCGGGCTTGGCGCGTGAAGTGGCCGAGCAATTGACCGAGTCCGACGCGCTTGGCGCGCATCTGCGCGACGAGATCGGGCTGACTGATCTCTCGCCGCCGCGCCCGCTGCAAGCGGCGGTCGTCTCGGCCATGACGTTCGCGGCGGGGGCCTCGGTGCCCTTGGCGGTGGGGGCCTTGGCCCCGCTTGATACGCTGCAGATCTGGGTGGGTGGTGCGACATTGCTCGCGCTTGGCGCCTTGGGCGCCTTGGGTGCGCAGGCGGGGGGCGCGCCGCGCCGCCGCGCAACGATCCGCGTGATGATCTGGGGTGTCTTGGCCATGGCCGCCACCAGCGCCATCGGCGCCTTGGTGGGCCAAGCGCTTTAGGCCAGCGCCAAGGGCAAGACCGCGCCTGCATCGATACGTGCGCTGGCCCGGCCCTCATGCCAGATCAGCCAGCGTGACGGCGTCGGATGCCGTGCTGTGCCGACAAGCTGGAGGGGCCGCGAGAGGGCCCATTGCGCGGTCTCTGCGATGTCGCGCGCGGTCCAATCAGCGACGTTCTCGACCGCCTTGACCAGCGTCAGATCGGCGCCCGCCAATGTGCCATCGGCGAGTTCCAACCGCCCGTTGCGGCGATGAACTTCGCGCCCGGCCAAGGTGAAACGATCCGCCGCCGATCCGGTCAGTGCCATGGCATCCGAGACGAGAACAGCGCCCGTTTCATGGGCGGCAAGGGCGATCTTCAACGTGGTGGGGTGAACATGCACCCCGTCGGCGATCAGCCCATAAGGCATGGCGCGCTCTAGCGTAGCACCCACCAGCCCCGGATTGCGGTGATGCAGCCCCGACATGGCGTTGAACAAATGCGTGCTCATCTGCGCACCGGCATCGAAGGCTGTGCAGGCCATGTCATAATCGCAAGCGGTATGGCCCAGCGACACGATCACCCCCGCATCGCTCAGCGCACGGATCTGGTCGGGCGTCACCATCTCGGGGGCGAGGGTGATCATCAAGACGCCCAACCGCGTCCGCGCGGCAATGTAGAGCGCCAGATCTTCCGCACCGATTGGTCGGAGAATTGCCGGGTCATGGGCGCCTGCCACGGCCAGATGTGGACCCTCCAGATGCAGGCCGAGAATGGCGGGACAGGTTTCTTGCGCGGCCGCAACCAGATCGATCACCCGCCGCGTGACCTCGGGCCGGTCGGAGACAAGCGTGGGCAAAAGCGCCGCCGTACCCGTGGCCCAATGGGCGGCATCCATGGCGTGCAGGTCGGCGGCGGTCGTGAACGCGCCCAGCAATTGCCCGGCGCCGCCATTGACCTGCAAATCGACGAGGCCCTGTGTCACCAAGGCGCGCAGGCCGTCGCGGGACAAATCCGTGCCGCTCTGCCCCGTGCGTGGGGCAATCTCGGCACCATCCGCGGTGACACGCAGCGCGACATCGTAGTGCAGCCCGGTCGCATCAACCAGATCAAGACCCGTAAACCAGCTCATGGCAGCCCCCGCGCCAGTCGTAGGGCCCCGTCAAGCGCGCGCCCCTGCGGCGGACCAAGATCGGCGGCCAGATCGGCGGGAAGCGCCGGGGCGACGCGCGTGCCCAAACCGCCCATCACCACCAGCTTTTGACCGGGGCGATGGCCCAGATCATGCAGCCCCGTGACCAAGAGCTGCAATACTGCGTTCTCGACCTGCGCGGCGATTGGGCTTTCGCCATATTGCCCGACGATCAGCATGAGTTGCGCGAAATCGCCGGGCCGGGCCGTTTGCGCCCATAGCACCGGATGCGGTGGGCAGGCGGTGATCAGCGCCTGTGCCAAGGGATCATCGGGCATGCGACCATCACTTACGCGCAGCGCCAGCGATAGCGCCATGCGTCCGGCCCATGCCGCCCCGCCCTCATCGCCCAAGATAAACCCCCAGCCGCCATGATGCCGGATCACGCCATCTTGCTTTGCGATGAAGAAGCTTCCGGTCCCAAGGCTGGCCAAGCTGCCATCCGCGCCGCCCAAAGCACCCTCCAGCGCCGTAACGCTGTCATCGACCACATAGGCGAGGTAGGGCAGGCGGGTCGCGAAGCGATCGGCCGCACCCGGCAACCGCCCCCCCGCAAGCCCGGCGCAAATGCGGGCATCATGCAGCGCAGAGAGATCAAGCCCCTTGGCGGCCAATGCATCGACCAGCGCCAGGCGGATCGCCGCCTCGGCCCCGGCGGGGTCGGTCACGATGTTCGCAGGACCACCCGTGGTTTCCGTGACCGGCCCATCGTTCACCGATAGCGCCACCCGGCAGCCTGTGCCGCCCCCGTCGATCCCGATGTCGATACGCCTGTTCATCCACATAGCTTATGGCATGGCTCAGCCGAGCGAAACTGTTTGTCCCGTTTGCGCCGAAAGCTGCGCGGCCAGATTTGTGGCGACGGTCTTTGCCCCATCCTTCGATGTGACATCGGGGCGGTGTCCGCTATGGATCACCGCGACGAGGCCTTGTTTTTGATGGAATGGCGCCCCCGCGCGGCTTTGACACGGTCAATCCGATGTGAACTCGTGCCACATCCTATTGGCGGAACGGTGAACTGCCACTAGGATTGTGACCATGACAACAGAACTTGGACATTTCGCCCTGATCCTCGCCTTCATGGTGTCGATCTTTCAGGTCATTGTACCGCTGGTGGGCGCGCATCGCGGCAATAGCGCTTGGATGGCCGTGGCCGATCCAGCAGCCGCGACGCAGTTCTTCTTGACCGCCTTCAGTTTCGCGGTGCTGACATGGGCCTTTGTCACCTCGGATTTCTCGCTCAATCTGGTGACCGCCAATTCGCATACCGACAAGCCGATGATCTACAAGATCACCGGGGTCTGGGGGAACCACGAAGGTTCGCTTTTGCTGTGGGTGTTGATCCTGACGCTCTTTGGCGCCTGCGCATCATGGTTCGGCGGCAACCTGCCGCCGACGCTGAAAGCGCGGGTGCTGGCGGTGCAATCCTCGGTCGCGGCCGCGTTTTTCGCCTTTATCTTGTTCACCTCCAACCCGTTCACCCGGCTGGCCGTGCCGCCGATGAATGGCCAGGATTTGAACCCGCTGTTGCAAGATCCCGGCCTCGCCTTTCATCCGCCATTCCTCTACCTCGGCTATGTCGGGCTATCGATGGCCTTTTCCTTTGCTGTTGCTGCCCTGATCGAGGGACGGGTGGATGCCGCTTGGGGACGCTGGGTGCGGCCTTGGACCTTGGCAGCATGGCTGTTTTTGACCGTGGGTATCGGCCTTGGCTCGTGGTGGGCCTATTACGAGCTTGGCTGGGGCGGGTTTTGGTTCTGGGACCCGGTGGAAAATGCGTCGCTCATGCCGTGGCTGATCGCGGCGGCGCTATTGCATTCGGCCATCGTGGTCGAAAAGCGCGAGGCGCTGAAAAGCTGGACGATCCTTTTGGCGATCTTGGCTTTCGGCTTTTCGCTGATCGGCACCTTCATCGTGCGCTCGGGCGTTTTGACCAGCGTGCATGCCTTCGCCAACGATCCCGAACGCGGTGTCTATATCCTCGGGATCTTGTGTTTCTTCATGGGTGGGTCGCTGTTGCTCTTCGCATTGCGCGCAGGCGCGATGGAGGCCAAGGGCGTGTTTTCGACGGTCAGCCGCGAATCCGGGCTGGTGCTCAACAACCTACTCTTGGCGGTCTCGACCTTCGTGGTCTTCATCGGCACGATCTGGCCCTTGGTGATCGAGATGTTTACCGATCGCACCGTCTCGGTTGGTCCGCCGTTTTTCAACATGGCCTTCACGCCCTTTGCCTTGGCGATGGCCGTGGCAATGCCGCTAGGCGGCATGCTGGCATGGAAACGCGCCAAGCTTGATCGCGCGGTGATGCAGCTGATGCCTGCGCTTTTCTTGGCCATCGCGGTAGGGCTTTTGGTTTGGGCCATCTATTCGGGCAGGTCCGCCTTGGCGCCATTTGGCATCGCGCTGTCGGTTTGGCTGGTGGCGGGCTCGCTTCTCGACCTTTGGTCGCGCACCGGGCGCGGCGCAATGGCTGGTCGGTTTGGACGGCTGTGGCGCTTGCCGCGCGCCGATTGGGGCAAGGCGACGGCGCATGCCGGTGTCGGGTTGACGATGTTCGGTGTTGCGGCGCTGACGGGCTATCAGCTCGAAGATATCCGCGTGGCCAATCCGGGCCAGCCCTACCAGGTCGGGGCCTATGAGATCGAGCTTTTGAACGTCGAGCAGAATGTTCAGGGGCCGAACTATATCTCGACCATGGCCCATGTCGCCGTGCGCGATTTGCAGGGGCGCCAGATCGCGCTTTTGCACCCTGAAAAGCGGATCTACCCCGTGGCGGGCATGCCCACGACCGAGGCCGGGATCGATAGCGGATGGACGCGTGATGTCTATCTGGCGCTTGGCGATCCGCAGCCCGGCGGCGGTTGGGCGCTGCGCACTTGGATCAAGCCCTTCGCCAACTGGATCTGGGGCGGCACGATCATCATGGCGCTTGGCGGGTTGTTGAGCCTGAGCGACCGGCGTTACCGCGTCGCGGCAGGCGCTGCCAAGGCGCAAGAACAAGCTGCGCGTGAGGTACCGGCCGAATGAGTGCGCGTGATGGCCTTTGGCGTTTTGCCGCCGCTGTTGCAATGGCGGCGATGGTGTTGGGGGCGGGCCTGCCCGCCGTCGCGGTGCAGCCCGATGAGGTGCTTTCCGATACCCAGCTGGAAGAGCGCGCGCGCGATATCTCGGCGGGTCTGCGCTGTGTGGTCTGTCGCAACGAGTCGATCGACCAATCCAACGCCGAGATCGCCCGCGATCTGCGTCTGCTTGTGCGCGAACGATTGGTGGCCGGTGACAGCGATGATGATGTGATGCGCTATATCGTTGAACGCTATGGCGAATATGTCTTGATGCGCCCCACCATGACCGGCAGCAATATCTTGCTTTGGCTCGCACCCCTCATGTTGATCGTGGCCGGTGGTGGGCTGTCCTTGGCCTATATTCGCCGGCGTGCGGCCTCAGCCGCCCCAACCGAGGCCGCGCTTTCGCCCGAGGAAGAGGCGCGCCTCGCGGCTATTTTGAAAGAGTGACGCGGCGTTGGCGCTTTGCGCGCCGCGTGGTTGCGCCTAATCTCACCGCGACACGCAGCCGGAGGTGCAGATGCATTACGAGACCATCACCTATGAAGATCGCGAGGGCGTCGCGGTCATCACGCTCAACCGTCCCGATGTGATGAATGCGCTCAACACGCAGATGCGCGCCGAAATCACCCATGCTGTCGAGACCGCGGGGCGCACAGCGCGGGTGGTGGTCATGACCGGCACGGGGCGTGCCTTTTGTTCGGGGCAGGATCTTGGCGATGGCGGAAGTGCCGCGACGTTGAACCTCGAGCGGACCTTGCGTGACGAATATATCCCGATGCTGATGGCGATCATCGAATGCCCGGTGCCGGTGATCGCGGCTGTCAATGGCACGGCCGCCGGGGCAGGGGCCAATCTGGCGCTGGTCTGCGACATCACCATCGCCGCCGAGAGTGCCACTTTTATTCAAGCCTTTAGCCGGATCGGTCTCATCCCCGACGCGGGCGGCACATGGGTGCTACCGCGCACGATCGGCCTGCAAAAGGCGATGGGTGCGGCGCTGTTCGCCGACCGCATCACTGCGCGACAGGCCGATGAATGGGGCATGATCTGGCAAGCCGTGCCGGACGCCGAATTCGAAACGCACTGGCAATCGCGCGCCGCGCAGCTTGCCCAAGGACCAACGGCGGCCTTCAAGCGGGTGAAGGCGGCGATGCAGGCAAGCTTTGGCAACAGCTTGGCCGCGCAGCTGGTCCTCGAAGGGCAGTTGCAGGGCGAATGCGGACGCACGCGCGATTTCAAGGAGGGTGTCTTGGCCTTTCAAGAAAAGCGGATGGCGCGCTTCGAAGGGCGCTGAACCCGGTCGGGCGGCACCCGCTGCATGGGGGGCGCTGCCCCCCACGGCCCTTGGCCGTTCCCCCCGGGATATTTTTGAAACGAAGAAGGGCGTGCGATCATCGCTCGGGGATTAGGCCGCGCGGGCTGAAACGCAGCACCAGCAACAGCACGAGGCCCATGGTCAAAAGCCGCATATGCGCAGCCGAATCCAGCAGGTGTTCGCGGAGCCAGTTACCCTCGGCCATGCCGGAAGTCAGAAACACCAGCGCGTCGAAACCCAGTGGCTCGACCATGACCCAGAGCCACCAGATCAGGAAGCCGCCAAGCACCGCGCCCCAATTATTGCCTGAACCACCCACGATCACCATGACCCAGACGAGAAAGGTGAAACGCAAGGGTTGATAACTGCTTGGCACAAGCTGGCTGTCGAGCGTGGCCATCATCGCGCCAGCCATGCCAACCACGGCCGAGCCCAGTACGAAGACCTGCAGGTGGCGCGATTTGACATTCTTGCCCATGGCGGCGGCCGAAACCTCGTTGTCGCGGATCGCGCGCATCATCCGGCCCCAAGGTGAATTCCACGCCTTTTCCGAGAACCATATCAACACCAGCAAGACGATGATGAAGAGCCCGGCATAGCACAGCTTGACCGTGACCGAGGAAAAGGCGACCGGGTCGACACCCAGCCTTCCGGCGAGATCAATGAACCACGGCGTGGCCTGGAGGTCGACCTCATAGGGCACGGGGCGGGGGATGCCGGTGACGTTCTTCACGCCACGGGTCAACCAATCCTCGTTCTTCAAAACGGCGATGATGATCTCGGAGACACCCAAGGTCGCGATGGCAAGATAATCAGAACGCAACCCAAGCGCCGTCTTGCCGATAATCCAAGCCGCACCGGCCGCAAGCACACCGCCCAGCGGCCAGGCCAGAAGCACCGGCAGGCCAAGACCGCCAAGATAGCCTTCGGCTGCGGGATTGACCGCCTCGACCAAGGCGACGCCGCTGTCGAAGACCGCACGGAAAATGACGAAGCCCAAGACCAAGACCGCGATCATCGCCCAGATGCGCGCGCGGGTCGGCGGCATCTTCGTGTAGATGAGGATCGCCAACACGATCGTCGCAGCACCCAGCACAAGGCCCAAAAGAACCTGAAGCCCGCCTGCCGCCCAAGCATCGCCTACGGGCGGCATGCCGACCAGAACGGCGGCGAGACCACCCAAGGCGACAAAGCCCATCACGCCGACATTGAACAGACCCGCGTAACCCCATTGCATATTTACGCCCAAGGCCATGATCGCGCTGACAAGGGCCATGTTGAAGATGCCCAGCGTGGTATTCCACGACTCGAAAAAACCGGTTCCCACGAAGAGCGCGCCAACCAGCGCGAACAAGAGAACGGCCTTTCTGTCCATCGACGCGATCATATCGATTTACCCTTCATGATGCCGGTCGGACGGAACAGCAACACGATCAGCAAGATCGAAAAACTGACCGCGAATTTGTAATCCGTCGACAAGAGCTGGATCATCCCCTCGGGTTGCCAATCGGCGGGCCCGAGATAGCCCACCACACGGCGGAAGGCATAGGTGACGGTGACCTCGGAGAAAGCGATCAAAAAGCCCCCCAAGATCGCGCCGATCGGGTTGCCCAAGCCACCCACGATGGCCGCGGCGAAGATCGGCAGTAGCAATTGGAAATAGGTGAAGGCCTTGAAGGCCTTGTCGAGCCCGTAAAGCGTGCCCGCCGTGGTGGCCAGCGCCGCCACGATCAGCCAGGTGATCATCACAACGCGTTCGGGGTTGATGCCCGACAACAGCGCCAGATCTTCATTATCGGAATAGGCGCGCATGGATTTACCGGTGCGCGTGCGGTTGAGAAACCAAAACAGTGCCACCACGCAGATCGCGGCGACCACAACGGTGATCGCTTGGGTGGTGCGAATGGCGAGCCCTTCCTCGAGGCCGGTCATCTCGCGGAAGGTGCGCACCGATATCAAGAAGCGCTCACCATCGGCGAAGCGGATGTCGTCGACGCCGATGCCGGGCAAGAAGCGGGTCAGCGCGTTCATCGTGAACATCACGCCGATGGAGACCATCACGAGGATGATCGGCTTTGCCTTGACCCGGCGGTAGAACCGATAAACCACGCGGTCGATGCCAAGCACCAAAAGCATGGTGATCATGATGCCAAAGGGCAGCGCCAGAAGCGCTGTGGGTAGCGGCGCGATGGAAATGCCAAGGCCGGTAATGCCCCAAGTGACAAGAATGGTCGCAGCGGTGCCAAAGGCCATGGTGTCACCATGGGCGAAATTCGAAAAGCGCAAGATGCCGTAGATCAAGGTCACCCCAAGCGCCCCGAGGGCCAATTGCGCCCCATAGGCGGTGGCCGGGATGATCACGAAATTCAACAAGACGACGATCGCGTTGAGGACGTCCATTCAGGTCAACTCCTCACAAGTTCCGAAATAGGTGATGGCGGCGGCGTCACCATCGAACAGATGTACGCTCATGATGGCGGTACGATCGGCCTCGATTGTCACAAGCTCGGCGGTGCCGGCGCGGCCAGCGCCAGCATAGCTTGCAGGCAGGCTATCGGGCGCGGTCAGCCGGATGACGGGGCTGTCGCCCATGGCCGTCGACAAGAACAATTCATCGGCATGGTCTGCCGCGATCACCTGTGCGGTGAAACCGCCACTTGCGCAACCCGCGGTCGGGTCGCATTCGACGGTGAAGTTGCACAGCCACGGCTCTGCCACGGTGCTGAATGGCAGGGCGGCAAGGGCTGCGCCGATAAAAAGGGCGCTCGGAGAGGCGCGGAACATGCTCAGCCTCCCAGAAAGCTGCGCCGGACCTGCGGGTCGGCCAAGAGTTCCTTGCCCGTGCCGGTATGGGCATTGCGCCCTTGCACAAGCACATAGCCCTTGTCGGCGATCTCGAGGGCTTGGCGGGCGTTTTGTTCGACCATCAAGATCGGGATGCCGGTGCGCGAGACCTCGATGATGCGGTCGAACAATTCATCCATCACGATGGGCGAGACGCCGGCGGTGGGCTCGTCGAGCATCAAGACCTTGGGCTTGGTCATCAGTGCGCGGCCAACGGCGACCTGTTGGCGCTGGCCACCCGACAATTCGCCGGCTGCCTGGTTGCGCTTGTCGCGCAGGATCGGAAAGAGGTCATAGACCTGTTCCATGGTTTCGCGGATATCGCCCTTGCGGATGAAAGCCCCCATTTCGAGGTTCTCCTCAACCGTCATGGAGGCGAAGATATTGCCGGTTTGCGGCACGAAGCCCATCCCCTTGGCCACACGCGCTTGCGGGGTGAGATCGGTGATATCCTCACCATCGAGGCGGACCGAGCCTTGCCGAACATTCAGCATGCCGAAAACCGCCTTCATCGCGGTGGATTTGCCCGCGCCGTTGGGGCCCACGATCACCGCGATCTCGCCGCGGTTCACGGCGATGGTGCAATCATGCAAGATATCGGGGCCTTGGCCGTAGCCGCCGGTCATCGTATCGCCGATCAAAAAGGCGCTTTCGCTATGCATCGCGCGCCCCGTGCCGGGCGAGGGCTGCATCGTCGCGGCACCCGCGGGGTTGGTCAGGGATCGGTCCTTGTTGCCGCGGTCGTTTTGATAGGGGGTGTCGGTCATGCGCTTGCCCCCGCTTCCAGCTTGTCCTTGTTCTTGAGCCCTGTGCCCAAATACGCCTCGATCACCTGTTCATTGGCCTTGATCTGGTCGATCGTGCCTTCGGCCAGCACGCGCCCCTCGGCCATCACGATGACCGGGTCGCAAAGCCGCCCGATGAAATCCATATCGTGTTCGATGACGCAAAACGTGTAGCCGCGTTCCTGGTTCAGCCGGATGATCGCGTCACCGATGGTATTGAGAAGCGTGCGGTTCACACCTGCGCCCACCTCGTCGAGAAAGACGATCTTGGCATCGACCATCATGGTGCGCCCCAGTTCCAGCAGCTTTTTCTGACCGCCCGAGATCTTGCCCGCCGGATGATCGGCCAGATGCGAAATGGTCAGGAAGTCCAGCACTTCGTCGGCCTTCGCGCGCAAGGCGCGTTCCTCATCGGCGATGCGCTTTCTGCCGAACCAAGTGTTCCACAGTGTTTCGCCCGATTGAGCGGGCGGCACCATCATCAGGTTCTCGCGGCACGTCATGGAATGAAACTCATGTGCGATCTGAAAGGTGCGCAAGAGGCCCTTGGAAAACAGCACATGCGGGGGCAGGCCGGTTATCTCCTCGCCATCCATGATGACCCGACCGCTGGTCGGAGGCAATACGCCCGCGATCACGTTGAACAAGGTGGTCTTGCCCGCGCCATTGGGGCCGATCAACCCGGTGATCGAACCCGTTTCGATCCGCAGGCTGGCGCCATCGACGGCGTGAAAGCCGCCGAAATGCTTATGCAGGTCGCGCACCTCGATCATGATGGGTGATCTCCTTTGAAAAAACGCAGCCCGGGGGGAACCCGGGCTGCATCTGTCGCTTTCAGATCGCGATCAGCGGAAACGTGCGGTGACGATTTCGCCGTTCTGGATCTCGATCTCGCGATAGGCGCCGCCCGACTCACCGGGGCCGATCAGCTCGACCGCCGAGGCGCCGACATAGTCGATGTCCTGACCGGCGGCGATCAGTTCCAGCGCGCGGCCAAGCTGACCGGGCAGGATCTGCTCACCGGGGGCGTTTGCGACATCCATCACATGCTGCGCGTAATCAGCCGGCGTGGTCGAGCCTGCGGCCTGCATTGCAAGCATGATCAGGGCTGCGGCGTCATAGGCCTCTTTCGAGAAGGCCGAGGTGCCGTCGAAGCCAGCGGCGGATGCGAGGTTGTGATAGATGTCCGCGCCATCGGAATCGGTGCCGGGGAACTGGCCGAACGAGCCGTTGATCTCGGAGCCGAAATTGTCGACCAGTGCCTGACCGACCATGCCGTCGGGGAACACGAAGGTGTCGAATGCGCCGGTGTCGAGTGCGGCACGGATGATGCCCGATCCACCGCTGTCCACATAGCCCGCGACAACCAGCGCGTCGCCACCAGCCGATGCCAAGGCACCGACTTCGGCCGAGTAATCGGCGCGCTCATCTTCATGGGCTGCCACCAAGGTCACGGTGCCACCTGCTGCAGCAAAGGCTTCCTGGAAGCTGTTGGCCAGACCCAGACCGTAGTCGTTGTTGGTATAGGTCACGGCGACGGTGTCGATGCCGCGCTCGAGGATGATGTTTGCCATCACGACGCCCTGCGCCGCATCCGAGGGTGCGGTGCGGAAGAACAGGCCGTTGTCATCGACCGTGGAAAGCGCGGGCGAGGTCGCCGAGGGCGAAATCATCACCATGCCGTTTGGCACGGCCACATTGGTCAGCATCGCGGTGGTGGCACCCGAGCACATGGCGCCGACGATCCCGTCCACGCCGTCCGAGGTGATCAGGCGTTCGGCCACGGCCACGGCCGCCGATGCGTCGATGCAGGTCGAATCGCCGCGCACGGAGGTGACGGCCTTGCCACCCAACAGCTGGCCGCTGGCCGAAACCTCGGCCATCGCCATTTCGGCGCCCGCCGCCATCGGCGGGGCCAAGGATTCCAGCGGGCCAGTAAAGCCGAGCGAAATACCCAGCGTCACGGGGCCATGTGCGTCGGCATGTGCCGCACCGGCAAGCGCGATGGTCGCGGCCGATGCGAGAAGGATCTTCTTCATCTGTCGATCTCCCAGGTTGGACAGTGTCGTTGTTATGGGCCGAAAGCCTAGCTTTGTGACAGTGACATGAAAAGGGGTATCCGAAGGTCAAGCTACAAACAGCCAGCAATACTTGGCCAAAGCCGTGCGGCGGGAAGTCGGCCTGCAAATACCGCCCAAACCGGCCATCGGCCCGCTGGCGTCGCAGCGCCCCCAAGGCCATCACCTGCGGCTATGGCGTGCCAGCGTCGAGGGTGGCTTGCGCTTGGATAGCATTTTGTCCGATGGTCGCGCAAAGCACCGGAAAGCGGGACGGGGGCAACTCATGGACATCACCATTCTTTTGCATTGGGCCGAATTCGCCGCCCGATGGCTGCATGTCATCACGGCCATCGCGTGGATCGGTTCGAGCTTTTATTTCATCGCGCTGGATCTGGGGTTGAACCGCAATATCCAAGGCCCCGCCGATGGCGAGGAATGGCAGGTTCACGGCGGCGGCTTCTACCATATCCAGAAATACATGGTCGCACCGGCCGCCATGCCAGAGCATCTGACATGGTTCAAATGGGAAAGCTACGCGACCTGGTTGTCGGGTGTGGCGCTGCTCATCTTGCTCTACTGGGTCGGGGCCGAGATGTATCTGATCGACTGGAACATCATGGAACTGGCCCCGTGGCAGGCGATGATGATCTCGGGCCTGTCGCTGGTCGTGGGCTGGGTCGCCTATGACCTGTTGTGCAAATCCAAGCTGGGCGACAACCCCACGGCGCTGATGGTCTTGCTCTTCGCGATCATCGTGGCGCTGGCTTGGGCCTATGCACAAGTGTTCTCGGGCCGCGCGGCATTGCTCCACTTGGGCGCGCTGACGGCCACGATCATGACGGCCAATGTGGCGATGATCATCATCCCCAACCAGAAGATCGTGGTAGCCGACCTCAAGGCCGGGCGCACGCCCGATCCGAAATACGGCAAGATCGCCAAGCTGCGCTCGACGCATAACAACTACCTGACGCTGCCCGTGATCTTCTTGATGCTGAGCAATCACTATCCGCTGGCCTTTGCCTCGGATCTGAACTGGCTGATCGCCAGCCTCGTCTTCTTGATGGGGGTCACGATCCGGCACTTCTTCAACACCATGCATGCGCGCAAGGGCATGGTCTGGTGGACATGGGGGGCGACGGTCGCGATTTTCGGGGTGATCATCTGGCTCTCGATCCTGCCCTTGATGCGCGAGGATGCGGTGCAAGAGGCGCGGCTGAGCCCATATCAAGAACGCTTCATCGCCCATGACAGCTTTGACGCGGTGGCCGATCTGGTCGCGGGCAATTGCGCCATGTGCCACGCGTCCGAGGTTTACATGCCGGGCCTTGCCGCCGCACCGGGTGGCGTGATGCTCGACACGCCCGCCCGCATCGCTGGCCAAGCGCAGGACATCTATCTACAAGCGGGCGTCAGCCACGCCATGCCGCCGGGCAATTTCGCATTCCTGACCGATGAAGACCGCGCATTGATCCGGCAATGGTACCGCGGCGCGCGCGGCGGCGCGCTTTAGGGCCAAAGGGGCAGGGGGGGCATCATGCCAGCACCGAAAAACACGCTAAAGGCCGCGATGCGCGAGGGGCGGCATCTTCGAGGGCTATGGTTGGCGCTCGGGTCCGAAACCGTGACCGAGATCGTCGGGCGCGCGGGCTTTGACTGGTGCTTGATCGATGGCGAGCATGGGCCGTGGGACCCGACGACCATCCGGCGCCAGCTGATGGTGCTGGCAAGCACCGGCACGCCTGCGATCGTGCGGGTGCCCGTCAACGCCGATTGGGTGATCAAGCAAGCCCTCGATATCGGTGCGCAAAGCGTGATGGTGCCGATGGTGAATTCCGCTGATCAAGCGCGCGCCGCCGTTGCCGCCTGCCGCTACCCGCCGCAAGGTGTGCGCGGCAATGGGGGCGCGACGATACGCGCCGGGGGCTTTGGCGCCATCGCCGATTACACCGCCACCGCCAATGATGAGATCTGCGTCATCGTGCAGGCCGAAAGCCGCGCGGCACTGGCCGATCTGCCCGCTATCGCCGCTGTCGAAGGCGTCGATTGCGTCTTCATCGGCCCCGCCGATCTGGCCGCCGATATGGGCTATCGCGACGATCTGACCGCCCCCCCGGTGATGGAGGCCGTGCGTACAGCCATCGTCACGATCACGGGCGCGGGCAAGATGGCGGGCATGATCGGACCGGCCGGCATGACGGTGGAGGCCGTGGCGACCGGCGCGCGTCTGATCGGGCTTGGCGCCGATAGCAGCGTCTTGACCGAGGCGCTGCGCCGCGCGCTTGCCGCCGCGCCATGATTCTCGTCGATGGCGATGCCTGCCCCGTCAAGGATGAGATCTATACCATCGCCTATCGTCACAAGATGCCGGTGCGCCTATATGCGGCGGGCTATTTGCGCCACCCAGATCATCCCTTGATAAGCATGGTCATGGCAGGCGACGCTTTTGACGCCGCCGATGATCTGATCGCGGTCGAGGCCGGGCCGGGCATGGTAGTGATCACCGCCGATATCCCCTTGGCCGACCGCGCGATCAAGGCGGGTGCGGCCGTTCTGACCCCAAGGGGCGAGAGCCTGAGTGCCGCCAATATCGGGGGAAAGCTTGCCACCCGCGATCTCTTGGCCGATCTGCGCGGCGGGTTGGAGGGCCAAGGCTTGGGCGGGCCGCGCCCCTTCTCCAAAAGCGACCGCAGCGCCTTTGCCCAAGCGCTTGAACGGGTGGTGCGCAGCCTTCGGGCTTGATGGCGCGCGGGGCTTGGGCTATCTCCGCCACTTCGCCATCCCGGATTCCCATTCCATGAGCTTTACCCTCGCCATCGTCGGCCGCCCCAATGTCGGCAAATCCACCTTGTTCAACCGCTTGGTGGGCCGCAAGCTTGCGCTGGTCGATGACCAGCCCGGTGTCACCCGCGATCTGCGCGAAGGGGCGGCGAGGCTTGGCGATCTGCGCTTTACCATTCTCGACACTGCGGGGCTCGAGGATGCGACCGATGACAGCTTGCAAGGCCGAATGCGCAAGCTGACAGAACGCGCCGTCGAAATGGCCGATGCCAGCCTTTTCTTGATCGATGCGCGCGCGGGCATCACCCCCAATGACCAGCTCTTCGCCGAGATCTTGCGCCGGTCGGGCCGCCCCGTGATCTTGGGCGTCAACAAGGCCGAGGGCCGGCAAGGCGAGGCCGGTGTGATCGAGGCCTATGCGCTCGGTCTGGGCGAGCCGATCGCGCTCTCGGCCGAACATGGCGAAGGCATGGGTGAGCTTGCCGTGGCCCTGGCCCCGATGATCGAGAAAGCCCAAGCAAGGCTGGACGAGATCGAAGAGGCCGAAACCGACATCGACATCGACCCCGATGGCGACAGCCAAGATCATGAGCGCCGCATCACCGCCGCGCGCCCCTTGCAGATCGCCGTGGTGGGCCGTCCCAATGCTGGCAAATCCACCTTGATCAACCGCATCCTCGGTCAAGAGCGTCTCTTGACCGGGCCCGAAGCGGGCATCACCCGCGATGCCATCGCCGTGCCGGTGACATGGGAAGGCACGCCCATGCGCATCTTCGACACCGCCGGCATGCGCAAAAAGGCCAAGGTGCAAGAAAAGCTCGAGAAACTCTCGGTGTCCGATGGTCTGCGCGCGGTGAAATTCGCAGAGGTCGTGGTGGTGCTGCTCGATGCCGCTATCCCGTTCGAGAGCCAAGACCTACGCATCGCCGATCTTGCCGAGCGTGAAGGCCGCGCCGTGGTCATCGCGGTCAACAAATGGGATCTCGAGGACGACAAGCAAGACAAGCTGAAGCATCTGAAAAATGGCTTGGAAACCATGCTGCCGCAATTGAAGGGCACGCCGCTGGTGACCGTATCGGCCGTGACGGGCAAGGGGCTCGACCGGCTTCATGCCGCCATTCTCAAGGCGCATGAGGTCTGGAATCGCCGCGTCACCACCGCGCAACTCAATCGCTGGCTCATCGCCATGACCGAGGCGCATCCGCCACCTGCCCCCGGCGGCCGCCGCATCCGCCTGCGCTACATGACCCAAGCCAAGACCCGTCCGCCGGGTTTCGTCGTGATGTGCTCGCATCCCGACAAGCTGCCCGAAAGCTACTCGCGCTACCTCGTCAATGGTCTGCGGCAGGATTTCGACATGCCGGGCACACCCATCCGTCTCTACATGCGCAGCCAAGCCGACCAGAACCCCTACAAGAACCGCAAGAAATCCATCCCCTCACGCCTCGCCAAACATGTCCGCGCGGGCGACACGAAGAAAAAGGGCTAAGCCACCAAAGGCCTAGCCCATCTTTGCTTCAAAAATACTCTGGGGGGGCCGGGGGCAAAGCCCCCCATAAGGCACGGTCGGGGGGTAAAGCCCCCCAAAAAGCATTGCCGCGGGGCAAGGCCCACCGTGCGTCCACGCGCCTCGAAGGCGCCGCACCGCTCAGGCGTTGGCTTCGCGGATCTTGTCGGCGGCATCCTTGTCGAAACCGATGCCGTGATCGGCGAAAAGCTGGTCCAACTCGCCCGACAAGGTCATCTCGGTCACGATATCGCAGCCGCCGACGAACTCGCCCTTGATATAAAGCTGCGGGATGGTCGGCCAATCGGAATAATCCTTGATCCCTTGGCGGATCTGCTCATCGGCCAGCACATTCACATCGGCGAACTCGACCCCCATGTAATTCAGCACCCCCGCGATCCGCGAGGAAAAGCCGCATTGGGGCATCATCTTGGTGCCCTTCATGAACAACACCACATCGTTCTCGGTCACGGTTTTGCGGATGTTCTCTTCGATGCTCATCTTGGGAATTCCCTTTCAATCCGGGGCTTTGGTGGTCAGGGCGAGCGCGTGCAGCTCACCATGGCTGCCATCCATCTTGCCCTTCAACGCGGCATAGACCGCGCGTTGTTGCTGAACGCGGTTCATGCCGCGAAAACTTTCGTCGATGACTTGGGCGGCGAAATGCGCGCCATCGTCACCCTCCACCTTGATCTGCCCTTTCGGAAAGGCTTCGCGCAGAAGTTGCTCGATGTCACGGGCGCTGATCGGCATGGGTCATCCTCGTTTGGCTCGTGCAAATCTAGGCGCGTGCGCGCAGGCCCGCAAGCGCTGCTTAACCGAAATGGCTGGCAAAGGCGTCTCGCCATGTCGCGCTCAGATCGGACAATGGCGCCTCGGAGTTGCCGAAGCGCAACCGATCGCCGCCGAATTTTCCGATGCTGAGCAATGGCACAGCCGCTTGGCCAGCCGCAACCATCAGCGCCTCGGCCTTGTCGAAGCTGGTCGCGATCAGATAGCGCGCCTGATCTTCACCAAAAAGCGTGGCGCAATCGCTGATCTCCAGCGTCAGGCCGACATCGCCCGATACCGCCATCTCGAATGCCGCAAGCGCGATACCCCCATCCGAGACATCGCAGCATGCGCCGATCCATTGGCGGTTTTCGCGAATGAAGCTGCCGTGGCGGCGTTCAGCCTCCAGATCGACCGGCGGCGCATCTCCATCCTCGCGGTTGAACACCTCCGCCAAGAGCGCCGATTGGCCCAGATGGCCCTTGGTTTCACCCACCATGAGCAGCACATGACCATCGCGCGGCACCCCTGCGACGAGGTCATCCAATGACCCGAGGAGGCCCACTGCCCCAATCGTGGGCGTGGGCAAGATCGCCTGCCCATCGGTCTCGTTGTAAAGGCTTACATTGCCCGAGACGATCGGCATGTCCAGCGCCTCACAGGCCGCACCGATTCCTTTGATCGCGCCAACGAACTGGCCCATGATCTCGGGCTTTTCGGGATTGCCGAAGTTGAGATTATCGGTCGTGGCCAGCGGCGTGGCCCCAACGGCGCAGAGATTGCGATAGGCCTCGGCCACGGCCTGTTTGCCGCCCTCGAACGGGTTGGCCTTGACGTAGCGCGGCGTGACATCTGCCGTGAAGGCCAGCGCCTTGGGCGTGCCATGCACCCGCACCACGCCGGCGCCAAGGCCGGGCGCCACGACCGTATCGGCCATGACCATGTGGTCGTATTGCTGATAGACCCAAGCGCGCGAACAATAATTCGGCGCGCTGATCAAGATCCTGAGTGCGTCGATGGCATCGACCTCGGCCACGGGGTCCATATCGGGGGCAGGGGCCGTCTCGACCCAAGGCCGGTCATATTCCGGTGCCTCGGATGACAGCTTGGACAGGGGCAGATCGGCCATCACCACGCCGCGATGCTCGATCACAAATCGATCCTCGGGGATGGTTTCACCGACGATGGCGAAATCGAGATCCCATTTCACGAAAATCGCCCGCGCCGCGGCCTCCATCGCGGGATTGAGCACCATCAGCATGCGCTCTTGGCTTTCCGACAGCATCATCTCGTAGGCGGTCATGCCGGTTTCACGCTGGGGCACATTGTCGAGCACCAGCTTGATGCCGAGATTGCCCTTATCGCCCATTTCCACCGCCGAACAGGTCAGCCCCGCGGCCCCCATGTCCTGAATGGAAATCACCGCGCCCGAGGCCATCAACTCAAGACAGGCTTCGAGCAGGCGTTTCTCGGTGAAAGGGTCGCCGACCTGCACCGTGGGGCGCTTTTCCTCGATCGTGTCGTCGAATTCGGCCGAGGCCATCGTGGCCCCGCCGACACCGTCGCGGCCCGTTTTGGCACCGAGATAGACAACCGGCATGCCGACGCCCGACGCAGCCGAATAGAAGATCGCGTCCGCATCGGCGAGTCCCGCTGCAAAGGCGTTCACAAGGCAGTTGCCGTTATAGGCAGCATGAAACCGCACCTCGCCGCCGACATTGGGCACGCCAAAGCAATTGCCATAGCCGCCCACGCCCTCGACCACGCCATGAACAAGCTGACGGGTCTTTGGATGATCCTTATCGCCAAAGCTTAACGCATTCATCGCGGCGATGGGGCGCGCGCCCATAGTGAAGACGTCACGCAAAATGCCGCCCACGCCCGTGGCCGCGCCCTGATAGGGTTCGATGTAGCTGGGGTGGTTGTGGCTTTCCATCTTGAAGACGACAGCCTGTCCATCGCCGATATCGACGACGCCCGCATTCTCACCCGGCCCACAAATCACCTGCGGGCCTGTGGTGGGAAGCGTCCGCAGCCATTTCTTGGAGGATTTGTAGGAACAATGCTCGTTCCACATGGCCGAGAAGATACCAAGCTCGGTGAATGTCGGCGCGCGGCCGATGATCTCGAGGATGCGCGCATATTCATCGGGCTTGAGCCCATGGGCTTCGATCAATTCGCGCGTGATGGCTGGTTCGGTCATGTCGCGTATCCCCCGTTTGGCCGTTGTTTATGCCAGCGCGCGGGCAGGGGAAAGGCCCCGATCACCACAGTGCGCGGTGAAATGTCAACGAGGTTGGCCGCGAAAAGCCCGGATGGGCGGTCGCGCCGATTTGGTGAAAGCCCAGCCGGGCAAAGGTCGCGTGGTTCTCGACCAGCTCGACGCGCGTTTGCAACTCCAACACCGCCGCCCCATGCGCGCGGGCATGCGTCGCGGCATGGTCCAAAAGCCTGCGCGCGACCCCGTGCCGACGATAAGTGGCCGCGACCGCCAGCTTGGCCACATAATAGGTCTCGCCTTGGGATCGGCCGAACAAGCAGGCCAGAGGCCCCCCGGCATTACGGATCATGAAAAAATCCTCGGTCATCGCCTTGTTGCGCAACTCATCCGGCCCCATCGCCATGATCGAGGATGGGGGATCGATCCGACCGTCCATAAAGGCGAAAGCCTCGGAAATCAGCACATGCAATGCGCCGAAATCTTGAAAATCCGCGGGGTTCGATTCGATCAACAAGGCGCTCATGGCCCTGCATAAGCGGGCGCAGGGCCAAAAAAAAGGCCGAGACGAATCTCGGCCGTAGTCCAACAGGGAGGTAATGAGACAGCGCAAGCGCCAATTCCCATTACTGCCCAATTAGGCGGCACATTGCCCCCGATCAAGGCAAATCATGCCGCAGCGCCGCAAAGCCGCTATGCCTGTGGCGCATAGCACACAGCCCTGTACAGGGTCACGATGCGGTATCCGGCTCTTCCTCGCGCCGGCGGCGGCGGTATGCGATCACCTCTTCCGAGACGAAATCGCGGAATACCTCAACACGCTTGGATTGGCGCAACTCCTCGGGATATGCAAGGAAAACAGGCACTTCAGCCGATTGCACCTCGGGCAAGACGCGCACTAATTGCGGGAAATCTTGCGTCAGATAATCGGGCAAGACACCGATCCCCAGATGATGGATCACGGCCTGAAGCACCCCGAAGTAGTTGTTGACCGTCAGGGTCGAGCCGATGGGATAGGCCATCAGCTCGCGCACCAAGATCGCACCGGCGCTGACCTGTGCCGAGGTGGCGTTTTGGCTGATGACGCGATGCTTCGACAGCTCATCGGTCGTGGTCGGTGTGCCATGCATGGCCAGATATTCGGGCGACGCATAAAGACGCATATTGATCGTCAAAAGCCGTCGACGGATCAGATCGGCCTGACTTGGCTCTTTCATGCGAATGGCGACATCTGCCTCGCGCATCGGCAGATCGAGCAGGCGTTCCTCGAGCATCAGATCGATCTTGAGGTCGGGATATTTCTCGTAAAGCGCGGGCAGGCGCGGCGCGAGCCAAAGTGATCCGAA
>NZ_CBFIIK010000027.1:14429-25851 GCF_965662675.1 Roseicyclus sp. | reverse complement strand
TTCCGCACCGCCCCCGATGCTGACCGGCTTTGGACCGTGGCGCTTTTGTCGGGGCGTCGCCCAAGGCGCAGCATCACCACCACCAAGCTGCGCCTGTGGGCGGCCGAGGCGGCAGGCATCCCGGATTGGTTGTTCGAGACCTGCTACCCCGTGGTGGGCGATCTGTCCGAGACCATCGCGCTGATCCTGCCTGCGCCCACGATCCGGATCGAGAAAAGGCTGAGCGGCTGGATCGCCGATCTGCGCGCGCTGGATGGGGCCGATGACGGGGCGCGGCGTGAATTCGTCTTGCGTGCATGGGATGGGCTGCCCCCTGTCGAGCGCTTCGTTTTCAACAAGCTGATCACCGGTGGCTGGCGGATGGGGGTCAGCCAAAAGCTGATGACGCGCGCCTTGGCCGAGGCAACGGGCGTGGATGGGGCCGAGTTGACCCACCGCCTGATGGGTGATTGGTCGCCCGACACCACCGATTGGGAGGGGCTGATCAACGGCCATGATCCGCAAGCGGCGCTGTCGCGGCCCTATCCCTTTGCACTTGCCCATCAGCTTGATCTTGCCCCCGCCGATCTGGGCCCGCCCGCCGATTGGCTGGCCGAGGATAAATGGGACGGTATCCGCGGCCAGCTGATCAAGCGCGGGGGTGCGCATCACCTCTGGTCGCGCGGCGAAGAGGTGATGACCGACCGCTTTCCCGAGGCCGCCCTGATCGCCGCGTCCCTTCCCGATGGCACAGTCATCGATGGCGAGGTGCTGGCATGGGATCACGCCGCGGACCGCCCCCTGTCCTTTGCCAAGCTGCAACCCAGGATCGGGCGCAAGACCGTGCCCAAGCGCCTTTTGGCCGAGGCGCCCGCGCTCATCATGGCCTATGACCTGCTTGAATGGCGGGGGGCGGATTTGCGCGCGCGCCCCTTTGCAGAGCGCCGCGCCATGCTGGCCGATCTGCTGCGCGATCTGCCCGGTGCTGTCCCCCTGCGCCTGTCGCCCGCGATTGCGGCCGATGATTGGGCGGGGCTTGCCGCCCTACGCGCCAGCGCGCGCGATCGTGGTGCCGAGGGGCTGATGCTCAAGCGCCTCGCGGCCCCCTATCACGCGGGGCGGCGGCGCGGCGATATCTGGAAATGGAAGCTCGATCCGCTGACCATCGACGCGGTGATGATCTATGCGCAGGCGGGATCGGGGCGGCGCGCGACGCTTTATACCGATTTCACCTTCGCCGTGCGCGACGAGGCGGGCTTTGTCCCTTTCACCAAGGCTTATTCGGGCCTGACCGATGCCGAGTTCCGCGAGATCACGACATGGGTGCGCGCCCACACGACCGAGCGTTTCGGCCCGGTGCGCGCGGTGCAGCCCCAGCTGGTCTTCGAGATCGCCTTCGAGGGAATTCAGGCCAGCCCGCGCCATAAATCCGGTGTCGCCCTGCGTTTTCCCCGCATGGCGCGCTGGCGACGCGACAAGCCAGTGGCCGAGGCCGCCAGCCTTGCTGATCTCAAGGCGATGCTCGCCCAATTCGGCTGACGCGCCACGGCGCGCGATCGGCGATGACATGCCGACATGACGGGCAAAAGACCAAACATGCACATCGGCCGGTCGAAACTCTGCTATCCTCTCGACAGGGCGCAGCCCGTGCCAAGGCCGCCCACAACAAGGGAGACGCCGAGATGGACCAAAAAGACCGCGTGCAATACGCCCGTAGCCTTTATGACGCCCATGGTGACAAGGCCGAAGCCGAAGCCGCCCGGAAAGCCGCCACAGCGCGGGCCGCAGGCAAGGCGGTTGATGCCGAGGTTTGGGACAAGATCCGCGCCCATATCCGCGAATTGCGCGGTGCCTATCAAGGCTAGGCCTGCCGCCGGCTCAGGCGACCTCCGCCACCGGCATGGGGTGGCGGCCTTCGGCCCAAGCGCGTGCCGCCGCACCGAAAGCGGCAAAAAGCGGACGCGACACCGGGTCTTGCGCCGCGCGATATTCGGGGTGCCATTGCACCGACAGGGTGAAACCCGGCGCATCGGCGACATAGATCGCCTCGGGTGTGCTATCGGGGGCATGGCCGTCGATCACGATCCGCGCGCCGGGTGCCTTTATGCCTTGCCCGTGCAGCGTGTTGGTCATCACCTCGACCGCCCCGAAAAGCCGGTGAAACGGCCCGCCTTCGGTGAAGCGCACCGGGTGGCGCAACGCGAATTTCTCTTCGATGGTGCCATCGGGGGGCATGCGGTGATTCATCCGCCCCGGCAGATCGCGGATCTCGGGGTAGAGCGAACCGCCCATCGCAACATTCACCTCCTGAAAGCCGCGACACACGCCCAGGATCGGTTGCCCACGCGCCACGCAGGCCCGGATCAGCGGCAAGGCCACCGCATCGCGCGCCCGATCAAAGGCACCATGCGCCGCCGTCTCCGCCTCGCCATATTCCTCGGGATGCACATTGGGCCGCCCGCCAGTGAAGAGGAATCCGTCACAGACCTCCATCAACGCATCGATGCACACGAAGCGCGGATCGGCGGGGATGACCAAGGGAAGCCCACCCGACACCTCGGCCACGGCCTGCGAATTCATCGCGCCGCCCGCATGGGTCGCGTACTGATCATTGATCAGATGGTGGTTGCCAATGATGCCGATCACGGGCCGGGACATATGCGCTCCCCTCTCATTGGCACCAGAACTAGCGCCATTCGTGGCGAACGCAACGATTTGATGGCGGCACATAGCCCCATTTCCATGCGATTGCCCGGAAATGAGGCATGTTTCACCGATGCGCTCTCAGGCCTGCGCGGCAAAACCCGCCGCTTCGATCCCCGCCACCGCGACCGTCGCGTCATTGTCCGAGGTGTCGCCCGTGACGCCCACAGCGCCGATCACGGCACCGCCTTGCAGCACCAATACACCGCCCGGCACCGGCACAAGCTTGCCGCCGAAAGCACCGTTGACCGCGCCGATGAAATAGGCCTGCGCCTCCGCACGCGCCATCTGTGCGCTGCCGGGCATGCCCAGCATGACTGCACCATAGGCCTTGCCATGGGCGATTTCGTAGCGCCCCGGGCTTGCGCCATCCTCGCGCTCGAAGGCCAAGACATGCCCGCCCGCATCCAGCACGCAAACCGATAGGGGCTTGAGCCCCATCTCGCGGCCCTTCGCGCGCGCCACGGCGATGATCTGGCGCGCTTGATCGAGTGATATCATCTTCTCAACCTCCCATTAAGGTTAACGCAGCACCCGCGCCCCTTCTTCGTTTCGAAAATATCCCGGGGGGGCCCGGAACGGGCGGGGGCAGCGCCCCCATTGTCTTAGGCTGCCTTCAACTCCAGCCGCCGGGCATGGAGCACCGGCTCGGTATAGCCCGAGGGCTGCACGCGGCCTTTGAAAACCAGATCGCAAGCGGCGGCAAAGGCGATGCCATTGAAACCGGGCGCCATCGGCACATAGGTCGGATCGCCTGCGTTTTGCCTGTCGACGACAGCAGCCATGCGGCGCATGATCTCCATCACCTGCACCTCGCTGACGACGCCATGATGCAGCCAGTTCGCGACATGCTGAGCCGAGATGCGACAGGTCGCGCGATCCTCCATCAGCGCCACATCATTGATGTCGGGCACCTTGGAACAGCCCACGCCTGCATCGATCCAGCGCACGACATAGCCCAAGATGCCTTGGGCGTTGTTTTCCACCTCGCGGGTGATCTGCGCCTCGGTCCACCGCTGGTAACTGGCCATGGGAATATCGAGCAAGGCCGTCACATAGGCGCGCCGCCCGCCCGCCAGAAGCTTTTCCTGCACCGCGGCCACGTTGACTTGGTGGTAATGCAGCGCGTGGAGCGTGGCCGCGGTGGGCGAGGGAACCCATGCGCAATTGGCGCCTGCGCGCGGATGCTCGATCTTGACCTCGAGCATCTCGGCCATCGCGTCGGGCTTGGCCCACATGCCCTTGCCGATCTGCGCCCGCCCGCGCAGCCCGCATTCCAGTCCGATATCGACATTCTGGTTCTCGTAGGCCGCGATCCAGCTCTTGCGCTTGATGAAATCCTTGCGCGAGAAGGGGCCCGCCTCCATCGAGGTGTGGATCTCGTCGCCTGTGCGGTCGAGGAAACCGGTGTTGATGAAGGCAACCCGGTGCTTGGCCGCGCGGATGCATTCCTTGAGATTGACGCTTGTGCGGCGCTCTTCATCCATCACGCCCAGCTTGACCGTGTAGCGTGGCAGGCCCAGCAACGCTTCGACGCGTGAGAAGGTCTCGTCGGCAAAGGCGACTTCTTCGGGTCCGTGCATCTTGGGTTTGACGACATAGACCGAGCCTGCATGGCTGTTGCGCAGCCCGCCGTCCTTTTTCAGGTCATGCATGGCGATCAGCACGGTGATCATCGCATCCATCAGCCCCTCATAGACCTCCGAGCCATCCTCCAGATGGATGGCGGGGTTGGTCATCAGATGGCCGACATTGCGCACCAGCATCAAGGCGCGCCCCTTGATCTCAAGTGGTGTGCCATCGGGTGCGGTATAGCGCAGATCCGGGGCCAAAGCGCGGGTCATGCTTTGGCCGCCCTTGTCGAAGGTTTCGGTTAGATTGCCCTGCATCAGCCCCAGCCAATTGTCATAGGCCAAGATCTTGTCCTCGGCGTCGACGCAAGCCACGGAATCCTCGCAATCCATGATCGCGGATACCGCCGCCTCCATCCGCACATCGGCCAGACCGGCCTGATCGCGTGAGCCGATCGGATGGGTCCGGTCGAAGACCAGTTCGACATGCAACCCGTTATTGACCAAAAGCACCCGCTCGGGCGACTTGGGGTGACCCGCGAAGCCTGCAAATTTCGCAGGGTTTTCCAGCGGTTTGTCGTCGATCAACAGCTGGCCGCGATCGACATAGTAGCGCCGGGCATCAGCATGGCTATGGCCTTCGATCGGGAAGGCCTGATCAAGAAAGACACGTGCGCGCGCCACGACGCGCGCACCGCGACCCCGGTCATAGGGGCCGGCCTTCGGCTGGCTGCCCATCGCATCGGTGCCGTAAAATGCGTCATAGAGGCTACCCCAACGCGCATTGGCGGCGTTGAGCGCGAAGCGGGCATTGGTGATCGGCACCACGAGTTGGGGCCCCGCCACGGTCGCGATCTCGGGGTCGACATTGCTGGTGTCGATGGAAAAGGTCTCGCCCTCGGGCAAGAGGTAGCCGATCTCGCGCAAGAAATTCTCATAGGCCTCGCCATCATGGGGCTGGCCACGCCGTGCGATGTGCCAAGAATCGATCTTTTCCTGAAGCGCCTTGCGCTTTTCCAAAAGGGCCGCGTTGCGGGGGGCGAGGTCATGGAGTAGTGTCGAGAACCCGGCCCAGAACTGATCCGTCGCGATACCCGTTCCGGGCAAGGCGCGGGTTTCTATGAAGGCTGCCAATGCGGTTGCGACCTGAAGTTTCGCGCGTTTCACCTTGCTCGTCATCGCAATTTCCCCTCGCTCCGATTCCCAGCCCGGTATCCCAACGCATACCGGGCGCTTGAAGGCCGGATTAAGGAAAAAGTTTCCGATCGGCAACAGGCTTTGGTAAGAATTTCTGACCGCAGCGGGGGTCACCTGCACCATTGCCGCGCGTCATGCCGCGATAACCGTGGCAAGAGCGGTGCGCTCGGCGTAGCCAGATCGTCGGGCCAATCATCGGGCCTTGTCGCGGCAAGCATGTCACCGCTCCAAAGCGTGTCGCAAGCCAGCCCATTGGCCAGGATCAGCGCATGCGTTTCGAGCAAAAGATGATGCCAAGTTACCTGCTTGCCGAATTCCCGCATCGCTTGGCCTTGATCCACGAAGGCGCAGGCCGGCGCGAGGGCATGGCCGTTATCGGTTTCGACGCGCACACCTTGCAGCGGTGCGATCACCAGATCCTCGCTCAACCCCAGACACCCGCGTCGCAGACGGACAGGTGCCGCCACCCCGCGCGCAGGCAAGACCTGGCTCCCGCGCCAGATCAAGGGACGAAACTGGTCATCGCTGCACCAGAGGCGATCACCGAGCTTGAGATCCTGCACCAAGCGCTTGCCTTGATCGGTCAAGATCCGGCTGCCTTGGGCGAAACCCACCATGAGTGGGTTTGCCATATCCGACCCGGTCACGGGGCGGGCCAGCAGATAGGATTGCCCCGGTTTGAGCGGCAAGACGCTGGCCAGCACCGTGCAGGCGCCGATCATGTGGCGGCTTTCGCGGTCATGGGCGGTGATGCGTAAGGCGATCAACCGAAGTGCCTTGGCCTGATCGATCAATGTCCATAATGGGCGGACGTTGTCGCCGGCGGCGAAATGCATACCGCAAAGCCGTACGGGTTCGGCCAAGCGGTCTTGGTTCAGGGTGATCGTGACGGGTTGGGCATTGCGCGAGAGATAGACCGGCACCTCCGCCTCGGTCTGGGCGGCGGCAAACAGGTCGCTGGGCAGTTCCGGGCCGAAATCGGCGGTTGTGTAGGCGTAGAGCCGATCTGCGTCCATCTTCTTCATGCTGCCGAAACGCGCAGCCCCCCTTAACCGGTCCGGGGTGTCGCCTTGGGCGTCGCTGTGGCGCGCGTATCCCGGCAGCGATGCGAACAATACCGCACCTCATCCCAGACCTTTTCCCACTTTTTACGCCAGGTAAAGGGGCGTCCGCAGGTCAGGCAGGTCTTTTGGGGCAGATCGGATTTCTTGCGCATGCGGGCCATGGGCGGCGAGCTAGCGTGCCATTTGACGCAGACCAGTGGGGGCGCTGCCCCCGCCGCGCCTTTGGCGCGTCCCCCCCGGGATATTTATGAAACGAAGAAGTCTTATAGATCGAAGCTTAATTGACCGGGCGAGGTGTTGGTGCGGTGGCGCGGTTTGGGAGCGCGGTCGTTGACGAAGTCCTTGGATTTGCGGCTGGCATGGCGGGTGACGATGCTTGAGGCCTCGGCATGGAAGCCCTGGCCTTTGCGCATCTCCCAGATGGCAGCGCGCGCTTGGCGTGCGGCGGTGGCGATATCGACGATCGGCGCGGGGTAGGCCTTGCCCAAGAGGCCGGGCGCGCCGGGCCATGTCCAAGGGCTGTGCAGATGGGTGTCGGGCAAGTCGTGCAATTCGGGGCACCAGGTCCGGGTGAATCGGCCCAAGGGGTCTTGGTCATGGCCTTGTTTGACCGGGTTGTAGATGCGCGGCGTATTGATGCCGGTGGTGCCTGATTGCATCTGCATCTGCGGCCAGTGGATGCCGGGCTCGTAATCGGTGAAACGGCGCGCGAGGATCTGGCCCGTCGCCCGCCAATCGAGCCAGAGATGGTAGCTGGCGAAAGACACGAGCATGGCGCGCATGCGGAAATTGATCCAGCCGGTGGCGATGAGGGAGCGCATGCAGGCATCGACGAAGGGGATGCCGGTTTCGCCCTTTTCCCAAGCCTCGAGCCGCGCGGGGTCGGGGGTGGTGGGGCGCAGTGCGGCATAGGCGCTGTGCAGGCAGGTGAATTCGAGATCCGGCTGATCTTCGAGCTTTTGGATGAAATGGTCGCGCCATGCGAGGCGTGCGGTAAAGCTTTGCAGGTTTGCCGCGCCGATCGGGTGGGGGGATGTGCGCGCCAGATGGCCGATGATCTCGCGGCTGCCCAGCGTGCCCCATGCCAGATGCGGTGATATCCGCGCGCAGGCGGTGTCGGCGTGGAGCGGTGACGACATGGCGCGGCGATAATCGTGACCGCGGGTTGCAAGAAAGCTGGCCAGCAGTGCCTTGCCCGCGGCACGCCCGCCATGTTGGCGGCCGGGGCAGGGATCGGCCGCAAGGCCAAGGCTGCGGGCATTCGGGATCGCGCCGGGATCGAGTGCGAAACCATCAAGCGCGCTGGGCGCGGGGGGGGCGGGCAGGCGCATCGCCCCCTCCCGCCGCGCGGCCCAACCATCGCGGTTGGTAAGCCCGCGGATGATGCCCGGCTGGGGGATTTCTTGCCATGTGATCCCCGCGCTGCGCGCCCAAGCGGCCACTGCGCGGTCGCGGGCGAAGCTCCAGCCATTGCCGGTTTCTTGATGGCTGAGGATCAGCCGGATGCCGGTTTCGCGGCATAAGCGGTCCAGCACCTCTTGCGCCGGGCCGATACGCACAATCAGCGGTGCGCCAAGTGCGGCCAGATCGTGACGCAGTGCGCCGAGGCTTTCGGCGACGAAATCCCATTGCCGCGCGCTGGCATCGGCTTGTGCCCATGCCGCGGGTTCGGCGATGAAAAGCGGCAAGACGCGTCCGCCCCGCGCCGCGGCTTGGGCCAACACGGGGTTATCGGCGATCCGCAGATCGCGCTTGAACCAAACAAGAACATCTTGCGTCATGCCGGGTCAGATAGCGGGGATCGCGTGGCGGTCAAAGGGGGGCGCTTGCGCGCGCTGGAGCGGGGGCCTAGCGTGGTGCTGTGCCATGCCGCAAGGAGCCATGATGTCCCCGACCAGCCCGCAACAGATCCATTTGGCCGATTATCGCCCGCCCGCCTATCTGGTCGACCATGTACATCTGACTTTTCGGCTGGCGCCCAAGGGCACGCGGGTTGTCTCGCGCATACGGTTTCGGGCCAATCCGGCGGGTGGCGGCGGCGATCTGGTGCTTGATGGTGAAGGGCTGCGCCTGATCGGGGCGACGATCGACGGGGTAGCACTGGCCGGGAGTGAATATGCGGTGGGCGAGGCGGGTTTGCGCGTCGCGGCCGCGCGCCTGCCCGGTGATGCATTCACATGGGAGGCGGAGGTCGCGATCGACCCCGAGGGCAATACCGCGCTGGAGGGGTTGTACCTGTCGCGTGGCATGTTCTGCACCCAATGCGAGGCCGAGGGGTTTCGCAAGATCACCTACTACCCCGACAGGCCCGATGTGATGGCGCCTTTCGATGTGCGCATCGAAAGCGATCTGCCGGTGTTGTTGTCCAACGGCAATCCGGTGGGCCAAGGGCCAGGCTGGGCCGCGTGGCATGATCCCTGGCCCAAGCCCGCCTATCTTTTCGCGCTGGTGGCGGGTGAACTGGTCGCCCATGCCGACCGCTTCACCACGATGGAGGGGCGCGATGTGGCCCTCAATATCTGGGTGCGGCCGGGTGATGAGGGCAAATGCGCCTATGCGATGGATGCGCTCAAGCGGTCCATGCTGTGGGATGAGCAGGCCTATGGCCGCGCCTATGACTTAGATATTTTCAACATCGTGGCCGTCGATGATTTCAATATGGGCGCGATGGAGAACAAGGGGTTGAACATTTTCAACTCGAAATTCGTTCTGGCCAGCCCCGAGACCGCCACCGACCGCGATTATGAATTCATCGAAAGCATCGTGGCGCATGAGTATTTCCACAACTGGACGGGCAACCGCATCACCTGCCGCGACTGGTTCCAGCTTTGCCTGAAGGAGGGGCTGACCGTGTTTCGCGATCAGCAATTCAGCGCCGATGAACGCTCAGCCCCGGTGCAGCGTATTTCGGATGTGCTGCAACTGCGTGCGCGGCAGTTTCGCGAGGATGCCGGGCCCTTGGCACATAATGTCCGCCCCGAGGCCTATGCCGAGATCAATAATTTCTACACCGCGACTGTCTATGAAAAAGGGGCCGAGGTGATCGGCATGTTGCGCCGGATTGTCGGTCCCGCGGCCTATCGCGCGGCGTTGGATCTTTATTTCGCCCGGCATGACGGGCAGGCCTGCACGATCGAGGATTGGCTGGCGGTATTTTCAGAAGTGACGGGCCGCGATCTGTCGCAATTCAAGCTGTGGTATGGGCAGGCCGGCACGCCGCGCCTTTTTGCGACATGGGTGGTGGCGGCTGGGCAAATGCATCTGACGCTGCGCCAAGAGGTGCCGGCCACGCCCGGCCAGCCGCATAAATCGCCCATGGTGATCCCCGTCGCGCTTGGCCTTTTGGATCAGGACGGGGCCGAGATCTTGCCCGAGACGCTCGTGGTCTTGGATCAGGCCGAGGTGGTGATCTCCTTCGATCTGGCGGCGTTGACCGCAGGGGCGGGCCGCGCGCTGCCGGAGCGGGTGATCCCTTCGCTTTTGCGCGGGTTTTCCGCCCCGGTGATCTTGGAGGCACCCTTGTCGCGCGACGACCGGCTGGTGCTGTTGGCCCATGACACCGACCCTTTCAACCGCTGGGAGGCGGGCCGCAGCCTTGTGCGCGAGACCTTGCTGGGCATGCTTTTGGGCGGCGCAGCCGATCAAGGGCTCTTCGCGGCCATCGGGCGGCTTTTGGAGGATGAAACCCTCGATCCCGCCTTTCGCGCTTTGGCCCTTGCCCTTCCATCGGAGGATGACATCGCGCAGGCCGCCCAAGATGCGGGGATCGTGCCCGATCCGGTGATGATCCATGCCATGCGCCGCGATCTGCAAACCGCGATGGCTGTGGCGCTGGGCCCTGTGCTGGCGCGTCTGTATGGCGCGATGGACCCCGGCCCAAGCTATTCCCCCGATGCCGCCCAGGCCGCAAAGCGCGCGCTGCGCAACGCGGCGCTGCATTTGTTGACGCTATCCGAGGGGCCGGCCCGCGCGCAGGCCCATTATGATGCGGCTAATAACATGACCGATGAAATCGCAGGCTTTACCGCGCTGCTCGATATCGGTCACACGGATATCGCCAACCGCTTTCATGATCGCTGGAAAGACGACCGGCTGGTGATGGATAAATGGTTCATGGCGCAGATCAGCCATGCCGCCCCCGGCGATGCGGTGGCGCTGGCCCGGCGTTTGACGGAACATCCGCTGTTCGACTGGAACAATCCCAACCGTTTCCGCGCCGTCATCGGCGGGTTGAGTGCGGGCAATCCGGCGGGCTTTCACGACCCATCGGGGGCGGGCTATGGTTTTGTCGCGGATTGGTTGATCCGGATCGATGCGCGCAACCCGCAGACGGCGGCGCGGATGTCGACGGCCTTCGAGACATGGCGGCGTTACGATGCGGATCGACAGGCGATGATCCTTGCCGCGCTCGACCGGATGGCGGCCCAGCCGGGGTTGAGCCGCGATCTGGCCGAGATGGTCGGACGGATGCGCGCGGCCTGAGATGGCCGGCGCGGGGCCGCGTCGATCATGCGTATTTTCGGAAAGATGAAGGACTCAGCCGCGCAATTGCGCCGCCCCCCAGACCAGCGCGATCAAGATGGGCTGGTGGATCAGGTAGACGAGCAAGCTGTTGCGCCCCGCCCAAAGCAGGGGCCGCGCGGCCTTTGGGGCGGGCCAGCGCGCAAGCCTGTCCCATCGCCCCGCGCGGGTCGTCAGCTTCGCGCAGGCAAGACCAAGCAAGAAGGGTGCGAACCACGGAAACAGCGGCACATAATCGACCGAGCGGATTCCCGTCGCTTGAAGCCCCGTCCACCATAGCCAAGGTGGGTCGAAAAACGCAAAACGCATCAATTGCGGCAGCACCAACACCATGATGGCCAGCGCAATCAGTGCCAGCGCAGGCAGGCGGCGCGCCGCCCCCCCCAA
>NZ_CBFIIK010000027.1:0-14419 GCF_965662675.1 Roseicyclus sp. | reverse complement strand
GCGATAGCATGTAAGATGCCGAAAAAGATGAAAGCATCAGGCATCGCGATGATTGTGGCGAGGCTGATCGCACAGGCGGCGGCCACAAGCATCGCAAATCGGCGCCAAAATCCCGACCATCGGATCACCGCGCCATGCGCGAGCCAAAGGCTGACGCCTGCCAGAAACAAGAAGCTGCTGGCGGTCAGATAGGCCAGCCAGCGCCAGCCCGGTTGCATGGCGGTGTCCGCTGGGACGAAGCCAAACAGCGCCAGGTCGAAAACGAAGTGAAACACCGCCATAGCGACCAAGGCGCCCGCGCGCGCCAGATCGAGCGCAGCGATCCGCCCGGCGGTCTGCTCGGTCGGCGCAAGGTCACTGGTACGCGGTGTCATGGTCTGCATGGGGTGAGATTAGCAACCGCGCGGGCCGCTGCCTATCACGCATGCGTGCTGTGCGTTTCTATCGTTGCGATTTCGCGCTGTCGCCGCGGACCTGCCCGAATTTCGGCATATTCCGGGGCCTAGATGCGCCCATGGATAAGACACTCTCATATACCGTTCGTCCTGGAAGCCTTGCGTTAAGCATGATGGCTTTTTGTGGCATCAGCTTGCTTGCGGCCTTCTTGTGGGAGGCGGCCTCGGGCTATGTGATCTTGCTGTTCATCCCGGCGCTGGCCTTGTGCTTTTACCAGATGACCCTGACGCCGGTTTACGGGCTCAAGATCGCGCTGGGCCGCTGGACGGTGATGACCGAACAAGGTGACCGGATCGTCGCCTCCGAAGAGATCGCCTATCTGCGGATCACGCAAGCAGGGCGGGCTGCGCATGCGACATTGGTGCTGCGCGATGGCAAAGAGGTCGCTATTCCCTTCGATCTGTCGCCCGATCCGCTGGAGTTGATCCAGATTTCCACCGAATGTGGCGTGCCTGTGCGCACCCGTTGAACGGTCAGCCTTGGCAATAGGGCTGTTCGCGGACCCAAGCACGGATATCTTCACGCTTGCGGGCTTGGCTTGGATGCATCGGCCCCCAATCGGCCGCGATCCCTTGGCGTCCATCAGCGACCACCCCGTCACGCGGCACGGTGTGGGCCCAGATGCGCAAGGCGCAGCTGACATTCGCCGCCCCATCGAGAAGCGCCTGACCGCTGGTCGCCTGACAGCCATAGCCGCGCGCCGTGGCCGGGCTGATCTGCACAAGGCCGAACCAACGCCCACCGCCGCCGATCGCGGCCTCGTTCCATGTGCTTTCGTGGCGGGCCAGCGACGACATCAGCCCAAGCCAGAAGGCCGATCGCTGCGTCGTGTCCGCGTCGGGATAGGCGGGACACCAGCGGTCGATATCGGCCGGCACAATCTCGGGCAGGATCGCGGCGTGGCTGTCGAGTGCGGCAAGGCCCGCGACTTCCCAAGCATCGGCTTGCGGCACATGATCCCAACGCATCGGAAAGCTGCCCTCGTTCAGGCCGCGGGTCGAGTAATTCTGACCTTCTACGCAACCTGAGAGCAAAGCGATTGCCAGTGTGGCCGCACCAGCGACCTTTACCGAAATCCACACGCGGGGTGCCTCTTGTCTCGTTGCCGACGCGTGTTGGTGCCTGCGTGGGCAGCATGCAGGCAACAGCGGTGTCCGGTTTCGGGCCATTTGAGCGAGAAATCGCCGATGGGCGATCTAAGCGGCGCACCCGTCGCCCCCTTGCCCCGCACGCGCCGCTGACCTAAACGCTAGAGGTTACCGGACGGAGGCTAGCCATGCTCGACCTGACCTACGAGACCCCCAAGCCCAAGGTGATCGCGGGCGCCAAGCATGATTGGGAGTTGGTGATCGGCATGGAGGTCCATGCGCAGGTCGCCTCGAACGCCAAGCTGTTCTCGGGTGCCTCGACGCGCTTCGGCGCCGAGCCCAATTCCAACGTGGCCTTTGTCGATGCGGGCATGCCGGGCATGTTGCCGGTGATCAATGATTATTGCGTGGCCCAAGCGGTGCGCACCGGGCTGGGGCTGAAGGCCGAGATCCATCTCACCTCGGCCTTTGACCGCAAGAACTATTTCTACCCCGATCTGCCGCAGGGCTACCAGATTTCCCAGCTCTACCACCCGATCGTGGGCGAGGGCGAAGTGCTGGTGGAACTGGGCGACGGCACCGCGCGCATGGTGCGCATCGAACGCATCCATCTGGAACAAGACGCGGGCAAGTCGATCCATGACATGGACCCGGCGCTTTCTTTCGTCGATCTCAACCGCACGGGCGTGGCGTTGATGGAGATCGTCAGCCGCCCCGATATTCGCGGCCCCGAGGAGGCAGCGGCCTATGTCGCGAAACTCCGCCAGATCATGCTTTATCTCGGCACCTGCGACGGCAACATGCAAAACGGCAATCTGCGCGCCGATGTGAATGTGTCGGTGTGTTTGCCCGGTGCCTATGAGCGCTATCAGGCGACACAGGATTTCGGCCATCTTGGTACGCGCTGCGAGATCAAGAACATGAACTCCATGCGGTTCATCCAGCAGGCCATCGAATACGAGGCGCGCCGCCAGATCGCCATCCTGGAGGCGGGTGGCAAGATCGATCAAGAGACCCGGCTTTACGATCCCGACAAGGGTGAGACGCGGTCCATGCGCTCCAAGGAAGAGGCGCATGATTACCGCTATTTCCCCGATCCCGACCTATTGCCGCTCGAGATCGAGCAGGCTTGGGTCGATGACATCGCCGCCGCGTTGCCGGAATTGCCCGATGCCAAGAAAGCGCGCTTCATCGGCGCGTATGGCCTTTCGGAATATGATGCGAGCGTTTTGACCGCCGATCTGGATGCAGCGCATTACTTCGAGGCGGTGGTGGCCGATGCGGGTGATGGCAAGCTGGCGGCCAACTGGGTGATCAACGAGCTGTTCGGGCGGTTGAAGAAAGAAGAACAAGACATCACCCAAAGCCCGGTCAGCCCCGCGCAACTGGGCGGTATCATCCGGTTGATCAAATCGGGCGATATCTCGGGCAAGATCGCCAAGGATCTGTTCGAGATCGTCTTTACCGAAGGCGGCGACCCGGCCCAGATCGTCGCGGCCCGCGGGATGAAGCAGGTGACCGATACGGGCGCGATCGAGGCGGCCGTGGATGCGATCATCGCCGAGAACCCCGATCAGGTCGAAAAGGCCAAGCAGAACCCCAAGCTGGCGGGTTGGTTCGTGGGTCAGGTGATGAAGGCCACGGGCGGCAAGGCGAACCCGGCGGCGGTCAACGAGATGGTCAGCGCCAAGCTGGGGCTATGATCCGGCCCTGAGCGCGCATGCGGTGTTGGTGACGGCCTGCTTTTTGCGCGTGGTGGCCTAGCCGCGCGATCCCTTTGGAATTTGACCGGATGCGGCAACCCGCGTTTGCGCATGCCGTGGTGCCGCGCGAAGGCGGGCGTGACGCGTGCCGGGCGTGTTCGGGCGGTCGCCATGCGGCAAAATAACGACAGTTTGTTTCGAGTTTAGCGCCAATGTCTGCCCGCGCTTTGTTGAGAGATATGCTTGGGCGTAAGCTTTGGCCGAGTGCGGTGTCGGGTGGTCCTGTCGGTTTGTGAAGGGCAGGCAGGCGCGCATCTGTGTTTTGTGCCAGTAGAATGGGGGAGTACCCGATGGCGAGCTTTACCTTCAATTTTCGGATCCAGGATTTCAACGGCAACGGCGTCCTCTCGGACTTTGAGCTTGCGAGTTCTGCCCCTTTCTCGGCCACGATGTCGGATAACAACCCCGCAGATGGCAATTTCAACCTAGGCGAAACTTGGATTGTGTCCGGGGAAATGGGCGGATTAGCTGGGTCCTATCAGGGCAGTGTTGTCGTGAACGGAGAAACCTTTTTCGTGTTCCAGAATGGCGCCGCGCGTGTCCTGTTCGGCGTAGTTGCCGACCCCGGTGACTTTAAGACGGCGCTGGATGCAGACCGTACTCTCTACGCGACCGCGATGGAAAATATCGACACGACCTCACCCACGCCTGTCTGCTTTGGTGCCGGCACATTGATCGCCACGCCCGAGGGAGAGACGAGCGTAGAGGCGTTGCGGATCGGCGACCTGATCCTGACCGCCGATGGCCGCGCCGTTCCCGTCAAATGGATCGGCCGCCAGACCATCGTATCGCTTTTCGCGGGCGACCGTGCGCGGCCCGTCCGCGTCGCCGCGGGCGCTTTGGGCGATGGCCTGCCGCATACCGATCTTGTGCTCACCGCCGATCACGCGCTGATCCTCGACGGGCTGGCCATCAACGCCGGTGCGCTGGTGAACGGCACCACGATCGCGCTTGACCCCGCGCCGGACCGCGCGACGTATTACCATGTCGAAACCGAAGAACACGACATCATCCTCGCCAATGGCGTTCCGGCTGAGACCTTCGTCGATTATGTGGGACGAAAGGTCTTCGACAACTACGCCGAGTATGTTGGGATCTACGGGCAAGAGCGTGCCATCACCGAGATGACCCTTGGGCGGATCAGCTCCGCGCGGATGGTGCCAGCCGCACTTCGCGCACGGCTTGCTGCTGCAAGAGTGGCGTGACCGGGGCAGCATGACCGCCGCCGCGTCCTTCGTATGGGGTGAGGCGCGCCATGATGCGCGTCCGTTGCCCCACAGGCGCATCCAGATGAAGCAGCACCTTTCGGGACATGCCCAAGCCGCAGCGGTCAACGCGCTTGTCAGCGCCAAGCGGGAGATTTGAGGGGGCGGGCGTGATAGCCCGCCGCCATTGTTCAGATCAAGTTAATGCCGCACAGAAATCCTGTATCCGCGTGCAGGCCTCGCGCAATGTCTCATCCGCCGTGGCATAGCTGATGCGGAAACAGGGGCTGAGGCCGAAGGCCCCGCCGAACACCACCGCGACGCCCTTTTCCTCGAGCAGCGCCTTGGCGAAGGTCTCGTCATTGTCGATCAGTGTGCCGCCGGCGCTGGTCTTGCCGATCAGCCCGGTGATCGCGGGATAGACGTAGAACGCGCCTTCAGGCACCGGGCAGGTCATGCCGGGGATCGCGTTGAGCATGCTCACCACCAGATCGCGGCGGCGCTTGAAGATGGCGTTGTTGCTGGCGATGTAATCCTGCGGGCCATTGAGCGCCTCGACCGCCGCCCATTGCGAGATGGTGCAGGGGTTCGAGGTCGATTGCGATTGCACCTTGCTCATTGCCTTGATCAAGGCGACGGGGCCTGCGGCGTAACCGATGCGCCAGCCGGTCATGGCGTGCGCCTTGGATACGCCGTTGCAGGTCAAGGTGCGGTCGTAAAGCCCCGGTTCCACCTGTGCGGGGGTGGCGAACTTGAAATCATCATAGGCCAGATGCTCATACATGTCGTCGGTCATCACCCAGACATGGGGGTGGCGCATCAAGACATCGGTCAGCCCCTTGAGTTCATCCGCCGTATAGCCCGCGCCGGTCGGGTTCGAGGGTGAGTTGAAGATGAACCACTTGGTCTTGGGTGTGATCGCGGCCTCGAGGTCCGCAGGCGTGATCTTGTAGGCGTTCTGGCTTGGTCCTTCGACGAAGACCGGCGTGCCGCCCGCCAACAGCACCATGTCGGGGTAGCTGACCCAATAGGGTGCGGGGATGATCACCTCTTCGCCGGGGTTCATCGTCGCCATGAGCGCGTTATAGAGGATCTGCTTGCCACCGCTCGCGACCGAGACCTGCGCGGGCGTGTAAGTCAGCCCGTTGTCGCGCTTGAACTTGGCGCAGATCGCAGCCTTGAGTTCGGGGATGCCATCGACGGCGGTGTATTTCGTCTTGCCCGCGACGATCGCCGCGATGGCTGCATCCTTGATGTTTTGCGGCGTATCGAAATCAGGCTCGCCCGCGCCAAGGCCGATGACATCTTGCCCCTTGGCTTTCAACTCCGCCGCGAGGTTCGAGACAGCGATGGTGGGCGAGGGTTTCACGCGGGCCAGCGTGTCGGACAGGAAGGGCATCGGGTCGCTCCGGGGTTGGGCCTTGCCCTGCGTCAGGGCAGCGGGTGGCAATTCTGTGGCCACAGCATTAGGGTGCGCAGAAGTCGCGATCAAGCCGGGAAGGGGAGAGAGATGACAACAGATGTGGAACTGGGGCCGGGCTGGTATGATGCCGACACGGCGACCTTGGGCGACCGGATCACCGGCGCACGCGAGGCAAGTGGGCTAAGCCAATCGGAATTGGCCCGGCGCCTTGGCGTGAAGCTGGCGACGATCCGGACATGGGAAAACGATCAGGCCGAACCGCGCGCCAACAAGCTGCAAATGCTGGCGGGCATGCTGGGCGTGTCGATCATGTGGCTTTTGACAGGTGCAGGCGACGGGCTGGAAGGCCCCGAAGAGGCAGTGAAATTGCCTGATGACGTGGTGGCGTTGCTTGGCGAATTGCGCCAAACACGGCTTGAACAAGCACGGCTTGCCGAGCGCATGGGACGGCTGGAAAAACGGCTGCGCCTTGCGCTGAGCCAAGGGGTATAGGGGCGATGGAGTCACGCGAGATCAGGTTGAAGCGGCTGAAAATGCGCGCAGGCCACCGTGGGATCAAGGAGATGGACCTGATCCTTGGCGGCTGGGCGGCGCGCCATCTCGATCATGCCGACGATGCGACACTCGACGCGTTCGAGGCGCTGATGGCCGAGGCCGATCAAGATCTTTACGCTTGGTTGACGGGTCAGGCCGAAGCACCCGCGCTTTTGCGGCCTTTCTTGTCGGTGCTTGCCGCCGAAATCGACGCGGCGAAATTTTCGGCGGCCCGTTAACGCAATTTTGGCGACTCACCGTGCAAACCGGGGCAAAGCACAAGCTGCGGAGCCCATGATGAGTATGCACAAGCCATTGGCGACATCGTCCCGATCCGGATTCCTGATCGGTTACCTGGAATCATTGTCGCTGGTGGAGCGGTTGCACCGCTTGCTGCTCGATGTGATCAAGGATGAGTTCGAACGCCTCGGTATTCTCGATATCAACGCTGTGCAGGCGCTGTTGTTGTTCAATATCGGCGAGAACGAGGTAACAGCCGGTGAGTTGAAGACACGCGGCTATTACCAAGGCTCCAATGTCAGCTACAACCTCAAGAAACTCGTCGAGATGGGCTATATGCACCACCAGCGTTGCGAGATTGATCGCCGCTCGGTCCGGGTGCGCCTGACCGAGAAGGGGCGCAATGTGCGCGAAATCGTGGGCGGGCTTTTCGCGCGCCACGCCGAGGGGCTTGAGAAAAACGGTGTGCTGAACCTCGATTCGCTCGATCGGATCAGCCATTCGCTGAAGCGGATCGAACGCTACTGGTCGGATCAGATCCGCTATATCTATTGAAGGGGCGGCGGTTGAAGGGGCGGCCGGTCGACCAATGGCTTAGTTGGTCTGGCTTTCCGCTTCGCCCGGCAAAAGCGGCAGATCATGACCTGCCGCCGCCAGCGCCGGACGGATTTGGCCGCGCAAGGCCCGCTCGGTCACCGGACCACGGAAATGCAGCACGACCGTGCCGCTATCATCGATGAAAAAGGTCTCGGGCATCGCCACGACACCCCAATCGGCCCCATTGCGCGCCTGTTCGTCCCGCCCGATCAGATCGTAGGGGTTGCCAAGCTCATCCAAGAACCCCAGCGCCTGATCGATGCGGTCGCGATAATTCACCCCATAAAGCGGGACACCGGCCTTTGCCATCGCGGTCAGCACCGGATGTTCGGCGCGACAGGGGGGGCACCAGCTGGCGAAGAAATTGACCATCACAAGCCCATTTCCCGCCAGATCCGCGCGCGTCAGAAGCGCGCTTTGTCCCAAGGGTTGCAGCGCCAGATCGGGGGCGATGCGCCCTTGCTGTGCCGAGGGAAGGGCTTGGGTATCCACCCCTTGCTGCAGGGCGTTTTGATTGTTCATCAGCTGATAGCCCGCAATGCCGAAAAACCCCGCGGTCAAGGCAAAGGGCAGCACCATCAGCCAATTGAATTTCATGCGCTGCGGTCCCGACGGTTTTCCACCGCCTCCAGCCGTGCGCGCACCCGCCGCGCCTGCCGGATCGAGGCAAGGATGATCGCCACCAACAGGCTCAACGTCACCGCGTAAGATGACAGGACATAGACCGCATATTGACCCAAATCAGGCATACTCATCCCATTCTTTCCTGTGCGATCAACGCCTTGAGGCGGCGGGCGCGGATCTCGGTCTGGGTGCGGTAAAGCACCAGCGCGAGAAACAAGAAGCCAAAGCCCACAAGCGAGATCACCAGCGGATACCAAAACACGTTCGAGATATTCTGTTCGCGGTCCAGCGACAGCGTAGCGCCCTGATGCAGCCCTTGGTTCCAAAACAACAGCGCATAGCGCGAGATGACGGCGAACACCGACCCGACAAGGCACAAGACCGATGTCAGGTCCGCGGCGCTATCGGGGTTCTCGATCGCCTCCCACAGCGCCATGTAGCCAAGGTAGAACAAGAACAAGATCAAGAACGACGTCAGCCGCGGATCCCATTCCCACCATGTCCCCCACATTGGCTGGCCCCAGATCGCCCCCGTGGCAAGCGCGATCACGGTGAAAACCATGCCAACGGGGGCGGCGGCCTTGGCCGCCAGCGCGCTGACATGATGGCGCCGGATCACCCAGATCAGCGAGGCCACCAGCATCATCAGCCATGCATTCACCGCCATGATCGCGGATGGCACATGGATATAGATGATCTTGACCGTCGATCCCTGCCGGAAATCATCGGGTGTGAAAAAGAAGCCCCAGACCAGGCCCACGACAAGACAGATCGCCGCCAGCCCTGCGGTCCAAGGCAGCAGAAAGGCGGAAGTCGCCATGAATTTTCGCGGGTTCGCGTATTCCCAGATCGAGTTCATGGGCGGAACTTAGACAGGGCTGTTGGCGCTCACAATGGGGCAGAGGCGCGCGCCCCTAGCGCAGATTGACGCGGAGGGCGGCTGCGGCGGCAAAGGGCAGGATCGCAAGGCTGCCTAAGGTGATGCCTGCGACCAGCAAAAGCGGGGTCAGCGCCTCTTGGCCGGCTGCACCCCGCACCACGCAAAGCGCCCCGAAGATCAGCGTCGGCATGTAGAGCGGCAAGACCAAGAGCGACAGCAAAAGCCCGCCGCGCTTGATCCCGACCGTCAGGGCCGCGCCGAAGGTGCCGATCGCCGACAGCGCGGGGGTGCCAAGCGCGAGCGATGCGATCAGCCAGCCATAGCCCTCTGCCGGCAGGTTCAGCAAAAGCCCAAGCGCAGGTGCAACCACCACCAAGGGTAGGCCGGTGGTCAACCAATGCGCCAAGGCCTTGATCGCGGCCAATCCTTCCAGCGGCACGGGGCTGGTGGCGATCAAATCGAGCGTCCCATCCTCCCAATCAAGCTGAAAGATCCGGTCAAGCGACAAGAGGCAGGCCAAAAGCGCGCCCAGCCACAAGATCCCCGGCGCGATGGTGGCCAGAACCCCCGTCTGCGGGCCGACGCCAAAGGGCACCAGCGTGGTGAAGATCAGGAAAAACGCCAAGGACAGGCCAAAGCCTCCGCCCGCGCGGATCGCGAGCCATAGATCGCGTTGCAAAAGCGCGATCATATCATCGCCTCGGCGAAGGGGTCGTCGACGCGGATGCGCTTGGCGACGAATTGGGTGATGTCGAGCGTTTGAGCCTGAGGTAGGCCCAGATCGATATGGGTGGCGATGATCGCGCTGCCGCCGCTGCCCAGATGCGCGGTCACCGCTGCCGCGAAACGCGCGACGTTCTCGGCATCAAGCGACACCGTCGGTTCATCGAGGCACCAGATCGGCCGCCCGGTCACCAAAAGCCGCGCAAGCGAGAGCCTGCGCTTTTGGCCCGCTGACATCTCGCCCGCGCGCCGGTCAAGCAGCGGACCAAGGTGAAAGGCATCGATCGCGGCATCCGTGTCTTGCGTGCCGAACACGCCTGCCCAGAATGCGAGGTTTTCGCCCACGCTCAGCTGCGCCTTCAGCCCATCGGCATGGGCGGCATAGGCGATCGTATCCGGGGCCGCGATGATCTTGCCCGCCAAGGGCGGCGTCAGCCCCGCCAGCGTGCGCAACAACGTCGTCTTTCCCGACCCGTTGGCGCCCCGCAAGATCAGCGCCTCGCCCGGCGCGACCGCAAAGGTCACACCCGCCAGAATCTGGGCCGGCCCTCGGGCGCAGGCAAGGTCTTCGACGCGCAAAGTCATGGATGAGCGGTAGCCCAAAGGGCGGGGCAGGGGAAGCCCGCGCGCGCATCCGCACCCCGCCGCCCATTGCCCAAGCGGCTAGACCTGCGCTAAGAGGCGCGGGTTCTCTAACCTGTCAGAAAATCGAGGGTCTCATGGCCGGTCATTCCAAATGGGCGAATATCCAACACCGCAAGGGGCGTCAGGATGCCGCGCGCTCCAAGCTGTTTTCCAAGCTTGCCAAGGAAATCACCGTGGCCGCCAAGATGGGCGATCCCGACCCCGACAAGAACCCGCGCCTGCGTCTGGCGGTGAAAGAGGCGAAATCATCCTCCGTGCCCAAGGATGTGATCGACCGCGCGATCAAGAAGGCGATCGGTGGCGACGCCGAAAACTACGACGAGATCCGCTACGAGGGCTATGGCCCCGGCGGCGTGGCAGTGATCGTCGAGGCGATGACCGATAACCGCAACCGCACCGCGTCGAATGTGCGTTCGCTTTTCGGCAAGCATGGCGGGAATTTGGGCGAAACCAATTCCGTGGCCTTCATGTTCGAGCGCAAGGGCCAGGTGGTCTATGGCGCCTCTGCGGGGGATGCCGACACGGTCATGATGGCTGCGATCGAGGCGGGCGCCGAAGATGCCGAAAGCGATGACGAGGGTCATGTCGTCTGGTGTGCCGATACCGATCTGGCCGAGGTCTCGGGCGCGCTGGAAACCGCCTTGGGCGAGGCGGCCTCGACCAAGCTGGTCTGGCGTCCCGGCACCACCACCGAGTTGGGCCTTGAAGAGGCGCAAAAGCTGATGAAGCTGATCGATGCGCTGGAAGATGATGATGACGTCCAGAACGTCACTGCGAATTTCGAGATTTCCGACGCGGTGATGGCCCAGTTGTAAGCTGGCCTGAATGCCCGGCGGTGCGCCTGAAAGCGCAGCGAGATTGCTTTTTGCCGCCTTTGCGTCGGGTATGCCTTCGGGCGCACCACCCCTTTCATGCGCTTGGCTCTTCCCATCCGGTATGCAATCGCATACAATAATGTCGCAGCCCCCCAGTTTGACCTTGAAAGACAGGCGGTGGAGTGGCAATCGCGATGCAAGATGACGACCCCCACATGACCGGATGAAGGGAGGCTTTGATGCCCATTACCGTCGGCCACGATACCGCAAAAACGCGGCGCACGCTCAAAGTCGGTGACAAGAGCTATGCCTATTATTCCATTCCCGCCGCCCAAGCGGCTGGGCTTGGCGAGTTTGACCGCCTGCCTGCTGCGCTGAAGGTGGTGTTGGAGAACATGCTGCGTTTCGAAGATGGCAAGACCGTCTCGGTCGACGACATCAAGGCGTTTTCCGATTGGGGCAAGCTGGGCGGCCAGAACCCGCGTGAGATCGCCTATCGCCCCGCGCGCGTCTTGATGCAGGATTTCACCGGCGTTCCCGCCGTGGTCGACCTTGCCGCGATGCGTGACGGGATCAAGGCGCTGGGCGGTGATCCGCAAAAGATCAACCCCCTCAACCCCGTCGATCTGGTCATCGACCATTCGGTGATGATCGACGAGTTCGGCAATCCCCGCGCCTTCCAGATGAATGTGGACCGCGAATACGAGCGCAACATGGAGCGCTACACATTCCTCAAATGGGGCCAGTCGGCCTTCGACAATTTCCGCGTCGTTCCCCCCGGCACCGGCATTTGCCATCAGGTGAACCTCGAATACCTGTCCAAGACCGTCTGGTCGGACAAGGATCAGACGGGCCAGATCGTGGCCTATCCCGATACGCTGGTCGGCACCGACAGCCACACCACCATGGTCAATGGCGCGGCCGTTCTGGGCTGGGGTGCGGGCGGGATCGAGGCCGAGGCCGCGATGCTGGGCCAGCCCATCTCGATGCTCATCCCCGAAGTGATCGGCTTCGAGTTGACCGGCACGATGGTCGAGGGCACCACCGGCACCGATCTTGTGCTGAAAGTCGTCGAAATGCTCCGCAAAAAGGGTGTGGTCAGCAAATTCGTCGAATTCTACGGTGAAGGGCTTGACCGTCTGCCGCTGGCCGACCGTGCGACCATTGCCAATATGGCGCCTGAATATGGTGCGACCTGCGGCTTTTTCCCGGTCGATAATGAGACGCTGCGCTACCTGCGCAACACCGGCCGCGACGAGGCGACCGTGGCGCTGGTCGAGGCCTATGCCAAGGAAAACGGCATGTGGCGCGGTGCGGATTACGCACCGATCTACACCGACACCCTGTCGCTCGACATGGGCACCATCGTGCCCGCGATCTCGGGCCCCAAGCGCCCGCAGGATTACGTCGCGCTGACCGATGCCAAGACCGCCTTCACCCGCGAGATGGAGGCGACCTTCAAGCGCCCGATGGGCAAGCAGGTTCCGGTCGATGGTGAAGATTTCGCGATGGAATCGGGCAAGGTGGTGATTGCGGCGATCACATCCTGCACCAACACCTCGAACCCCTATGTGATGATCGGTGCGGGCCTTGTGGCGCGGAAAGCGCGCGCGCTGGGCCTGACCCGCAAGCCTTGGGTCAAGACCTCGCTCGCACCCGGATCGCAAGTCGTCTCTGCCTATCTGGAAGCGGCCGATCTGCAAGACGATCTCGATGCCATCGGTTTCAACCTTGTCGGTTACGGCTGCACCACCTGCATCGGCAACTCCGGGCCGCTGCAGCCCGAGATTTCCAAGGCGATCACCGAGGGCGATCTGGTCGCTACCGCCGTCTTGTCGGGTAACCGCAACTTCGAGGGCCGGATCAGCCCCGATGTGCGTGCCAACTATCTGGCAAGCCCGCCTTTGGTCGTGGCCTATGCCATCGCGGGCACGATGGATATCGATCTTGCGCGTGATCCGATCGCGCAGACAGCAGATGGGCGCGACGTCTATCTGCGCGACATCTGGCCAACCACGGCCGAGGTCGCCCAGACCGTCGAGGCCACCGTCACCCGTCAGGCGTTCTTGTCGAAATACGCCGATGTCTTCAAAGGCGACGAGAAATGGCAGGATGTCGAGGTGCCGCAGCAAGAGGTCTATAACTGGCCCGCGACATCGACCTACATCCAGAACCCGCCTTATTTCCAAGGCATGAGCGCCGAACCCGGCACCATCTCGAACATCGAGGGCGCGCGCGTTCTGGCCATGCTGGGCGACATGATCACCACCGACCACATCAGCCCGGCGGGATCGTTCAAGGAGAATACACCCGCAGGTAAGTACCTGACCGAGCGTCAGGTTTCCCCGCGCGAGTTCAACTCCTACGGCGCGCGTCGCGGCAACCACCAGATCATGATGCGCGGCACCTTCGCCAATATCCGCATCAAGAACGAAGTGCTGGATGGTGTCGAGGGCGGTTATGCGCTTGGCCCCGATGGGCAGAAGGCATCGATCTATGATGCGGCGATGGCCTATCAGGCCGCCGGTGTTCCGCTGGTGATCTTTGCGGGCGAGCAATACGGCGCGGGCTCCTCGCGCGACTGGGCGGCCAAGGGCACGGCGCTGTTGGGCATCAAGGCCGTGATCGCCGAAAGCTTCGAGCGAATTCACCGGTCCAATCTGGTCGGCATGGGCGTCATCCCCTTCGAGTTCACCGGCGGCGACACGCGCAAATCGCTGGGCCTGAAGGGCGATGAGACGGTCTCGATCCACGGGCTCGACACCATCCAACCGCTGCAAGACGTTCCTTGCACCATCACCTATGCCGATGGCACGGCCAAGACGATCACGATCAAGTGCCGGATCGATACGGCGGTCGAGATCGAATATATCGAGCATGGCGGCGTGCTGCACTATGTGCTGCGCAACCTCGCCAAGGCGCCTGCTGCGGCGGAGTGAGCGCACGGACATGACCACATCAGGGGCACCTAGCGGTGCCCCTTTTTCTTGATCATGTCTCGTCAATCACGTGGAGTTGTCTTGCCTTGTGTGGCGGTGATTCTGATGGTCTCGTCGGCGACAGGCGCGCTGTGCGCGTCGTCCATGGTAATGGTGATAGGCCGAAAGGCCGGTAGAGTTGGGTGTTCGGATGGCCACTTATGACTATGTTGATGTCGCGCGCTTCATCAATATCGATGGGACCTTTGTGAACGGCGAGTTGCTGGGCGAAAGCGGTACGCTGGACGACGGCGAGGAAGACAACACCTTCGAGGGCGGCGAGACCGTTGATGGCGGTGTTCGTTCCGGTCAGCTCTACGAGGGATTTGTCGAGATCGGGGAGCAGCCCTGGCCGGCTTTTTCGGGCCCTCCGGGCGAGCTGTTTGTCTATTTTGCCACCCCGGTCACACCGCCGCTCAACTTCACGGTGGTCAATCCTTTCCCATTC
>NZ_CBFIIK010000026.1:0-26022 GCF_965662675.1 Roseicyclus sp. | reverse complement strand
CGATCATGATGCGCGCACAACAACAGTTCTCGGGCGCTGCTAGACTACTTCAGACGAACTCCGATATGCTGGAAAAGCTCACTCGCTGAGGGCTTGACCAATTGAAAGGATGGGGTGCCTTGCGGCGCCCCATTTCCTATTTGAGCGGGAAGTTCCACGACAGGTCCAAAACACCGACCCGCGATGGGTAGGGCACCAGGAAATCGCCATGGCCGTTGGTTTCGATCTCGGTTTCAAGCGCGATCACAAGGGCAACAGGGCGGGCCGGCTCGGGGCGCAAATTTGCGAGGAAAAGATCGAAGCTTGCGCGCGACACCGAGATTTCCGCCCGCATGATCGGGCGATTGCTGGGGATTTCCACATGCCCGATGGTCGCGCGTCCCATGATGTCGACCGGCACAAGCCTGACTTGGCAATTGCCGCGCGCGACATTGGTCAATTCGCAGTTTAGTTCAAGTTCGGCCCGCGCCTCGGACCCGATCAAGCGCAATTCGGCGCTTTGCAAGAACATCTGGAGGCAAGATAGCCGCTCACGCGATGCGCTGGGATCAAGCCCCATATTCGTGCCTTTCAGTCCTGTGTCTCGCCGGTCAACTCTGCCAAGCGCTGTCGCAAAGTGCCGATCGCGGCCTTTTTGATCTGCGATACGCGGCCGGTGGTGACATCGAGAATTTCGCCGATTTCGTAAACGTTCAACTCTTCGACATAATAGAGCTGGATCACCAGCGCCTCGCGCTCGGTAAGGCTTTCAAGGGCCTTGCGCAAGGCGGCGCGCAATTCGGTCTTGTTGATTTCCTCCTCAGGGTTGCCGGCACTGCTGAGAAACCAAACCGAGAATTCGTCATGGACCTCTTCGATGGTTTGCAGGGTATTGGCCTGAAAGGCTTGGCGCCAATGCTCGTATTCATTGACGCTCATGCCCAGCTCCTCGGCGATCTCGACCGAGCTGGGCAGGCGCTGGAGGCGTCGCTCCAGCGCAAGGGTGGCACGGTTGACCTTTTGGCGGTTCATGATCGTCGTGCGGCAAAGGTTCGACGCGCGGCGCAAATGGTCCGCGATCGCGCCCCTGATCTTGATCCCGGCATAGGCGGCGAAGGTGGCGCCTTCCTTGCGCTCGTATTTCTGCGCCGCATCCACAAGCCCGACATAACCAGCCTGGATCAGGTCTTCGACCTCGACGGCGCCACGCACGCGACCGTGGAAATAATAGGCGATCTTTCGCACCTGTTCCATCTGATCCGTGATCAGATCATGCGGCGCCGGGCGCTGTTCGGGATATTGGCCGCGTAGCATCAGGCGTCCTTCTCGGTTGTGTCGAGGAAGAAGCGGATGCCGCTTGGCTGGTTGACAGGCGCTTTCAACAGCTTTTGCACGATCGACTGAAACGCCTGGCCTTCGGGGCCGTTGGCATCGGCCGCGTTGGCCATCAAGGGACGGCGTGCCACGACCGAGCGGCGCAGCGATGTCGACATGGGCAGATGCCCTGTATAGGTCAGTTCGACATCGAGAAAGCGCAGCGCGATGGCAAGGAACTGGTCGAAGTGGCGGCGCGCTTCTTGGCCATCTCGGGCCATGTTCACCACCACGGAAAAACTGCGCACGCCATGTTCCAGATGCGCGGCTTTCAAGATCGTGTAGGCATCCATGAAGCTGGTCGGCTCGCCCACCACGACAAGCAAGACGCGATCGGCGGCGGCAACGAACGCGAGGGTCGCATCGCTCGCACCGGCGGGGGTGTCCACGATCAGGTAATCGGTCTCGTCGCTGATCGCCTCGACATTACGGATAAGTTGAAGGCGGTCGTTCTTCTTGAGGTCGAGCAGATCGATCGCCGCCGAACCGCCCGATAACAGCGTGACACCATGTGAGGTTGTCGTCAGTGCGCCTTGAACCGAGCCATCGGCAAGCAAGGCTTTGTCAATCTTGGGGCGTAGGTTCTCGCCCATCAAGATATGGGCATTGGCCGTGCCGAAATCTGCATCCAGCAGTGTCACCCGCGCTCCGAGCTGGCGCAGGACAAGGGCGACGTTGACGGCGATGCTGGTCTTGCCAACGCCCCCTTTGCCACTGGCGATTGCGATCGATTGTGCCATTTTGTCCCTTTCGCGCGCCCGGCGCCTTGAGCCTGTCAGGATTGGGTTGTGAGCAGGCCGGTCAGGAATTCGTTCATCATCTCGTGGGAGGCCGGCGCTATGGTCTCGGTCAAGGCGCGGGTGCCCGATAGCCATGCGATCTGCGCACCGGCCTCGGCGATCTGCGATGCCTCTTGCGGTGTCAGCTCGCATTCATCGAGCTTGGTCAGGGCAATTGACGGGTTGAAATCGCGGTATTTCCCAAGCTCGGTCTTGATCCGGCCAAGGCTGCTGCCAAGTGGCAGCGCGATGATGACCGACACCCCGTCATGACCGAAGGCGGCGCGCAGCGCATGCAGCATTGGCTGCATCGTCTCGGTTTCAATGTTGGTGTCGATGATATGGGTGCAATTCTCGGTTGGCCACTGGCCTGCGTCGAGTTGATCGCATTGCAGGTCGCGATGGGGCACTGACAGCATGCGCGCATAGATCGGCAGCGCAGTGTTGGCAAAGCGCGGCGTCTCGGACAAAGAGACAAGCTCGACCGTGCATGAGGGGTGGATTTCAACCGCTAGCGCCGCGATCTTGCCTGCAAGAATGGTTTTTCCCGCACCGCTTGGGCCCACGATCACCACCACGGTTGCCCGCAGGCTTGCCATCGGATCTGGCGCGATCAGTGTTTCCGACATGGAAGCGGCGAATTGCGTGGCGCGGGAGGGCGCGGCGGCTTCGGGCGCGAGGCGTTTGACGATTTCGGTTGAGAATCCGGCTTCCACGATCGGATCGTTTTTGCCGTGATCGCGGCGTGTTTGGGGTGCCAAGCTTGCCTCAAGACTGGCCAGTTTTGCGCCCAGCTCTTGCAATATGGGGCGGAGATCCGCCTCGCCCTGACCAAAGGGGGATGGGGAGAGGAGGGGTGCGCGCGTCGGCTCTGGTTGCGGTGGTTGGGGGGGGTGCGCTTCAAGATGGGGTGTCTGCGTCGGCGCGCGGCGCGAGATTTCGGGGTCGCTTATGGCCGGAGGTGTTGCTTGGGCTTGCGCCGAGATTGGCAGGATTTGCTGGCTCCATGTTGCGACAGTGTCCGACGCAGGGCTGCGCGTTCCGAAAACTTCGACGCTTTGCGCAGGGAGTTCCGGCTTTTCCCAATCTGCGGGCGCAAAGGGCATGGCTTCGCTCAGACGCGCACGGGCGGTTTGCATATCCACGATCTGCGCGCCATCCGTTTGGCCCGGCCCGGTTTCGCCTTCTTGCGATGTTTCGGGCGTCTTGCGGGCGGATTTGAAGAGCGGCGAGCTCGCATGGCTGGTCACGCCTTGCTCGAAAAGCGCGTCGGAAAAGCTGACGCTTGTCGTGCGCTTGCGCGGCGGCTGGATCTGTGTGGGTTCATTCGTGGCCAAGATCTCCACTTGGCCATCGCGGGCGTGCGTGGCCAGAATATAGGCGTTGTCGCCCAATTGGCGGATGACCTCATCCATCGCGAGTGCACTGTCGGGCGCCAGAACGGTTACAGTGGGCATATCAATTTACCTCTGCTTTTTCAGGCGTCTGGCCTGAGGGAAGGCTGTTGAGATCACCGATCGTCGCCACCACCTCGACGGTGCGGTTCTCGGGCAATTCGGTGAATCCGAGGATCACGACTTGTGGCACATGCGCGCGCACGAAATCAGCGAGATGCCGGCGGATTGCCGGGGCTACGACCAGGATGCTGGGGCGGTTTTCATTGACCAACCGCTCGCTGATTTCGTTGAGCGATTCCAGTAGCGTCTTGGCAAGGCCGCCATCGAGCACCAGACCCTCTTCCCCGCCTTGGCGCAACGTGCGCAACAAGAGCTGTTCGAAATCCGGCGATAGCGTCATCACAGGCATCGTCTGACCAAGCGATGCCAATTGCTGGATCAAAAGCGGCACAAGGCTTGGGCGCAGTGCCTCGGACATATCCGAGGGGTTTTTCACCCGCGCGGCAATGCCCGACAGACCCTCAAGGATCTTTCGCAAATCCGAGATCGGGATGCGTTCGACCAGCAACAGCCGCAACACCTCGGTCAGCATATGCAGGGGAACCAGTTTCGGCACGATGGATTGCACAAGCTGCGGATTGCGCTTGGCCAGATTGTCGAGCATCGCCTGCACATCATCTTGGCCGATCAGGTCGGCGGCGTGCTTGGTCAGCAATTGGCTCATATGGGTCGCGATGACCGAGATGGGTTCGATCACGACGTAATCATTCGCCTCGGCCTGGGTTTGCTGTGTTGGGCGGATCCAGATCGCTTCGACCCCGAAAGAGGGATCGCGCACTTTGATCCCGTCGAGATCGACGGTCGAGCCTTCGCCGGGCAGGGCGAGCTTGCGGTCGGGGTAGACCGTGTCCTCGCCCACGATCGTATGGCCGATGCGGATACGATACTGGTTGGGCGGAAGCGCAAGGTCGTCACGGATGCGCACGCTTGGTACGACAAAGCCCAAGGCCTTGGACACCTCGCGCCGGATCGAGGTGATGCGCGAGACCAGCGGCCCTGCTTGGTCCTCATCAACCAGCGAGATCAGCCCATAGCCAAGCTGCAACGAAACCGGCGAGTAATCGGTGACATCTTCAAGCGTGACGATATCGCCCGAAATCGGCGCAGTTTCTTCCTCGTCGCCATTTTCTTGGTCGATGCCCGCCGCCTCGGAGCGCATCGCGAAATAGGCCGCCGCCGCCGCGCAGACGGCGAACAACAAGAACAAGCCGTTGGGCATGCCCGGCACGAGGCCCAGTGCAGCCACCACCCCAGCGGTCGGGATCCATGCGCGCGACAGATGGATTTGGCGCGAGATGTGTTGCGCCATGTTATGCTTGGAGGACACGCGCGTCACGATGATCGCGGTCGCGATCGAGAGCAGCAATGACGGGATCTGTGCCACGAGGCCGTCGCCGATCGACAGCAGGATATAGGTCTGCGCCGCATCGCCCACGGCCATGTTGTGCTGCGCGATCCCAATGATCAGGCCGCCGATGATGTTGATCGCAAGGATCAAGATGCCTGCGATCGCGTCGCCCTTGACGAATTTCGAGGCACCGTCCATCGAGCCGTAGAAATCGGCCTCTTCCGCGATTTCGCTGCGCCGGGCCGTGGCTTCCTCCGGGGTGAGGATGCCCGCGTTCAGATCGGCGTCGATGGCCATCTGTTTGCCCGGCATGGCGTCCAGCGTGAAGCGCGCCGCCACTTCCGAGACGCGTCCGGCACCTTTGGTGATCACCACAAGGTTGATGATGGTCAAGATGATGAAGACGAAGATACCGACGGCGTAGTTGTTGCCGACCACGAATTCACCGAACGCCTTGATGACCTGTCCGGCCGCTTCGGGTCCGGTGTGCCCCTCGCTCAGAACGATCCGGGTCGAGGCCACGTTCAACGCCAACCGCAGCACCGTCGCAATCAACAGAAGGTTGGGAAAGGACGAGAAATCGAGCGGCCGATAGGTGTGCAATGTGACCATCAAGATCAAAAGCGACAGCAAGATATTCAGCACGAAGAACCCATCCAGCAAGAAAACCGGCAAGGGCAAGACCATCATCGCGATCAGCACCAGGATGCCGATGGGCAAGACGGAGCCACCGATCGCGTCGCGCGCACCTGCCGTGAAACGGGCGGTCGATGTCAGATCCATGACAGGGCCCCCGTGTCAAAATGCTGACTATAGGCCGCTCGGGCAAGGCCGAGACCGGTCAATCCCCCCGCTTTTCTTGGCTTTTGTCCTGTCAGCATGCGCGTCACATCTCGTTTGTTGCCGTCGTGGCCCGACTACCAAGCAAGATGCGTGCCAATAAGATTTCGCGCCGTGCTCAGCCTGGATGGCATGATCTGTGCAGCCACCGACAGTGAAACGCATCCGGGCACGATACCCGGCCCAACATCACCATCCTCGCGACAGGAGGCTCCGTTCGTGACTGACTTCTCTAGGCCATCCATGCCTCTCACGGTCATCCTCATGGCGACACTTGTGCTGTCGGCGTGTAACGTGACCAGCTTGGTCCCGGGGCCCGGCGCAACCTCGACCGTGCCGGTCCCGCCGCCTAGCGCGGCACTCACCACGCAAGAGCTTTCGCGTGTCGAACAGGTTCTGGACGCCGCCGATCAAGTAACCGTCGCCGTTCCGACCATTCGCGGCATGGGCTATGCGGTCGTATCAGCGCAGCCGGGCAACAACCTCAATCACCGCAGGCTCAACGCCATTCGCGTCGCGCGGATGGAGGCGATGCGCAACCTGACCGAACAGATCCATGGTGTGCGGATCGATGCCACGACGACCATCGCCGAGGCCGTTTTGCAAAACGACACCATGCGCACCACCGTGGTTGGCATGTTGCGTGCCGCCCGCACGGTTCACATCCAGCCAAAGGGCTCGGACACCTACGAGGTCTTGCTCGAAGTCGATCGCGACATGATCGAGCAGATGCTCAGGGTCGCCCGACGCGCGGCATGAGGCAAATCTGATGCGGTTTCCGCTCTTCTCCGGTCTATCTGCGCTCTCGATTGTCGTCGGGTTGGGCGTGTCGCCCGCTATCGCCGAGAATTTGACGGTCGAGGTGACGGGGCAGGCGGCGGAAAGCGGGCTTGGCCGGGCCACGACGCGGCTGCGCGCACTTGAGGCCGCCTTGATCGAGGCCGCGATCGAAGGTGGGGCTGATATCAACGGCTACGCCGCCGCCTCCAACGGCATCTTGGTGTCCGACCGCCTGATTTTGCGGCCCGCGTCGCGTATCCTTGATTACAGCATCGTGTCCGAAGGGGTGGAGAACGGCTTTTACCGCGTCCGGGTGCGCGCCATCGTGGGCGATCCGCCGGTTCCCGTGACCGATCACTGCGCGCGCCGGGCCCAGCTTGACATCATCTCGTACCCTTTGCGGCTGGGCGTCGACCCCATGACGCCCGCTTGGGTCGACGGCCTCGGCCCGCAGCTGCATGACAGCATCGATGCGGCGATCGCGTCGCGCCCCGGCGTCAGCCTTTCGCGGTCCGGTGCCGGGGGGGCTATGCCGGGCCGCAGCGCGCAGGTCGGTCTTGACATGGATTATGCCGCGCTCACCCTTGGGACAGCCCGCCCATCCACGCCAACGCCCGATGGCGGCTTGGGCTATCACGCCGATCTGCAGTTGCAGATGCAGGGACGAAATAGGCTTTTGCTGGTTCTCGAGTCGCGGCTTGTCGATACCGGCTCGAGCATCACGCGCGCGCAAAGTCGGCTCGAACATGCCATCCGGCTCGATGCCGGGCTGCCGATCCCGGCGCTGAACCGGCTTGCCTCACCCGATCGCAGTGAGATCGTGCAAAAACTCCTGACAGGCATCGACGAACACATCACGGCCATGATCGATGGCTATGCGTGTCGCCCGCTTGAGGGCGCGTTGCAGCTCTCAGGTGGCCGGTTGACGCTGCCCTTCGGGGCAAAAGACGGCCTCACCCGTCATCATCTGGCGTTTTCCGAGGGCCAGGACACGCCCTACATCATTTTCGAGATCGAAAACCTCGCGGATCATGCGGCTGTGTTGCGGCCGATCGACCAGAACCGGAACGCGCGCAGCTTGGCTGGAATGCGGGTGCGGTTCATGGAGTTGGCGAAATGATGCGGGCCATCTTGGCATCTATCCTTTTGCTCGCAGGTAGCGGCGCGGCAAGGGCCGAGTTGGGCGAGCCGTTCACCGGCGGCGAGATCGCGGTGCTCGTGCATCAAGCCCTCATGGCAAACGGCCAAGACGGTGCCCCCATCATCGCCGAGCAACGTCGCTATTACCCCTGTGAGGCGGAGTTGACCGTGATGCCCCGGCGCGAAGGGCGTTGGGATGCCGTGGATGTGGCCTGTCCGGGGGCGATCCCTTGGTCCATTGTTGTGCGGACCTCGGTCGGTGTACCTCCCGGCTTTCGCTTCGGCGGCGGCGATACCGCGGCCGAGATGACGGCCGTTGTGGTCTTGCGCCATTCGATCCGGCGCGACGAGGTGATCACTGCGGACAAGCTGGAACTGGTCGAGATACCGCGCGCACCCGCGCCGGGGGCCTTTTCCGAGATCGCGCCATTGATCGGGCGCAGGATGGGCCAGAACCTCGGAGCCGGCGTACCCATTCGAGAACGCCACCTCGAGATGGATTGGGCCGTGCGTGCAGACGATCCGATCGTGATCGAAACCGCAGCGGGCGGGCTGGTGATTTCCATGGGTGGGGTCGCGCTTGAGAACGGCCAAACCGGTGATTTCATTAGGGTTCGCAATCTGCGCTCGGGAAAAGTAGTGATCGGGATGGTGACGCAAGAAAAAAAAATCAACGTCGTGCCTAACATGAATTGAAATTGCGTCGTTTACCCTCTCGTCAGGAGGCTGTCATGATCGACTACATCAATAACTCGGCTCCGCCGAAAATCCCCGTTGGAGGGTCGCCAGGCGGCACTTCAGCATCGCAGGCAAAGCCCACCCAGGCCGCGCCCGCGCCCACAATGCCCGACGCTGAGGTCAGCGTTATCGGCGCCAAGGCAACTGTCGCAGAGCTTGCGAAAACGCCCCCGATTGATCTCGAGGCGGTTGGCAAGATCAAGGAAGCGATTTCGCGCGGTGCCTATCCCGTCGACCTCGACAAGATCGCGGAAAAGCTCATGGAAAGTTTCATCGAATCCCATGGCTGAGCCGACCGAGCATACGCAAGCGCGCCTTGATCGGCACGCGGTGCAAGACAAGCTTGATTTGCTGGATGCGATCTTGGCGGAGGTCCGTTCGAACGTCGGCGACCCTGCTGCGTTGGGCGTGATCGTGCAAAACCTTTCGACCTTGGTCGAGGAGGGATTGCCGGATCTTGCCGGAACGGACACGGAGCCGGATGCGAAAGCACAAATGCTACGGCTGCGCGCGCAGATCGCCGAATTGGAACAGCTTTTGCATACCCATCAGAGCATCCTTGCCGGGTTCTCGATCTATCTGAAGGAGTTGGTCGAAGGTTAAGGGTGCCTACCGCAAGGGAGTGCGCGACTTATGCCTGACCAAACCATATTTTTCCTATGGCTGCCCTTGGGCGGCCTTGTTGCTGTTGCGATTGCACTGGCGGCCCTGCTCATTGCATTTTCACGCCTACGCCGCGAATTGGCCCAACGTGATCATGCCGCCAAGAAGGCCGCGGCGCTTGGCGCGGCCAAGCCGATTACAGTGTCACAAACCCCAAGCCTGACGCGCGAGGACATCGTCGCCATCATGCAGTCCGAGATGGCCGCGTTTCAGGCAGCGTTGCGGGCCGATCTCGTCCAGATGCGTGCCGATATGCGCGGCTATGCCGGCGCCAGCGGCGCGGCCAAGCCGCAAGACGCGGGTGGCCGGGTGGATCAGGCCATCGATCTTGCCCGCGCGGGGCATGATGCGGCCTTCATCGCGCGCACCTGTGACCTTGATATGGCCGATGCGGCAGCACTTGTTCGGTTCAATGGTCCGGGTAGGGTTGCGGCAAGATCACCGCAGCACTGAGCCTTGGTCCCCGTCGCTTGCCCCCGCGGCCTCGGGGGGGGGGAGGGCGAAAGGCAGACCGGCAAAGGTCTCGCCCGCTTCGGTCTGTATGTCGATCAAATCTTCGGGCGCGATCTCGTCAGCGGCGTCATCACGCCCCTCCGCACAACGGTTTTCGCCCAGCGCATGGCAGATCGAGAACCAGATATAGGCCAACCGCAGATCGGGTTCGGCCATGAGTTCGGTGTAGACACGCGCCAGTTTGCGGGGGGCATCAAGTTGCCCCTCAGCGGCCTGCGCCATAAGGCGGTCAAGCACGCGCGCCACCACCTCTTCGCGCGCGTTGGGCGGCAGCGTGTCGAGCAGTTCCGCAACCATGTCTTGCGCGTAATCGCCATCCGACAGAAGGGCAAGCGCGCTCCAGTACAAGGCCTCCACATGGTTCTGTGGCCGCCCGCGGCCTTGGCGCAGCAGCACCGCTAGATTGAACTGCGCATCGGGAATATCGGCCTCGGCAAGTGGTTCGAACAAGGCGACCGCCCGGCGAAAATCGCGATCGCGCACGGCTTGGGTGGCTTCGTTGAACTGTGCATCCTCGTCGGGTGCTTGTGTCGAACCCGGACCGGCCGCCAAAACGAGCGCCAAGGCCATGGCGCCAAGCCTGATCATTTTCCTGCCATCATGACGAGTTGAAGATACAACACCCTGATGCGGAACTTGGAATTCGGCTGGCTCTCATACACGATGATCTTGGGCCTGTCGCTCGAGGCCTTGGCGAATTCGATCGCCATCGTGTCGGGCAGGTAAACACCCGCCTGTTCAAGGGTGGTTTTTGGATCCGTGGCGAATGATTGAGCGAAAGACTGGTCGATCCAGATCCGCGCCAAGGCCCGCCCAAGGATGTCGGGCAGGTATTTGCGCACTTCTTCGCGGTCGTGCAGATGGACATCATCCCTGACCAACCGCAGCGGATCAGTGATTTTCGTGTCCTTGCGCGCGAGCGCGACCTCGCCGCGCGGAACAACGACCAATGCCGTTGATGTGTTTCCCGCCATCTTCAGTCACCCTGCAATCTGCCGTTTCAGCGCGCGGTTCACCTGCTCTGAAACAACAACGGTTATATTCCACGTTTATATAGTGCCGACTCGTTAATTAATACCCTACGGCTGCTCCATCGCCGTTCAGTCACGCACCAAGCGCACCATCATGCGCTGTTCGGGGAAAAAACGACCGTATTGATCCCCGGTCATGAAGCTTACCGTCCAATAGTTCTTCGGTGACCAGAAATTCTGATCCCCGCTCCAATAGGGTTCTGCCATTGTATTGGGAAATAGTAGGGGATCAATCTTTGGCGGTGTGCATTCGGCGCAGACCAGGCTCTTTAGTTCGTCAAGGCCAGGAAGACGCCAACCTTCACCAAGTTGCGCATTCGCCTGTTCGATCACTTGCGCGATTTCTTCGTGGTTGAGCCGGATTGCCTCGCCCCAGCATGTTTCTTGTTCCGGGTCCCAGCGTTGGCCGACGCTACAACGCATCCACTCGATCCCAAGCGCGAGATCCTTTACAAAATGATCGCGCTCATAATACTGTGCCGAAGCGGATGCCGTTGCTATTTGCATAGCAATGGGTGCTGCCCATAGCAGGCGGATCGCGCGGCTTGTCATGGAATCGCCCTTCAGAAGATTGTTCGAGTGTTCCAGAACCGCCCAGATGGGTCAATCTGACCTTTCGACGGAATATGGCGGCGAGGAAAGAGTAAATCGACAAAAAAGCTGAACTCTCGCACGACTATTTCCCCGGATGGTACGGATCTTGAAGGGCGTTGATAGTCCAAAGCCGTTAACAAAGGTGGAATGAATGGAACTCGGTTCACTGATTGGCCTGATCGGCGCAATTGGCATGATCGTCGGCGCCATGCTTTCGGGTGGCGGCATCGGGCCTTTCATCGATGTGCCTTCGATCTTGATCGTTTTTGGTGGAACGTTCTTTGCCGCGATGTATACCGCGCCGCTTGGCACCTATCTTGGCAGCTTCGGAGCGATGGCCAAGGCTTTCTTGCCGCCGATCAAGAAGATGGATCAGCTGATCTCGCGCATGGTCGAACTTGCCGCCGTGGCGCGCAAGGACGGGATGATGGCGCTCGAAGGCCAGCAGGTTCCTGATAAATTCTTCGAAAAAGGTTTGCAAATGCTGGTGGACGGGGCCGATGAGAACAAGCTCGTCAGCCAGTTGACCCAAGAGATCAAGGCGATGAAATCTCGCCACGAGGCCAACCAGGGTTGCGTGAAAGCCTGGATCGATATCGCGCCTGCGATGGGGATGATCGGCACGCTGATCGGTCTTGTGCTTATGCTGGGCAACATGGCCGATCCCAAGGCCATCGGGCCCGCCATGGCCGTGGCCTTGTTGACGACGCTATATGGCGCGTTCATCGCCAATGTGCTGTTCATGCCGATGCTGACCAAGCTCGAGAATTTCACCGCATACGAGGTGCGCTATCGCGAGATGGTGATCATGGGGCTGCGCGGCATCGCACGCAGCGAAAGCCCGCGTAACATCCAAGACCAGATGGCGGCCAACCTTCCGCCCAAGATGCAAGCGGCGCTGGACGCGGCCTAAGGGCTGGCGGCGCAGGCGCGGGGATTTGACAGATGGCCGAAGCGATCGAGGCAAACGAAGAACCCGAAGAGGAGGAGTGCCCGAAATGCCCGCCTCCGGGTGCGCCGGCATGGATGGCGACATTCGCCGACATGGCGACGCTCTTGATGGCGTTCTTCGTGCTGATCTTGTCCTTCGCTGAATTCAACACCCCGAAATTCAAGCAAATTTCTGGCTCCTTGCAGAACGCTTTCGGCGTGCAGCGTGTCATTCCCGTGGTCGAACAGCCAATGGGCACGACGGTCATTTCGATGGAATTCAGCCCCTCGCCAAGCCCGTCGGTCACCAACGAGATGACGCAAGACACGACCGAGCTTGAACGCCCCGAGATCGAGATCAAGACCGATGAGGATGAGGCCCCCGAAGGTGGCGATCAAGGTGTCGACGGCACCACTGAGGGCTCGGGCGGTGAACAAGAAAGCGCGCCCGATGGGCAGTCGGGGGCGCAAGCCGACACGCTTGACGCCGCGCAACTGGCGCAAGCTCTCGACCAGGCGATCCAGTCCGGCGAGGTCTCGATCGAGATGGCGGGCGAGAATGTCGTGATCAATTTCCCTTCCGAAGACACCGCCCAAAAGGATTTGCCAAGTCTGATCGAGGAAACCCTTGCCGCGCTTGCCGAGGCGCGGCAAGCCAGTGGCAAGGCTGAAAGCGAAGTGCTTTTCGGCGGTCTCGAACAACAATTGGCCGAGCTTGCAGCCGCCGCCCGCCAGCCCGAGACCAGCCTTGGTCAGGCCGAGCTTGAACGTCTCGAACAGCAGCAGGCCGAAGCGCAGGAAAGCGCCGAGAAGGCCGCGATCGCCCGCGATCTGTTGACCGTCGCCTTGCGCCAAGAGCTGGGCGAGGGGTTGGTCGAAGTCGAGCAGCGCGAGGATAAGGTGCTGATCACCGTGGGTGCAGGGGGGGCTTTCCCCTCTGGCTCGGCCGATCTGACAGCGGCGGCCCTCGATATCATGAGCCGCATCGCCTTTACCGCGATGGGCGAGTCCAGCACCATCGTGGTGGCGGGTCATACCGACAATGTGCCGATCCGTGGCGGGGTGTTCCGCGACAATTGGGATCTGGCGGCTGCGCGCGCCGCAAGCGTCGTGCAGTCCATCGAGTCCACCGGTCTGGTGCAGCCGGGCCGAATGCAAGCCGTCAGCTATGGCGAAACCCAGCCCGTCGACAGCAACGACACCGACGCCGGTCGCGAACGCAATCGCCGGATCGAGATCTCGATCGAGTATTGAGCGGTCCACAGCGGTAAACCAGCGTCACGCCCTGTCGTTAAGGTAAGATGAACGTCGAAAGGAAAACGGCGGATGGCCGTAGATTATCTCAGCACGCTCAACAGCAAGGGTTCGGGGCTGAACATCACCCAGCTCGTTGACTCCCTGACCGCCGCCGAGGTCGAACCCAAGCGGGCCCAGATTTCGGGGCAGATGGAAAAGATCGAATTGTCGATCTCGGAAATGGGCAAGCTGCGCGCGGGCATGGAAAGCTTGCGCACCACCTTGGCCGTCGAGTCCGCCGGCGTTGCATTTGATGTGGCCTCTTCTTCGGCCGCCGTGTCGGTCGCGATTTCCGATCTGACCGCACTTGAAAACCGCACCGCATCGGTCGAGGTGACAGCGCTGGCGCAGGGGCAGGTTCTGGAATTCACCGGTTTTGCAAGCGCGGATGCAGCCCTTGGCGCTGGCAGCCTCACCTTGGATTTCGGCAGCTGGAATGGGGTGACCTTCACCGGTTCGGGCCGCGCGTCGGTGACGATCACCTTGACCAATGACGCACAGGGGCTTGACGATCTGGCGACCCAGCTTTCGGCCATTTCGGGTGTCACGGCCCAGGTCATCGCCAAGGGCAATGACAGCTATTCGCTTGCCGTCATGACAGATACGGGCGCCGAGAATGCGCTGAATATTACCGCCACGGCACCAGCCGACGAACTACTTGTGGGACTTAATACAACCAACCGCTCGAACGAGGTCGTCGCCGCAAGCGACGCAGCGCTCAGTGTCGATGGCATCGCGGTCACGCGCAGCTCCAACCAGATCGACGATCTTTTGCCGGGGCTTAGCCTGACACTGAACGCGACGACATCGGGCGCGGCCAAGGTTGTCGCGCTGGAAGATCCTGATTTGGCCGAGGCAGAACTGCGCGCCTTTGTCGAGGCGATCAATACGACCCAATCGCTCCTGCGAGAGGCCACGGCGCGCGGCATCAACGGCGCACAAAGCGGCCCGCTTGCCGCCGACCCAGCGGTGGCCGCCCTGTCGCGTAATCTGGCCGCGCTGACCACGACACCGCTTGAAGGGTTCGGCGATGCATCCGTCTTTCTTTCGAACCTTGGTGTGCGGACCGAGCGTGACGGCTCGCTATCCGTCGATAGTACGGAATTCCAAGCCGCGATGGCGCGCGATCCCATGCTTTACCGGGCTGTTTTTCAGTCCCTCAACACAAGTTCGTCGCAAGGCATTTCGGTGGCCGTCGCGGGCTATGGCGCGCCGCCTGCAGGGGCATTCACCTTCGAGCAGACATCCGACACTGCCGCGACATTGAACGGCGAGGCCATGATTGCGCGGACTGTCGATGGGGTGCGCGAATTCTACAAAATCACCGGCGATTTTGGCGGGGTCACCTTGCGGGTGACCGACCCCTCGCCAAGCACCGCGACCGTCTATTTCGGCGAAAGCTTGATCGAGCGTTTGCGCAATTTTGTGGATGACAGCCTTGCGGCAAGTGGCGACATCGCCCTGCGTACCACCCGGTTCGAGCAAGATGCCCGCGAGCAAGAAGATCTTCTGGATGATCTTTCCCTCAGCGAAAGCCGCATAAGCGAACGCTACATGGCAAGGTTCGGCGCGATGGAGGCCATCGTCACCCAGTTGAAAAGCACGGGCGATTACCTGACCTCGATGCTCGATGCATGGAACAATTCGCGCGACTAGCGCGCCCCATCTCAGCCCGCGTTGGGCCTTTCGATCATCAGTTTCTTCATCTTTTCGATCAAGGTCGTCCGGCGCAGCTTCAAGGCGTCGGCGGCATGGCTGACAAGACCGGATTTGGCGGTCAGCGCCGCCTCGATCAGCACGACCTCGACATCGCGCACGAAACCGCGCAGGTCGATTTCATCGTGATGCAGGAACCAGTTGCGGAAATCCTCGGGCGCCGGCGGCGATTTTTGCAACAGGTCTTCTGGCAGATCATCGGCCGCGTTCTCGAACATCGCGGCCGCTTCCCATAGCGCATCAAGCTCTGCCTTCGGGCTTGGCCCGGGCAGGCGCAGCCGCAACAGGTTTTCGGTGATATGTTGGCCTGAAACCTCGCGTCCGGCGAAAAGCACAAAGGCACGCTCAAGCACATTTCGCAATTCCCGCACATTGCCCGGCCACGCGTAAGCCTTGAGCGCCGCGATAGCCGAGGGCGCGAAATGCGGGGCTGCCGCCTCTGGCTGTCGGTCGAGATAGGTCAGGGTCATCGCGTCGAGCAGGGCAGGGATGTCGTCACTCCGCTCCGACAAGGGCGGTACTTCGATCGGAAAGGCGGCCAGTCGATAGTAAAGATCGGCGCGAAACCGGCCGTCCTCGACCATGTTCTCGACATTCTTGTGGGTGGCGCAAATCAACCGCAGGTCAAGCTTGATCTCATGCGCGCCGCCAATGCGTTGGATGCAATGGTTTTCCAGCGTCCGCAGCAATTTTGATTGCAGCGCAAGCGGCATGTCGCCCACTTCGTCTAGGAAAAGCGTGCCGCCATTCGACATCTCGAACCGGCCCGCGCGCGCCCGATCCGCGCCGGTAAAGGCGCCCTTTTCATAGCCGAACAATTCGGATTCCAGAAGCTCCGCGGGAATGGCGGCGCAATTGATCGCGACGAATGGGCCAGTGCGCATGCTTTGACGATGGATATCCTGCGCGACGATGTCTTTGCCAACGCCGGTTTCCCCGGTCAATATCACGGGCGCAAGTGATGGCGCCACGATGGTGACGAGCTTTTTGAGCTCCACCATGCTGATCGAAGTCCCGATGATCAGACTGGTCGTTCTGTCCGCATCAGGATTGGACGAACGTTTCTTGTCAACATGGGAAGACAATGCCGTGTCTTTCACAACGTATTCCAATATAATTCTGCCCCGTTGCCCCTGTTATTTGCAATTTCCATGAAATCACCGCCATTGCGAAAGCAAATGAAATGGATTGCCACAGCGGTACTTGCCCTGAACGTTAACATAGCAGCAACGTGTGGGCACTGCGAATTACAGAGCACAAATTGTGTGAGTAAAAGTGATAAATATCAGAAATTTACCTTGATCTTTTAATCTAACGATAAATTGAAACTTAAGTTGCATTAATTCAAGATAAAGGTGTGTGAGCGCTCTATTTGGAGCATTGTCTCTCTTGTATCTAAAAAAAAAGAGCGCCCGGATCATCTGGAGGATGTTGGGCAGGAGTGCGTGGTGCCATGCCCCAGACAAGCGCGAAACAAGGCCTTCTCGGCGAGCAAAGAAATGAACTGACCGACAAATTCTGCAGGATGAGGTGCCTGTTGTTCGGTTTGGTCACCGGTGGCCGATCATCTTGATTGGAAAATCCGAATTTGTTGCCGCTTTCATCCAGTGGGATTATCCCGTCCCGATACGTATCTCTGGTGCGGCCGCGCATCACCTTCGTGAGCAACCCCACAGGCCAAATCGGTCGTCAGCGTTTGGCGAAATCAACCAGCATCATGTGTGGTCCGCTTTTACTGACGATCGCAAGCGAGGAATGCGGCCATGTTCCGAGAGGGCGAGCAAACGCGCCGGACATCGTTCACTGGAAGTGCTTGGAAAACGCGGCCCGCAATTCGGCTTTCTGGACTTTTCCCATCCGATTTCGCGGGAGTTTTTCCATCATTACCAGTGCTTTGGGCTGCTTGAAACGTGCAAGGCTCGTCCGCAAGGCTGTGTCGATTGCCGCTGGGTCGGGGGATTGACCCGGGCGCGGCACCAAGATGCCCAAGACCGCTTCGCCGAAATCGGGATGCGGGACGCCAACCACGGCACTTTCCAGCACGCCGGGTTGTTCATCGAGTATCAACTCGACCTCCTTTGGGTAGACATTGTAGCCGCCCGAAATGATCAGATCCTTTTGTCGTCCCACGATCGATAAGTAGCCATCTTCGTCATAGCGCCCCAGATCGCCCGTGATGAAAAAGCCGTTCTCGCGTAATTCTTCGCGGGTTTTCTCGGGCATGTTCCAGTACCCTTTGAATACGTTCGGGCCACGCACTTCGATCATGCCGATCGCGCCTTGCGGGAGGTGTGCGCCAGTGGCGGGATCGGTCACGAAGACTTCGACGCCTTGGAGGGGGCGACCGACGGTACCTGGTTTGCGCGCGGTCTCGTAGGGGTTGGAGGTGTTCATATTTGTTTCGGTCATGCCATAGCGCTCCAAGATCGCGTGACCCGTGCGCGCGGCAAAGGCTGCATGCGTCTCGGCCAGAAGCGGGGCGGAGCCGGACACGAACAGCCTCATGTGTGCCGTCGCTTGTTCGCTAAAGCCTTCTTCGTCCAAGAGCCGTGTGTAGAAGGTCGGAACACCCATCATCACTGTCGCTTGGGGCAGAAAATGTAACACCTGCGTCGTATCGAAACCGGGCAGAAAGATCATCGTTGCGCCGCTGATCAAGCAAACATGGCTGGCCACGAACAGCCCATGGGTGTGAAAGATCGGCAAGGCATGCAGCAAAATGTCATCCGCAGAGAAACGCCATTCTTCTGCGAGGGCAAACGCGTTGGACAAAAGATTGTGCTGCGTCAGCATCGCCCCCTTCGAGCGCCCTGTCGTCCCCGAAGTGTAGAGGATCGCGGCCAGAGCATCGCCAGCGCAGGCCGTCACGGGGGCGGTATCGGGCTGGTTATTTGCCTGATCGGCCAGACTTCCCCGGCCGGCGCCGTCCAGTGTCAGCATCGTCGCGCCGAATTGTGCAGCGATCGTTGCCAGTTTCGGCGCCTGTTGCGGGTCGCAAATGAACACCGCCGGTGTGGCATCACCCAAGAAATACGCGATCTCGGCCGCGGTATAGGATGTGTTGAGCGGCAAAAAGACCGTCCCCGTCATCACCGCCGCACAGTATAGCGCCAACGCTTCGGGTGATTTATGCACCTGCACAGCGATGCGATCGCCCGGTGCGACCCCGCATGTGCGCAGCGTATGCGCGTATCGGGCAGCCATCGCCAAGAATGCGCGCCCGGTTATCTCTTGCCCGTCTTGGGTCAGCAAGAAACATGAATCGCGCTGTTCAAGTGGCTGAAAGAGCGCATCGAAAAGCGGGTTGGCCATCATTCGGTTCCTATCTTCGGCATCGCCTCATCCGAGCCTAATGCACCAGATTGCGCACGTCGCGCGCTGCAACAATTTCGTGCGCCGTGGCATAGGTTTCGTGATTGTCCTCGACCCGTGCCGGATCATAGCGGTAATTCACCATCGCCCCATGGCTCTGCGCCATACCCCTTGGCGAAAGGTCGGCGTCGGCATGGATGGCATGAACCTCGGCCCCGTTATCGAGGTGAAACCGCGCGACCGGATCGCGCGGTTGTCCATCTGGCGCCTTAGCCTGAAGAAGGTATCGCGCCGCCAAGGCGCGCAGCTGTGCTTGGGGATCTTTTGCCGCGATCTGCTCGGTCTGTTCGGAGATCCAGCGCGCGAGGCCCGGTATGGGCAAAAGCGTCACGAAGGTCGAAAGCTGCGGCAACTCGGCGTTCAGCACCTCAAGTACCTGCTTGATCAGCGAGTTGCCGAAGGAAATGCCGCGCAGCCCCGCTTGGCAATTCGAGATGGAGTAAAACACGGCCGTATCGGCCTGTGCGGGCGCAAGCGATATGCGGTCTTCGGCCAAGATCGGGCCGATGGCGCTGGGAATGCCGCGGGTCAGCGCGACTTGGACGAAGATCAGCGGATCATCGGGCAAGGCTGGATGGAAAAAGGCGAAACACCGTCGGTCAGTGGGCGCAACACGGCGGCGCAGATCATCCCAGCTTTGGATCTCATGGACCGCCTCATAGGCGATCAGCCGTTCCAACAGCGCCGCCGGGCTGTCCCAGTCGATGCGTCGCAACACCAAGAAGCCGCGATTGAACCAGCTTGCGAAAAGATGTCCGAAATCCAGATCGACCCGGGCCAGATCGGGTTCTTGCCGGGCGGCATCCAATAGCGCGACGCGCATTGCAACAAGATCAACCGTGCCGCCCACGGCTTGGTTGAGGCGCCTCAGTAATTCCTGCCTTGGCGGCTCTGCAGCGCGCAAAAGTTGGTGCAACTCTTCCGCACCACGCGTGGCTTGGTAGCTTTGCGTCGCCGATTGCAATGCCTCAGGATCAAGATCGAGATCATCAGCCAGATATCGAAAGAAAGCCCGCCGTTCGGCATCATCGGCCACGCGCCAACGCGCCAAGGCGGCGCCTGCCAGCTTCATCCCCGACACCTCGCCGCGCCCCGACATCAAGGCGCGGCACAAGTCGGGCAGGGGGTCTTTGCCGGCTGTCCGAAACGGCGCTGCCCGTCGTTCGAACAAGGTCGATAAAAGATCGCCTAGCGCCCAGCTGCGTCCCATTACACCGGTCCCATCACCAAATCAGGAAGCCATGTCGCGATGCCCGGAAAGAAGCACAAGATCACGATGGCCAGCACCATGCAGCCAACATAAGGCAATGATCCGACGAGGATCTTCTTGAGCGGAATGTCGGGCGCGATGGAGTTGATGACATAAAGGTTCAACCCTACCGGCGGCGAGATCAGCCCGATCTCCATGTTGATCGTCAAGATCACCGCGAACCAGTAAGGGTCGAAATCGGCGGCCAGAATGATCGGCATCAAGATTGGGGCGGCCATCAAGATGACGGCCACGGGTGGCAAGAAGAAGCCTGCGATCAACAAGAAGATATTGACCACGCCCAACAACACCCAGCGGTTCACATCCAGCGCCGAGATCCATTCCGCGATGGATTGGGTGATGTAGAGCGAGGACAGCATGTAGCTGAACACACCCGCTGCGCCGATGATGAACAAGATCATCACCGACTCGCGCGTGCTGTCACGCAAGATGCCCCAGAGTTTGATGGGCGACCAAAGCCGGTAGATGATCATCGCGATCAGCAAGCACAGCAGCGCTCCCACCGCCGCCGTTTCCGACGGCGTGGCGATCCCGCCATACATCGCGTAAAGCACCCCCACGATGATGATCATGAACGGGATGACGCGGGGCAAGATTTCAAGGCGTTCGCGCAGCGAGTAGCTGCGCGTCGAGAATACGGCGGCATCGCCATAGCGCCATGTGTGAAAAACCGACCACACCATGAAAAGGCCCACCAACAAAAGCCCCGGCATGACGCCTGCCAAGAACAGTCGCCCGATCGAAGTTTCCGTGGCGATCCCGTAGACGATCATCGTGACCGAAGGCGGGATCAAGATACCCAGCGTGCCACCCGCCGCGATGGAACCCGAGGCGACCTCGTCGGAATAGCCGCGCTTGCGCATCTCGGGGATGCCCATCTTGCCGATGGCCGCGCATGTGGCCGGGCTGGAGCCCGACATCGCCGAGAACAGCGCGCAGGCCCCGAGGTTCGACATCACAAGGCCCCCCGGCACGCGCGTAAGCCAGCGTTCCAGCGCCTCGTAAAGATCGGCCCCCGCCCGCGTTGATGCGATGGCAGCACCCATGATGATGAACATCGGAATGGCCAGCAGGGCGAAAGAATTCAGCTTGCCGAAAAAGATCTCCGGCATCAGTTCCAGTGACCTTGCCCCGTCGAAGATCAGCAAAAAGCCCCCCGCGACGATCAAAAGCCCGACCGCGACCGAAACGCCTGAAAACAGGACCAAGACGGTGATAAGCGCAACCAATAGGCCAAGCGAGAGCGGATCCATCATTTATCCTCCATACCGAAGGGACGTTCGATCCCGAAAGCGATCGCATAGAGATCGGCACAAAGCTGCAACAGGTAGAGGCCAAAACCGATCGGCAGCGCGAGATAGGGGATCCACAAGCGCACACCCCACACCGTCTCGGATCGCCAGCCGCGCTTCCACGCGAAATGCCACATTTCATAGGCGTAAAAGGCCATCAACCCGATGATGACGATGGATGCGCCAATGACCAAAAAGGCAAGCGCGCGGCGCATCCACCCCTTCGTCCAGATCGGCAAGAGATCGACATTCACATGTCCGCGCATCAGCTGCACATATGGCAGCCCCAGCAATGTCGCGCCCACAACCAAATAGATCACCGCCTCTGTCTGCCAGATCGTCGAAACGCCCAAGACGAACCGCACGAAGATCATCTGGCAGGTGATGAACACCGCGCTCAGGATCATCGCGGCCGCAGTCCAGCCGCACAGCAGCGACAGCCCCGCCACGGCACGCAAGAAGATATTGTTGCCCGTGCGCGCGGCACCGGCTGTGGGGAGGGTTGCCATCGATCGTTCTCCGGCCCGCAAGTTGGAAGATGGGGGCGGCACCATCGCGCCGCCCCGATAGATCACTCGACCGACAGCGCCAAATCCAGAAGCGCTTGCCCGTTCGGTGCATCCGCGAGGAAGGCCGGGTAGGAGCTCTCACGCGCCAGTGCCAACCAGGCGTTGAAATCATCCGCTGTCATTTCGGCGATCTGGACGCCTGCATCGCGGAAGACTTGCGCCGATTCCGCATCCGCCAGTTTGGCCTGCTCCAGATACCACCCCTCGGCATTGGCGGCTGCCGCCATCAGCGCGTCTTGCTGCGCTTGGGTCAGCCCGTCGAAGGTGGATTTGTTCATCATCACCGGCTGATACATGAACCAAAGCGCATACTCGCCCGCAGGCGTGTAGCAAGCCACCTGTTCCTGAAGCCGGAACGAGGCAAAGGATGACGACGATGTGTTGACCGCCTGAAGCACGCCGGTCTGCATCGCGTTGTAGATTTCGGACGACGCCATCGAGGTGATCGACGCACCGGCTGCGGCAAGCATCTGTTCGAAGGCGCGACCGGCCGCACGCGTCGTCAACCCGTTCATATGCTCGGGCCGGGTGATGCAATCGCCGGTCGATGCAAAGCCGCCCGCCAGGTAGCCATGCACCAAAACCTTGATGTCATCTTCGGCCATCAGGGCCTCGATCTCTTGCATGAAGGCGCTCTCGTTCAGGCGCGCGGCATGGTCATGATTTTTCACCAGGCCCGGCATCAGGGTCAGGTTGTATTCGGGACGCTGGCCACCGGAATACGACAGGGGATAGACGATCATGTCCACCTGACCGCGCGAGAGCGGATTGTATTGCTCGCGCGCGCGAAACAGCGATTCCGACGGGTAGATCGTGATTGACAGATCCACACCCGCAGCGGCCACCTCATTGGCCAACATTTCGGCGACCTGGTGGCGCACATCGCCCGTCGACCATTGATGCGAAAGGCGTAATTCGGTTGCATTGGCACCTACGGCCATCAGCAAACCCATCGCCGTCGCGGCGATACCGGCTTTGAAATTCATGAAATCCCCCCTTGGATCATATGTATGCGCGACAACCTCCGTTTTGTCGCAGTGTCCAAGAGCTAGCATGAGCGTGTGCGATGTCAAACGTTTCGTATACAAAATGGCCATTGCTGGTATGCGGATGATGGGCTAGTGAAGGCGCATGTCCGAACGCATTGCAGATCATCTCCGCGAACTGTTGGAACAGGCGATCCTCACCGGCGAATTCGCGAATGGTGAGCGGCTTGACGAGGCACGGCTTTGCGAACGCTATGCCGTGTCACGCACACCCATCCGCGAAACATTTCAGAGGCTTGCAGGGTCAGGTCTGATCGAATTGGTGCCCCATCGCGGTGCATTCGTGCGCTACCCTGCCTTTGACGAAGTCGTCGAGATGTTCGAGGTAATGGCAGAGCTTGAGGCCTTTTGCGGCCGCCTTGCGGCGCGGCGGGTGACCGATGCGCTCTTGGCGCAGATCGATCAAACGGTGGCCGCATGCGAGGTTTCGGCGGCCGAAGGCGACGCCGATTCTTATTATCGTGAGAACGAGCGCTTTCATCATCTCATCTATGAAGCGAGCGGAAACGGCTTTCTTGCGGCCGAAGCTGCGCGGTTGCACCGCCGCTTGCAGCCGTTCCGTCGGATGCAGCTGCGTTTGCGTGGACGCTTGCGCCAATCGTTGGATGAACATCGCCGCATCGCCGAAGCCCTGCGCAATGGCAATAGCGATGTCGCAGCAGCAACGCTCAGTGCCCATGTGTCGGTGCAGGGTGAACGTTTCAACGATTTGATGGCAAGCTATCGCAGTTCTGTGCAGCGGCGCGCTTGACCCGCGATCGGCGTGGCATCGCCAAGATGCTTTCCTCCCGCCACCCTGCGCCATCCAGCATCGATTGGGCGGTCAGCGTCACGCCGGCGGTGCGCCGCTGCGCATCATCGGCACGCGCGCGGCGCCAAGGCGCGGGTGCAGCCGTCCCGCCACTGCAAAAGCGCACAGCAAACCCGCCCCGGTTGCCATGAAAATACCGGGCAGCGGTGCAACCAGCAGCACAAGCCACGCGCACCCCGGCGTCAAGATGCCCGAGACATCGCGGAAGCTGGAATAGACGGCGCTCATCTCGGTCCGCTCGGAGGGTTTGACTGCCATCAGGAAGGGCAAACCTCCCACGACATCGAGCAGCACAAGAAAGATCGACGCCCCCATGCAGGCCGCCACCGTCAGCCAGGGCAGGGGCGACACGAACGCCGCCACCATAAACAGCGCCCCGCAAACACCAAAAGCCAGCCGCACGGATCGGCGGACCGATGTCCGTTTTGCATGTCGCAGCATCAGCGGCGAGATGAACAAAAGCGCGTTCGAAATCGACAGCGCGATGCCGCCCACCTTGTCGCCCAGACCCGCTTCGATACAGAAGATCGGCAGGTAGACGACATAAACCCACCAGCCGCAGGACCGCATCACCGCGAACATCCACCCTGCGATCAGCCGCGGCTGGCGGAAGAAGCGGGTCAGATAGGCCAGAGGGTTCAGTGCCGGCCCCTTTGCCCGCCTGATCTGCTTACCGTTCCCCAGCCGCAGCACCCAGAAGGTAATCAGAAGCCCTATCGCGAAAACACCCGCCAGCAAGAACGGCGCGGGCGCCCACCAATCGTGCAGCCAGACCCCCGCCATCGGCCCGATGGCCCAAGGACCCGCCGCATAAACCATCTGGGTGGACTGGCTTTTACCCAGTTCGGCGCGGTCGATATAGTCAAGGATATAGGCGTTGAAGCACACGAAAGTCGTCGCCGTCGCCATCGCAAGGCACATCAGCGCAAATGGCACTGTCGCTGGTGTGCCGATAACCGCCAGTGCCATCCCCACAAGATACAACACGCATCCCGCCGAATAGGCCCAACGCCGCGGGAGATGCCGTGTCGCCCAAGGCACCATCAGCCCCCAAGCCAGCGCCACGATCCCAGCCACGAAATAGGCCGAAGATGTCGCCTCGGCGCTGCCAAGCGCGTCATAGACGACCAGCGGCATGGCCGAGATCAGCGTGCCGCGTATACTGGCCTCGATCCCGGCAAGCATCGCGAAATGCCGGACCTTGGGGGCGGGGCTGTGATGGAGTGCGAGGGGAATGTAACGCGTGGCCATGGGTTCGCTGCAATTTCATGCATCAAGAACCCGAACGCATCCCGGGTCTGGTCCGCCCGCGACAGATTCATGTCGCGATTATTCACGTTCTCGGATTATATTTAACTATCTGTTTTAAATAGCTTTAAACAAGGAATGGCGTGGTCTGTACGTGGCGCATTTGTCATGTATCGGGGTGACGCGACTGAGTTTGTGGCAATTCCCGGCCAAACGCCACAGCGCCCCCTAGCCGTTCCAGATCACATCGCCCAGCTGCGCGATATCATACCCGCCGAGATGGGTGGCGCGTTTTGCGAAGGCTTCGGATTTCGCGAAATCCAACAGGCTTTGCATGGGCGGCTCGAAATACGCGCGCCGGGTCATGACCAGATCGAAACTTTCATCCGTGATCAGCGGCAGAAAACCCAGTTGCCCGGCCGCCGATTGCAACCCAAGGCCGCATTGCGCCTCGCCCGTTTCGATCAGCGCCGCAAGATCGGCGTGGGTTTCCGCACCCCTTTCGGTCGTGGTTAGAGCGGCGCGCGACACGCCTTCGCGCGCCAGCAGGACATCAAGCAGCCGCTGTGATCCCGCCCCTTCGGCCCGCACAGCAAAGCGCAAGCCACGCGTCACGGCATCGCCGAGCCCGGTGACGCCAAGCGGATTGCCCTTGGCGACAAAAATGCCCTGTGTCCTTCGCGCCCAATGGATCATCACATGCCGTGATCCAGGTAGATGCGCACGCGCCGCCGCAAGGTTCCAACGCCCCGTTTCCGGGTCGATCAGGTGAAGCCCGGCCAGCACCGCGCGCCCCGCAACAAGTTCCTCAAGCCCTTGCGTCGATCCGCGCGCCAGCACTGCCAAACCGCTGCCGGATTGCCGTAGCGCCCACTCCAACAACGGATCATTCGATCCGGCATAGATCGGTGGCGCAGGAGCGATGCCCGCATCCGGCAGTTCGGTTTGCGCCTCTAGCCATGCATCGATGAGCCGCCTTGGAAACAAAAGTTTCCCAGTGGCGCGGGTAAAGGGAATGGTCTGGCGCGCGACCATCTCGTAGATCGTGCGCTCGCGTAGCCGCAGATAGGCGGCGATCTCGGCCGTCGTCATCAGCGACGCTGAGGTCTCGGGGTGTTCAAGGGGCGCATCCGCGACTTGATTGTGCATCTTGATGCATATCCATGCATTTATTCCATTGTTGCAGAATATTACAGTTTTGCTCTAATTTCCAGCAGCTTCTGGGGGGATTGCATT
>NZ_CBFIIK010000025.1:0-26034 GCF_965662675.1 Roseicyclus sp. | reverse complement strand
TGGGCGAACCTGCCGCCGCCACGCGCCTGATGGCCGCGGTGGAACAGGTCTGTGCCGCGGGCATCATGACGCCCGATGTGGGCGGCACGGCGACGACCCAAGAGGTGACGGATGCCGTCATCGACGCTGTGCGCGGCGCGAACGCCTGAGCAGACGCGGGCGGGATGGGTAAGGGGCGGCCGAAAGGTCGCCCTTTTGCGTGGGTGTATTGGCTTTCGGATGTTGAGGGAAATATGGAGGCGAGTACCGGAATCGAACCGGTCTACACGGATTTGCAATCCGCTGCGTAACCTCTCCGCCAACTCGCCGCCGGGGTGGTGCGCACTCAGGTAGCCGATGCGCGCAGGGCGCGCAAGGTTGCAAACGCGCCGATGATGCGGCGGGTGTGCGGGGACAAACGTCGCAGCCCGCCATCCTGTCGTTGCACCGACCCGCGCGCTGTGCGATGAGAAACGCGGATAAACTAGACGGATTGGTTCAGTTCCCATGGCAGACTACGCCGAACGCCGCCGCACGATGGTCGACACGCAGGTGCGGCCATCCGATGTCACCAGCTTTCCCGTGCTTGACGCGATGCTTACGATCCCGCGTGAGGCCTTCGTGCCCGATGCGCGCCGTGATCTGGCCTATGCGGGCGCGCCTGTCGATCTGACCGCGACGCGTCAGTTGATGGAGGCGCGCAGTATTGCCAAGATGTTGCAAGCGCTCGAGTTGAAGCCCGGCGAGCTGGTGCTCGAGATCGCGCCGGGCTTGGGCTATACCACCGCGCTTTTGGCCAGCTTGGTCGATGCGGTCGTCGCTGTCGAAGAGGATGCGACACTGGCCGCCGATGCCGAGGCCGCCCTGTCGGCGCAAGAAATCGACAATGCCGCCGTTTTGAACGCGCCCCTGACTGCAGGCAGCGCCAAGAACGGCCCCTATGATGTGATCGTCGCCTTTGGCGGTGTCGAAGAAATCCCACAGTCCTTGATCGACCAACTCAAGGACGGGGGCCGGATCATGGCCGTCTTCATGCAAGCTGCGCTGGGCGAGGCCCGTCTTGGCCGCAAGATCGGCGGCGCGATGTCGTGGCGGGTCGAATTCAACGCGACCGCCCCGGTCTTGCCGGGCTTTGCGCGGGTTGCGGGTTTCGTATTCTGACGGCCGTTTCGGTGGCAAAAGGCCGGGCTGGGCGCGGCGAGCAAAGGGTGAAGGCGATGGCGGGCTGGAAGATGCGAATAAAGCGCGGGTTTTGTGCGGCCCTGACCTTTGCCACGCTTTCGGTGGTGCCGGCGGGTGCCGATACGCTGCGCGATGCCATGGCCGATGCTTATCGCAACTCGGCGCTTCTCGAGCAGAACAGATACCTGTTGCGGGTGCGCGACGAGGGTGTGAACCAAGCCATCGCAGCGCTTTTGCCGACATTGAACTTTGCGGCCAGCAGTTCGCGCGATCTGGTGGCCGATACCACCACCACCACCGCGCGCTTGGTGGCCGAGGCCACGCTTTACGCGGGCGGGTCGCGCCGAAATGCGCTTCGCGGGGCGGAAGAGACGCTCAACGCCGCGCGTGCGCAGCTTGTGGCGCTTGAGGCGCAAGTGCTGGGCGATGCTGTGACCGCCTATCTCGACGTCTGGCAGGCCCAGCAGGTCGTTGCGGTGCGCGAGGCCAATGTGCGCGTCGTCACCGAACAGCTGCGCGCCGCGCGGGATCGTTTCGAAGTGGGCGAGGCCACCCGCACCGATGTGGCCCAAGCCGAGGCGCTGTTGGCGACCGCGCGCTCCAATCTGGCCGCGGCGCAAGGCACGCGCGATATTTCGCGCGAATTGTTCAATCTTGCCGTTGGGCGTTACCCCGACGCACTGCCCGGTCCGGGGGCGATGCCGACCTTGCCCGTATCCGAGGATGAGGCCGCACGCCTTGCGCGGCAAGAGCATCCCGCGATCCGCGCGCTGCAGCACGAAGTGGCCGCCGCCGAATTCGCCGTGGCGCAGGCGCGCGGTGCAACGCGGCCCAGCGTGTCGCTGGACCTTTCGCGCAGCGAGACATTCGCGGCGCCGCGCGCCGATCTGGAGGGCAATGGCGCCAGCCTCAGCCTGACGCTCAGCCAGCCGATCTATCGCGGGGGGCAGCTTGGCTCGCTCGAACGCCAAGCGCTGGCGCAGGTCGCAGCGGTCCGCGCCGGTCTGAACCGGCAGGTGCAGGTCAATCTGCAACTTCTGGGCAATGCCTATGCGCGCTTGGGGATCGCCGCGGCACAGATTCAGGCATCCGATCAGCGGATCAATGCCGCACAGCTTGCCTTTGAGGGCATCCGCGAAGAGGCGTCGCTGGGCGCGCGCACGACGCTGGATGTGCTCGATGCCGAGCAAGACCTGCTCGAGGCGCGCATCAGCCGGATCGAGGCGCAATCAGGGCTGTATGCGGCTGCTTACGGTATCTTGGGTGCGGCGGGCCTATTGGGTGTGACGGCGCTTGCGCTCCCGGTGCCGGAATACGACATCGCGGCCTATGGCGCGACCTTCCAAGGGGGGCGGCCGCGGATCGCCTCGCCACAGGGTGACCGGCTCGACACGCTGTTGCAGGCCATCGGGCGAGAGTGATCGCCCTGCCGCAGGTTGCTGCGTAATCGGCACAATTCGCGCTATCCGTTGTGCGAAGGGCCGCTTGCGGCTATCTTTTCCGACAAGCCCCCCGCATGAGGGGTAAAAGGGCTGGTCTGGTGGAGCGGTCGCGCGCGGCTTTTGACCATGGTCGGCCTTGCGTATCGAGGAGTGAGCGGTAATGACGGAAGCAGCGAAATCCGCCGAAGAGATCGAGGATGTTCTGGCATCCATCCGACGCCTTGTTGCTGGCCCCGGTGCCAAGCCTGCCGCGCCGCCCCCCTCTGATGGACCCGAAAAGCTTGTGCTGACGCCTGCTTTGCGTGTCAGCGAGCCCGATGATCCTTGGGCGCCGGTTGGTCGGCCTGCGGATGATGACACGCATGACGCGACTGACCCGCAGACCGATGAAACGGCTTGGGGGCTTGAAGATCGCTTGGCCGATTGGGGCGAGATCGCCGATAGCGCGCAAGAGGCTGTTTCCGACGCCATCGCCGAGGGGTTGAGCGCGGATGAGCCTTGGCCTGCGCATGATCGCCAGAGTTTTCGCGCCAAGCTGACCCATTTGCAGAACGCCGCATCCGGTGCCGAGTTCGAGGCCGAGACGGGCGACGCCAATTGGCCCGATGCCGGGGCCGATCAGGCGCTGCGCGAATTGGTGCATATGCGTGGGCAATCCCAGCCTGAGGCGCCATCGCCCGAGGATACCTTGGAGCAGGGGGAGGCCCCGGACGCGGCAGGGCCGGACGATCTGGGCCATGCTGCTTACACCGATGCGGATGGGGACGCGGAGGCGCCGCTCGATGACTCTACGGATGAGGCCACATCGCAGACCGCCGCGCATGCCCCGGATGCCGATCTCCCGGATGAAGATGAGGCAACGGCTGATGCGGTGGATGATTTGATGCATGATGACGACGAAAACGTCGAGGATTTGGGCGATACCACCGCGCCTTTCAGCTTTCCCGAGGCCGAGGATGGCATTCTCGACGAGGAAACGCTGCGCGAGATCGTCTCTGAGGTCGTGCGCCAAGAGCTTCAGGGCGCCTTGGGTCAGCGCATCACCCGCAATGTGCGCAAGATGGTGCGGCGCGAAATCAGGCTGGCGCTGGCGGCAGAAGAGCTGGAATGACGCGGTGCCGCCCAGCCACCCCTTGACCGGGTCCGATACGCGCCCGAAGTTGGGGTGATGTTCCCGATCCGCGATCATAACCCGTCGAACCGCACGCCCTATGTGACCTGGGCGCTCATCGCGATCAATGTCGTGGTGTTTCTATCCTATTATCCGGCGCTTTCGGGGTCGGAGCGGCAGCTGATGGCGTTTTTTGCCGATTGGGCCTTGGTCCCCGACGAGGTGCTGTCGGGTGCGGATGGGCATACGCTATTGACCTCGATGTTCTTGCATGGGGGCTGGATGCATCTGATCGGCAACATGCTGTTCTTGTGGATCTTCGGCGACAATATGGAAGATCTCTTCGGGCATTTGCGGTTCTTGGGCTTTTACCTGGCCGCGGGGCTGGCGGCGGCGGCGGGACAGATCTTGGCCGCGCCGGGCTCCACGGTGCCGATGGTGGGCGCATCCGGGGCGATCGCGGGCGTGATGGGGGGGTATCTGCTGTTGTTCCCGCGCGCGCGGATCGATGTTCTGGTCATCATCGTGGTGCTGTTCAAGATTTTCACCATCCCGGCATGGATCATGCTGGGGCTGTGGTTCGCGCTCCAATTGTTCAACGGCGTGGCGATGGATGTGGCGGGTGGCGGTGTCGCTTATTGGGCGCATGCCGGCGGTTTCATCGCAGGTGTCGTTCTTGCCTTGCCGCTATGGCTTCGGCTGGGTGGCCCTGCGTTCTGGGCGAAATGGCATGGCGAGCCACCCCATGCGCCGGTCGAATATGTCGTAGCGCCGCGCGGCAGCTCTGCGATACCGCGGGTGCGCCGGGTAAGCGGCGCGCCACGCGCACCCACAGCATCCGCGGGCGCGTACCAGACGCGTATTCCACAAAGCGGATCGCGCCGCCGCCTTTTCTCGCCCTGGGGTGGTGGGCGGAACCGTTGAGGGTATGGCTGCGGCGCCTGCCAAATATGACGAAATAATGGCAAAAACTTGATGGATTGTTGACGGCCCCTATATATACGGTTGGGGATGCGAGCCATCTACTGGAAACTGTGTGTTTCCTTTTCAAGCTATGCGCTGGGGGAATACCACATATGCGATTTTGGCATCACAGAATCGCATAGTTTTCGGGCAGAAGGTGTTTCACGCCGGAAATGCAAGAGCAATCACAAGGAACGACGAAATGCGAGATTTCGTTGATGGCACTGCCTTCAACTTCGAACAAGGCCAGCGCGCGCGCAAGCTTTTCGCCGCGGTGGTGCTTGCTGCTTTGGATGATGCCATTGCAGATGACAAGAAATACGGCAACGGCCCCGAGCAGATCGCCCGCTGGGCGCGCTCGCGCGATGGTCGTGAAGTGCTCAGCTGTGCGGGCATCGACCCCAATGAGCGCGTCGTTCAGGGCCTGATGTGCTTCGTGTCGCGCGGTGTGCGGACCTCGGTCGCGCTCAGCCGTGAAGAGAGCGAGCGCCGCAGCCAAGCCGAGGCTGAAGCCGAAGCAGCTTGATCGCGCGTGTTGCCGCGAAAGCGGCGATCGCACCCGAAGAACGCGCCCCATAGCGGGCGCGTTTTTCGTTTAGCCAAGGCGTATTGCCGCTCTGCGCGCTGGTGCGGGCGGGGGGACTTGAACCCCCACGGCACAAAGGCCCACGGATTTTAAGTCCGATATGTCTACCATTCCATCACGCCCGCACAGGCCCCGTGGCTAACCTCTTGCCGCTGGATTGGCAATCGCTTGAGCATGCTGTTGGGCGCGCCAAGCATCTGGAACGCGCACAGCGCGTGGATGGACGGGGCGATGTCGCGCCTTGCCCTTGCTTGGTTTTCCAGCCTTTTTCAGCCGATCTGTCTTTGTGTATGCACAGGGTCAAAGCCCCCATATGCAATCGGGACAGGCCGGTTTTGCGCATGGCCGCGTGAAAAATCCCCAATAATTCAAGCACAAAATGCGGCGATGAGCGAATAGCATATATCTTATTGCAACGACCCACTTTGTGGTATCAAGATACAACAGGATTTCGTAACGCGCGGCATGGCGATATCGGATCGCCCTGTTAGATCGCTCCAAGGCCAATGAAATGAGTCTGTCTTATCGCTACAGTCCTCAGGCAAAGGCGCAGACGATCTTGTACCTCCGCCTTTCAGCGGTGGAGCAATCCACCAGCGCACAGCGCCACCAGGCGGAGAGCGCAGGTTATCTGATCGACAAGGTCATCGCAGATCACAGCGTGCCGGGTGTGAGCACCGCTTTTTCCGAGCGTGAAGGTGGCAAACGCCTGTTTGAGAGCTTGCGTGATGGCGATGTTGTCTTGGTGCGCTGGCTGGATCGGCTGGGTCACAATTATGACGATATCCAGCGCACCATGTCTCTTTTTTTCGAGCGGGGCGTAACCGTCAAGACCATCATCAACGGTCTGACGTTCGATGCGCAACCCAAAGACGCTGAACAAAAGACCATACGCGATGCGATGATGTCTTTCATGTCGGCGATGGCGCAGGCGCAGGCCATTTCGAACAGAGAGGCGCAAGCGGCAGGTATCGCCAATGCCAAGGCCCGTAACCCGACGGCCTACAAGGGACGCAAACCGTCCTACACCCGGGAAAACATTGATCACATCAAGCAGATGTCAGACGATGGTGTGGGGGTCAACGAGATTGCCCGAAGGTTGGGTCTGAGCAAGTTTTTGGTCTCACGCATCAACAAGAATCCGTCGGCAGCATATGACGCGCTGGAACGCTGGGGCATCGGTGCCGAGGTGCCACAGAAAAAAGCCTGAACAGTCTGCGGCCTGCATGGGCACCGCCTTGGCCGATCACGGCAGTGCCGACTGTCCGCATTCTTGCACTGCGCGGCGACTGGCGGCTTGATCGGCAAGCGTTTGGGGGCTTTCACAGCCCGTCGAAGGCGCAAAGCGCGTGGACGGGAACGCCCATGGCCTCCAACCGCGTCCGCCCGCCGAGTTCGGGCAGGTCGATGACGAAGGCGCAGCCCACTACCTCGGCGCCCAGCCGTTCGACGAGGCGGATACCCGCCTCTGCGGTGCCGCCGGTGGCCAAGAGATCATCGACCAACAACACTTTTTGGCCTGGCATCAGCGCGTCGTCATGAATCTCGACCGTGGCTTGCCCGTATTCGAGCGTGTAGTCCTGCGCGATGGTCGCGGCGGGCAGTTTGCCCTTTTTGCGGATCGGCACGAAGCCCTTGGAGAGTTGATGCGCGACCGCGCCGCCAAGGATGAATCCGCGCGCCTCGAGGCCCACGACCATGTCGATCCGCTCGCCCACGAAAGGGGCCAGCAGCTGGTCGATCGCAAGGCGAAAGCCGCGCGGATCTTGGAACAACGTGGTCACATCGCGAAACATGATCCCTTCATGCGGGAAATCGGGGATGGTGCGGATGTAGTCTTGGATCGTTTTCTGGCTGGGCATCTGGCTGTCCTTGGATGGGCCGCTCAGCGGCTGGGGTAATGGCGGCGCAGCGCGGCGGCGTCTTGGCCGCGCAGCCAGACGGTCGTGTTGTCGGCCTCGGAAAAGATCGAGCGCGTATAGGCGGGGCTGTCGATATCGGTCGGCAGGCCCAAGGATTGCACCAATTCTTCGAGCACGACCGAGGCGATCTCGCGGCGGCGGATATCTTGGCTGATCGCGATGGCGGCCGACAAGATCGTGCCCCCGCGTGAGCGAAGGGCCACCCGCGCGATGGCCATTTCGCTGCCGTCCAGCTCGGCGATGCTGGTGCCGCTGATCCGTGCGCCTTGCGGGGTGGCGACAAGGTAGAGGGGGATATCGACGCTGCCCTCATAGACGCGGGTCAGGCGCAGCGCGGCCCCCGTGGCGTTGATTTCGGCGATGGCGCTGTCGACGGCACGGTCGACGAGGTCCAGCTTGTAGCCGGGAAAGCTGGGCGCGACATCGGCGATGCCGACGCGCAAATCCTGTCGGCGCGCGTCGGGCCAGCGGATGATCGGTTTGGCGCATGTGCCGCCGGGCGGGGCCGCGCAGGCCACGAGGCGGTAGAAATCCTCGTCGGAAATCAGATCGGGCACGGCGATGAATTCCTGCGCCACTGTCGCGGTGGCGGCAAGGCTGAAGAGACAGGCGAGAGCGAGGCGGCGCAACATGGGCACAGGTGACGCAAAGCGCGGGCCGAGTGCAAGCAGGTGACGCATCGCGGCTGTCTTGCTGTTGCATGCCTACCGCGCGACGCGATGGCGGCTTTTGAGTATTTGGGAAGCAAAGATGGGCGCGCGTTAACCTTGATGAGTGCTTAACGGCCGAGCTGGCGGGCGGCTTCCTTGCGGGCGAAGGGTTTGAGGGTGGCGCCGTGGGTCGCCAGCCACGCGTTGACGCTGTCGGGATCGCGCTTGGACAATTCGCGCAGCCACCATGCGATGGCTTTTTGGATGAACCAGTCGCGATCGGGGGCAAGCGTCGCGCACCAGCCAAGGATGCGCGCGCGGGCCGCGACCTCGGTCGCATTGGGATGGCGGGATTTGGTGAAGGGCAGGGTAAAGACCAGCGCCGCGCGGCGGGTCCACATATGTTCGGCACTGATCCAGCCCGCGATCTGGTCGAGGCGGGCGGGGTCTTGCATCACCCGTTTGGCGCCGCCTTGGGCCACGGCATCGGCGATGGCCCAGCTGTCGAAATCGGGGACCAGCCCGGTGATGCAAGCCCAAGCGGCGTGGTCATCTGGGCGGATGCGGGCTTGGATGAATAATTTGCCAGCCGCGATGCGCGCCTCGAAGATATCGCTGGCCCAAAGCCCTTGGGCAAGCGTGACAAGGCCGGGCTGATCCAAGGCTTTGCGCCATTCCTCGGCCAAGCCGCCCGTCAGCGCGTTCGAAAGGCCCAGAACCGCGCGCGTTTGCTTGTGATAGGCGGCCATTTCGGCGGCGCGGGCCGGGTCGGCATGGGCGCGCAGGGCCGCGATGGCGTCATCCGCTGTCATCTTGGTCGCGCGATCAGCCCGTCGAGATGGGCGCGGATGACCGGCCATTCCGGGGCGGTGATGGAATAGACCGCCGTGTCGCGCACCGTGCCGTTGGGCATGGTTTGGTGGGCGCGCAGGATACCGTCGCGTTGCGCGCCCAAACGCTCGATTGCGCGGCGCGATTGCTGGTTCAGGCGGTGGGTGCGAAACTCGACCGCAAGGCAGGACCAGACCTCGAAGGCATGACCCAGCAGCAGGCGTTTGGCCTCGGTGTTGAGCGGGCCGCGCTGGGCGGAGGGCGCGATCCATGTCGAGCCGATCTCGACCCGCGGCGTGGCGTGGTCGATATTCATATAGGTGGTCATCCCGATGGGCGTACCGGTCGCATCAAGCTGGGTGAAGGGGATCATCGCGCCGATATCGCGCAGGCGCAGGCGCCGGTCGATCTCGGCCAGCATGCCGGTGGGCGCGGGGATGGAAGTGTACCACAGCTTATGCAGATTGCCTGAGGCGCTAGCCTCGGACAGCGCCTCGGCATGGGCGCGGTCGAGCGGCACGAGGGTGACATGGCGGCCACGCAGGGTCAGGGTCGCAGGGCCAAGGCGGCTCATTCCACGGTCACCGATTTCGCGAGGTTGCGGGGTTGGTCCACGTCGGTGCCTTTCGCGATGGCGGTGTGATAGGCCAAAAGCTGCGCGGGGATCGCATAGATCAGCGGCGCGGCCAGCCGCCCCGCCGCGGGCAGGGTCAGGGTGGCTTGCGTGCCCTCGGCGGCGATGGCGGCACCGGCGGCATCGGTGATCAGCGTGACCTGACCGCCACGGGCCATCACCTCTTGCATATTCGAGACGGTCTTGTCGAAGAGCGGATCATGGGGGGCGAGGACCAGTACGGGAAGGGTCCGGTCGATCAGCGCGATGGGGCCGTGCTTGAGTTCACCCGATGCATAAGCTTCGGCGTGTATATAGCTGAGTTCCTTAAGTTTTAGTGCCGCCTCGAGTGCGGTTGCATACATCACGCCGCGCCCCAGAAAGAGGGCCGAGCGCGCCTCGGCCAGTCCGGCGGCGATGGCGGCGATCTCGGCCTCGCAGGCCAGCGCCTGGCGCATCTGTTCGGGCACATGGCGCAGCGCGTCGAGTTCTTGCCCGATCTGGGCAGGGCTGAGCGCGCCGCGCTGCCCGGCTGCATGCAGCGCCAAAAGCGCCAGCACGGCCAGCTGGTTGGTATAGGCCTTGGTCGAGGCGACCGAGACCTCGACGCCCGCCAGGATCGCCAGCGCCACATCGCTTTCGCGCGCGATGGACGAGGTGCCGACATTGACGAGGCTTGCCACCATCTCGGCCCGTCCGCGCAGGTAGCGAAGGGCGGCCAGCGTATCGGCTGTCTCGCCCGATTGGCTGACCACAAGGGCCAGCGTGCGGGGGGGCAGCGGCGGTTCGCGATAGCGGAATTCGGAGGCGACATCGACCTCGCAGGGGATGCCCGCCACCTGTTCGAACCAGTATTTCGCGGTCAGGCAGGAATAATAGCCCGTGCCGCAGGCCACCATGACCACCCGGTCGAAGCGGGTGAAATCAAGGCTTTCGGGAAAGACCGGCAGCGGGCCGGGGGCGTAGCGGGCCAGCGCCTCGGCCAGCACGCGGGGCTGTTCGTGGATTTCCTTGGCCATGAAATGCTTGTAGCCCGCCTTGTCGATCACCGCGGCGCCGATCTCGATCCGGGTTTTGGGGCGGGTGACGGGGGCGCCCGTTTCATCGACGATCTCGGCGCCCGCGCGGGTGATGAAGGCGATATCGCCCTCTTCGAGATAGGTGATCTGGTCGGTCATCGGCGCCAGCGCGATGGCGTCCGAGCCGACATACATTTCATCCTCGCCATGGCCGATCGCCAAGGGCGAGCCGCGGCGGGCGGCGATCAGCAGATCATCTTGCCCGTCGAAGAGAAAGCACAGCGCAAAGGCCCCTTCGAGCCGCGCGATGGTGGCTGTCACTGCTTGGCGCGCGTCCATGCCCCCCGCCATGTAATGCGCGCAAAGATGCGCCACTGTTTCGGTGTCGGTCTCGCTTTCGAAATTGGAGCCGGCCAGTTCGGCGCGCAATTCGCGGTAATTCTCGATGATGCCGTTATGCACGACGGCGACGGGGCCGTTTTGATGGGGGTGGGCGTTCGCCTCGGTCGGGGCGCCATGGGTGGCCCAGCGGGTATGGCCGATGCCCGCCTTGCCGGGCAGGGGGTGGTGTACCAGCCGGTCGGAGAGGTTGATGAGCTTGCCCACCGCGCGGCGGCGGTCGAGGCGCCCATCTTGCAGCGTGGCGATGCCTGCGCTGTCATAGCCGCGGTATTCGAGCCGCTTGAGCGCCTCGAGGATCAGGGGGGCGACCTCATGGCTGCCCAGAACACCGACGATACCGCACATGGCTTAACCTTTCCTACCGGCCTTGATCGCGCGCAAACGCTCCATCAACCGGATCGCCAGACCGGGCTTGTTCACTTGCTTGGCGCGCGCCAAGGCCAGCGCGCCGGGCGCCACATCCTCGGTGATGACCGAGCCCGAGGCGGTCATCGCGCGATCGCCAAGGCTGACCGGGGCGACCAGCATGGTGTTCGAGCCGACAAAGACATCGCGCCCGATCGTGGTGCGGTGTTTCATGACGCCATCGTAATTGCAGGTGATGGTGCCCGCGCCGATATTGCTGCGCTCGCCGATGTCGGCGTCACCGATATAGCTGAGGTGGTTGACCTTGGCGCCTTCGGCGATCTGGGCCTCTTTCACCTCGACGAAATTGCCGATGCGCGCGTCATTCCCGATCTCGGCGCCGGGGCGCAGGCGGGCATAGGGGCCGATCACGGCACCCGCACTGACATGGCAGCCTTCGAGATGGGAAAAGGCGCGGATGCGCGCGCCGGATTCAATCGTGACACCCGGGCCAAAGACGACATGGGGTTCGATCTCGGCATCGCGCCCGACCCATGTATCTTGGGCGAAGATGACGCTGTCGGGGGCCTGCATCGTCACGCCCGCCGCTTGCATCTCGGCGCGGCGGGCGGTCTGAAAGGCGATCTCGGCCTGCGCCAACTCGGCGCGGGAGTTGATGCCCAGCGTCTCACCCTCGGGGCAAAGAATGGCGGTGGCGGAAAGGCCCTCGGCCATGGCGAGGGCGGGCAGATCGGTAAGGTAATATTCACCCGCGGCGTTTTGGTTGCCGACCGTTGCCAAAAGCCGGAGCATTGTTGCGGCATCGCCCGCCATCAGCCCGGAATTACACAAGGTGACGGCGCGTTCGGCGGCGGTGGCATCCTTGGCTTCGACGATCCGCAAGAGCCGGTCGCCATCGAGGATCAGGCGGCCATAGCGGCCGGGATCGGCGGCCTCGAAGCCCAAGACCACGATGTCATGGCGCGCGCGGGCGGCCTGCATCGCGGCCAATGTCTGTTCGGTGATGAAGGGGGTATCGGCGTAAAGCACGATCACATCGCCCGCGAAATCGGCCAAGATCGGGGCGGCTTGCAGCACGGCGTGCCCGGTGCCCAGCTGTTCGGTCTGGCGCACGCATTCGGCCCAAGGCGCAAGATCGGCAACGGTTTTCTCAACTGCCTCGGCCCCGTGGCCCGTAACCACGACGATGCGCGCGGGCGAAAGGCCACCGGCTGCATGCAGCGCATGTGCGATCAGCGGCACGCCGCCCAGCTTGTGCAGCGGCTTGGGCAGGTCGGAATTCATCCGGCTGCCTTGGCCTGCGGCCAGCACGACAACCGCGATCGGCCGCCCTTCGCCCCTGTCCGAAATACCCACGCCCATGTCCCCTCGTTTTGCGGCCGTTTTTATAGATGATGCGGCGCGGCGCAAGCATTGGCGCTTCACTTTGGCCTACGCCCTGTTACATCGACGGGCGGAAACCTGCCCAAGGGGGGCCATATGCGCTGTGTGATCTTCGATCTGGACGGAACCTTGGCCGATACGGCGGGCGATCTGATCGCGGCGGCCAATGCCGCCTTGGGCGCGATGGGCCATGCGCCGCAATTGGAGATGGGGCGCGACGACGCCACGGCGCTGCGCGGCGGGCGGGCGATGCTGCAACTGGCCGCCGACCGGATGGGGTTGGCGCAGCCCGCGCCGATGGTCGCGGCGGGTTATCCCCTGTTGCTGGCCGCCTATGGCGAGGCGATCGATACGCATACCACCCTTTACCCCGGCGCGATGGATGCGGTCGCGCGGCTGCGCGGGCGCGGTATCGCGGTGGGTATCTGCACCAACAAGCCCGAGGGGCTGGCCGAGACGCTGTTGAGCCGGCTGGGCGTCAGGGCGGAATTCGCAGCCCTTGTGGGGGCTGACACACTGCCCGTACGCAAGCCCGACCCTGCCCCGTTTTGGGAGGCCGTCGCGCGCGCTGGCGGGCAACGGGGGCAATCTTGCCTGATCGGTGACACGGTCACCGACCGCGAAACGGCGCGCGCGGCGGGGCGGCCTTGCGCCTTGGTGACATTCGGGCCCTTGGGCCACGGGGTCGCTGCGCTTGGGCCGGAGGCGTTGATCGATCACTACGACGGGTTGGATGCGGTGATCGACCAGCTTTTGGGCTGATCGGGGCATTGACGCGGACGGTTCGGCACTCAATTCTGTGGCGCATGGAAAAACCCGTCTTCACAGGCAAATTCACCCAGCAAGAACCCATCCCCGAGGCGGCGATTGCCGCGGCGCTGGGGGTGATGCGTTCGGGTCGGTTGCATCGCTACAACCTGTTGCCGGGCGAAGAGGGCGAGGTGGCCGCATTGGAGCGCGAATTCGCGGCCTTTACCGGCGCGGCTTATGCGCTGGCCGTCGCCTCGGGTGGCTATGCGATGAGCTGTGCCTTGCGGTCGCTGGGCGTGGGGCCGGGTGACAAAGTCTTGTCGAATGGCTGGACCTTGGCGCCCGTACCGGGCGCCATCGCAAGCGTTGGGGCGGTGCCGGTTTTCGTCGAAACCACGCAAGACCTGACCATCGATCTAGAGGATTTGGCGCTGATGGCGCGCAAAAGCGAGGCCAAGGTGCTGCTGCTCAGCCATATGCGCGGGCATATCTGCGACATGGACCGGCTGATGGAGGTGGCGCGCGACAACGATCTGCAGGTGGTCGAGGATTGCGCCCATACGATGGGTGCGGCGTGGCGCGGTGTGCCATCGGGGCGGCACGGGGTGATCGGTTGCTACTCGACACAGACCTATAAGCACATCAATTCGGGCGAGGGGGGGCTTTTGGTCACCGACGATGCCGAGGTGATGGCGCGCGCAGTGGTTTTGTCGGGTTCCTACATGCTTTATGGCAAGCATACCGCTGCACCCCCCGTGGATATGTTCGAAAATGTAAAGTACGAGACGCCCAATATCTCGGGTCGGATGGATCATCTGCGCGCCGCGATCTTGCGCCCGCAACTGGCGGAGCTGCCCCGGCAGGTCGCGCGCTGGAACGCGCTTTACACGATGCTGGAAGTGGGGCTGCGCAACGTTCCGGGGCTGCAGCTGATCGCGCGCCCGGCGCAGGAAAGCATCGTGGGGTCTTCTTTCCAGTTCCTATTGCCGGGCTGGTCGGCCGAACGGGTGCGCGCCCTGCTTGCGGCCTGTGCTGTGCGGGGGGTGGAGTTGAAATGGTTCGGCGCGGCGGAACCCGTGGCCTTTACCTCGCGCTATGACAGTTGGCGCTATGCGCCCGCCCAACGCCTGCCGCGGACCGATGCGATCTTGGCGGGGTTGATCGACATGCGCCTGCCGCTGACATTTTCCGAGGCCGATGTCGGCCTGATCGCCACGATCATACGCGATGAGGTGATGGGCGCAAACGCGCGGGCCGCCGAGTAGACAGACGTTTTGTTGCAGGATAATGGCAGGAAACACTTCAGTTTTCCGCCTCAGACCAGCCGCGAGTTTTCCTTGGCCGCGCGCACGAAATCGCGGAAAAGCGGGTGGGGTTCGAGCGGTTTGGATTTCAGTTCGGGGTGGAACTGCACCCCGATGAACCACGGATGATCCTCGACCTCGACGATCTCGGGCAGGCGGCCATCGGGGGACATGCCCGAAAAGCATAAGCCCTTGGCCTCGAGCGCCTCGCGATACTTGATATCGACCTCGTAGCGGTGGCGGTGGCGTTCCTCGATCGTCAGCGCGCCATAGGCCTCCGCGACCTTCGAGCCCTCTTTCAGCACCGCGTCATAGGCGCCGAGCCGCATCGTGCCGCCCTTGGCATCGGTCAGCTTGCGCTTGACCTTGGCATTGCCCTGCACCCATTCCTTGAGGTGGTAGACCACGGGCGTGAAACGCTTTTTGCCCGCCTCATGATCGAATTCCTCGGAGCCTGCATCGCTGAGATCGGCAAGGTTGCGCGCCGCCTCGATCACCGCCATCTGCATCCCAAGACAGATGCCGAGATAGGGCACCTTGCGGGTGCGAGCGAATTCGGCGGCCTTGATCTTGCCTTCGGTTCCGCGCTCGCCGAAACCGCCCGGCACCAAGATCGCGTCGAAGCCCTCCAGATAGGGGGCGGGGTCTTCACGTTCGAAAATCTCGGCATCGATCCATTCGGCGCGCACCTTGACGCGATTGGCGATACCGCCATGCGTCAGCGCCTCGGCGATGGATTTATAGGCGTCTTCAAGCTGTGTGTATTTGCCCACGATGGCCACGCGCACCTCGCCCTCGGGGTTGGCGATGCGGTCGGCCACATCTTCCCAAGCGGTCAGATCGGGCTTGGGGGTGGGGCTGATCTGGAAGGCGTCCAGCACGGCTTGATCCATCCCCTCGCGGTGATAGGCCAAAGGCGCCTCGTAGATCGACGACAGATCTTGGGCGGCGATCACTGCATCGGCGCGGACATTGCAAAAGAGCGCCAGCTTTTCGCGTTCCTTTTGCGGGATCGGCCCCTCGGAGCGGCAGACAAGGATATCGGGCGCGATCCCGATCGAGCGCAATTCCTTGACTGAATGCTGCGTCGGCTTTGTCTTCAACTCTCCGCTGGCCTTGACGAAGGGCAAGAGCGTCAGATGCATGAAAATGCACTGGCCGCGCGGTTTGTCTTGGCTGAACTGGCGGATCGCCTCGAAGAATGGCAGGCCTTCGATATCGCCGACGGTGCCGCCGATCTCGCAGAGCATGAAATCGACCTCATCCTCGCCGATGCGGATGAAGTCTTTGATCTCGTTGGTGACATGCGGGATCACTTGGATGGTTTTGCCCAGGTAATCGCCGCGGCGTTCTTTCTCCAGCACGTTGGAATAGATCCGGCCTGACGAGACCGAATCCGTCATGCGCGCCGCCACGCCCGTGAAGCGTTCGTAATGGCCAAGATCAAGATCGGTTTCCGCGCCGTCGTCAGTGACGAAAACCTCGCCATGTTCGAAGGGCGACATCGTGCCGGGATCGACGTTGAGATAGGGGTCGAGTTTGCGCAAGCGCACGGTGAAACCGCGTGCCTGCAACAAGGCCCCGAGCGCCGCGGATGCCAGCCCTTTGCCAAGCGAAGACACCACACCGCCGGTGATGAAGATGAAACGCGCCATGTCAGCAAACCTTCCCGTGCCGGAGCGCGCCGCATGCTCAGCGGTCTGCCCTTATCCCTGTATCACGGGATTTGATCCTAACCGGATTCGCCATGTCCCCGCAAGTGATGCGACACATGATATTGGGCCATCCGCAAGAAAGACCCTAAATATACGAAAGACGTGGATCAGTCGACACGTGGCGGCAAGAGCGGCGCATCGCCCGAGATGGGCGGCAAAAGATCCGATGCAGGCGGAAGCGCTGGGCTATCGCCATCGGCCGGGGCCGAGGCGCCACCAATGCGGTCCAGCACCGAAGATCCGGCCGAGTTCTGCGCCGCGATGATCGTCAAGGTGATCGAGGTTGCAAGAAACGCGATTGCAAAGGCCCAAGTCAGCTTACCAAGTGCGGTGGCCGCCTGCCGACCGCTCATAACACCGCCACCGCCACCACCAAGGCCAAGCCCGCCCCCTTCGGAACGCTGCAACAGCACCACACCGATAAGACAGATCGCAAGGATCAGATGGACGACGAGTATGATGTTTTCCATTGGCGGTGTCCTTCGCGAGGCCTGGCTCGGATTTCGGTTCTCTTATGAGATGCGGCATGCCGCCGCAAGCCCAAGTCGGTCAACCATAACGCGAGTCGCCCCTGTATTTGAAACTTTTTTATTTGCAATGCGATTGATCGCGACGCTGTACACGGATGTATGCCGTCTTGCGCGCTGGCACAGTCGATCTTGCACGATGCGGCGGCATGTCGCGCGAATTCACGGTTTCTACCTGATTCTCGTGATCTTCCGCTTCCAACCCGCCCATCGGCCCGTTATAGCCCGCCCGGGCCGCAATCGGAGGATCTGCCATGGCTAATGTCGTCGTTGTGGGCGCCCAGTGGGGCGATGAAGGCAAGGGCAAGATCGTCGATTGGCTTTCGGAACGCGCCGATGTGATCGCGCGCTTCCAAGGCGGGCATAATGCCGGCCACACACTTGTCATCGATGGCAAGGTCTACAAACTCAACGCGCTGCCCTCGGGCGTGGTGCGGGGCGGCAAGCTGAGCATCATCGGCAATGGCGTGGTGCTCGACCCTTGGCATCTGGTGGGCGAGATCGCGGCGATCCGGGCGCAAGGTGTGGAGATCACGCCCGAAACGCTGATGATCGCGGAAAACACGCCGCTGATCTTGCCCATTCACGGCGAATTGGACCGCGCGCGCGAAGAAGCCGCCAGCGCCGGCACCAAGATCGGCACGACCGGGCGTGGCATCGGCCCTGCCTATGAGGACAAGGTGGGCCGCCGTTCGGTGCGGGTGGCCGATCTTGCCGATGACGCAACGCTGATCGCCCGCGTGGATCGCGCGCTTCAGCATCACAACCCGCTGCGCCGTGGCCTTGGCATCGCCGAGGTCGACCGCGACGCGCTGATCGACCGCTTGCGTGCGATTGCGCCCGAGATCCTGCCCTATGCCGCGCCTGTCTGGAAGGTGCTGAACGAGCATCGCAAGGCGGGCAAGCGCATCTTGTTCGAAGGGGCGCAGGGCGCGCTTTTGGATATCGATTTCGGCACCTATCCCTTCGTCACCTCGTCCAATGTCATCGCGGGGCAGGCGGCGACGGGCGTGGGCATCGGGCCGACCGCCATCGATTACGTTCTTGGCATCGTCAAAGCCTATACGACGCGCGTGGGTGAGGGGCCGTTTCCGACCGAGTTGCTGGATGCCGACGGCCAGCGTCTGGGCGAGCGGGGGCGTGAATTCGGCACCGTGACGGGGCGCAAGCGGCGCTGCGGCTGGTTCGATGCCTGCCTTGTGCGCCAAACCTGCGCGACCTCGGGCGTCAAGGGAATCGCCCTGACCAAGCTCGATGTTCTCGACGGGTTCGAGACGCTCCAGATTTGTGTCGGCTATGATCTGGACGGGCAGCGGCTGGATTACCTGCCCACTGCCGCCGATCAACAGGCGCGCTGCACCCCCATCTACGAAGAGATGCCCGGCTGGGCCGCCTCGACCGAGGGGGCGCGCAGTTGGGCCGACCTGCCGGGCGAGGCAGTGAAATACGTGCGCCGCATTGAAGAGTTGATCGAGTGCCCTGTGGCGCTACTGTCCACATCACCTGAAAGGGACGACACGATCCTCGTGACCGATCCCTTCGCAGATTGATCCGGACGAGGGCTTATGGCGTTGACATACAAGACACGGCGGCGGTTGTCGCTTTTGATCCTGCTGCTGGGAATGCCCGCCTATATCGCGGCCGCATGGTGGGTGATGAGCCTGTTCGAGCGGCCCGGCATCTGGCTGGAATTCGCAATCTATATCGTGCTGGGCATCTTGTGGGTCTTGCCGTTCAAGGCGGTGTTCAAGGGCGTCGGTCAAGCTGATCCGAACGCACCGCCCAGCGAGCGCTAAGGCCGGACTGTACACAAACCGGACTGTACAAAAAAAGCCCCGTCGCTTCGCAGCGCGGGGCCTTTCTTGTTGTTGGTGCGGTGACTTAGTCGTCAAACGCGTCTTGCGACAGGCGGAACGCGCCGCGGGCGACACGCTCGATCCGGCCGTGGCGCATCATTTCGCCGAAGCTGTGGAGCATGTCCTCGGGGCTGATGGACTTGTCGGTCGCATCGGAGATCATGCGGAAAAGCTGTGTGCGGTCGAAGGTGCCGGTGCCAAAGACACTTTGCGCATAGCCCGCGGCCAGTTCGATCACCTCGTCGATCTCGACCGCATCGCTTTGGTCGAGAATTTGCGCGAAATGCTCGGCATGCGAGGCATCCAGCATCGCTTGTGCCGGAGCAGGTGCCGCCGCCGGAGCCGGTGCCGCTTCGGGTGCGGCGGCTTCGGCCGTGGTGAAGGGGTCGGCCTCTGCGGTGCTTTCGCCACGGCGCAGGTTCATGATCACGCCCGCGCGCTGTGCCAACTGGGCAAGGCTATTGGCGATGTTGCGCGATGCCGGAGCGGCTTGGGGAGCGGCCTCGGCCAGACGCAGCGGGGCTGCGGTTGCGGGCTGGGGCATGCCGGGGACCATGACGCGGCGCGGGCGGACAGCCTCGCCGCCGACAAGTTGAGCGGCATCGTCGATGCGCTGCTCGGAGACCAAGACCAGCGGCTTGGGCCGTGCGGCATCGGCGCGGCGGGTGACATCGACGCGGACGCGGCGCGGGCGCATGACTTGGGCCAGATCCTCGCGATACTCGGCGGCATCATCCGCGGCATCATCGGCATCGGGGGCCAGTTCACGCTCGGCGCTGCGCGCTGCGACCGCGGCCTTGAGATGCGCGATATTAGCCCGGCGGCGGGTCGTATCGGCATTGCTCATGCGGCTTTCGGTGGCCGCGAAGAGGCGGTCGGCGGCATCCACATCGCCCATGTCGCGCGGTGCTTCGGGCTGTTGGCCGGGTGCGGCTTCGACCTGCGCGGGCGCGTGCGTCGCAGCAGGCATGGCCGGGTCGATGGCCGTCTTCGCCGGTGCCGTGGGCTGGGGCGATTGGATTGTGTCACGCGCGGTTGCCGCAGCGATGGTCGCCGTAATGGCGTCATCATCATCGGTGGGCGCGTTGTCATCATCGAAACCATCATCGTAATCACCCAGTGCTTCTACCGTTTGCGGGGCAGCTGGTTGGATGGCTTCGGGGGCCGGGGCCAGATCGTCGGCGATCGCGGCAAGTGCCATGTCGTCGGCGTCGGTATCGGAAGTCAGCGCTTGTGTGACGGCTTCGGGCTCTTGTGCGATGGCGGCGGCAACACGGTCTTCCGCGCGGTCTTCCGCTGCGAAGGCCGTATCGACTTCGTCTTCTGCGTCATCATCATCTTCTGTCGAGGCGCGGCGGATGCGGGCAAGGCGGTCGGCTACGGAGGCGCCATCCATCGGAGCTGCATCGCCGAACAGCGACGCGGTATCGAGTTCGACATCATCTTGTGCGACGTCGGCGAAGAACGCGCTCTCGCTCTCGCTCTCGCCCTCGGCTGTATCGGCCAACGCGGCCGGGGCCTCGGGGAGGGGGATGTCGGCATGCGCGGGCTGTGTCGTTTCGACCTGCGGTGCTTCGGCCAGGGCGGCTGCAACGGCGGCCAGCGTGTCGACGCCATCGGTGGCGAGATCCGTGGCGAGCGCGGGTTCGGTTGTGTCGACCGGCGCGACCTCGGCGATGGCCGCGTCAGCGGATGCTTCTTCGGGCATATCGGCCAATTGCGCCAGAATCGCTGCATCGTCCAGCGCGCTGTCGGCTGTAGCGACGTCATCGGCGGCGGGCATGTCATGCGATGTGGTGATCGCCTCGGCGATGGGTGCAGGGGTGGGTTCATTGTCGATGCTTGAAGGCATGGCTGCATCTTCGGGCGCAACCGCGGCTTCGTCCGCGACGGCAACCTCGGGGGCAGCTTCGGCCTCGGCGACGCTCTCAGTCTGGACATCGGCCTCAGTCTCGACGTCGATCTCAGCGATCATCTGAGAATCGGCGGCGGCAGCAATTTCAACATCGGCCGCAATCTCGGCCTCGGCCTCAGCCGCGACGTCAGCCGCAGGTGCCGTATCCGGGGTGGCGGCCTGTGCCTGATCTTCGGTTGCGGGATCTTTTGCGATGGCGTCATCGGCCAGATCGGCATCCGCGATCTCGGCCTGCGCTTCTGTCTGTGCCTTGCCGTTGGGCGCGGCGGTCTCGGCCGTGTCCAGCGGTTCGGGCTGTGCGCGCAGCAACAGGCCCGATTCCATGATCCGCGCCTCGACCCGGCGTTGGATCGCGGCCTCGGTGATGCGGTGAAGCATCTCCGTGTCGGGTGTCGGCGGCTCGGCACCGAAATAGCGGTCTTCAGCGGCCAGATCGCGGAAATACTCCGCAATCGCCTTCATCGCCTCGAATGGTTTATCAAAGCCCTCGAGGGTACAGGAGAAAGTGCCATAAGACACCGTCAGGATCTTGTTTGCGTCACTCATGGTTCTCGTACTCTGCTCGACCGGGCTATGCCGGTATTTTTACTGATTGCGTTAAACGTGCCAAAGTGATTCCCCACAAACGCGACCTCAATTGGGCATTTCAAAGGAGATTATCCCCAATATGGGCAATAATGTGCCGATCCATGCACCGCTTTTTCAAGCAGCACAGGGTGTAACGCTTTTGGGAGGTGGTCGCGTGGCTGATGCCGATCTTGCGATGGCGCTGGCGCTTGCCCCCGATTTGGTCGCAGCCGATGGTGGGGCGGCGCATGCAGTGACGGCGGGGCATATGCCCTTGGCCGTCTATGGCGACATGGACAGCCTGAGCGCCGAGATGCGTGCTCTTATTCCCGATGCGCGCATTCACGCCGTGGCCGAGCAAGACAGCACCGATTTCGACAAGGCGCTACGCCATATCGATGCGCCGATGGTGATCGCGCTGGGTTTTACCGGCGACCGTATCGATCATGAATTGGCGGTTTATCATGGGCTTGCCGCACGCCCCGAGGCGCGCTGCATCGTTTTGGGTTCACATGATCTGGTGGTGCATGCACCGCCGCGTCTGGCGCTCGACCTGCCTGCGCAAACGCGGTTGTCGCTGTTTCCCTTGCGCGATGTAACCGGGCAAAGTGCTGGCTTGGTCTGGCCCATCGACGGGGTCGATTTTCACCCCGCCCGACGGATCGGCACCTCGAACATGACCAAGGGCGGAGTGGTGGAGCTGCGTTTTGACGGGCCGGGCATGCTCTTGATCATGTCGCGTGACCATCTTGCGGCAGTGGCAAAGGCAGTGCGCGCGACGTCAGTTTGGTCTCGCACCACGGGCGCGGCTTGGCTATGAACAGCATATCATTAAGCCCACAGGAGTGACGTAGCCCCATGACCGCCGAGCTTTCGCCTATCGACAAGGCCAAATACGTGGCCGCGCGCCGTGCCGTGGAATTCGTGGAAGACGGGATGCGGGTGGGTCTGGGTACCGGCTCGACCGCGGCGTGGATGGTTCGCTGTTTGGGCGAATTGGTGCGCGAGGACGGGATGAAGATCACCGGTGTGGCTACTTCGGCGCGCACCGCGCAGCTTGCGGCGGAGGTGGGCGTGCCGATCAAGACGCTCGACGAGGTGCGCTGGCTCGACCTGACGATCGACGGGGCCGACGAATACGATGCGAACCTCAACCTGATCAAAGGCGGCGGCGGCGCCTTGTTGCAGGAAAAGATCGTGGCGACCGCCTCGGACCAGATGATCGTGATCGCCGACCCCTCCAAGCAGGTGGATACGCTGGGCGCCTTTCCGCTTCCGGTCGAGGTGATCCCTTTCGGCTGGCAGACGACCAAGGCGCTGATCGAAGAGATGCTGTCTAATGTCGATGTCTTGGGCCGCGCGGCCAGCCTGCGGTTGAATGGCGGCGCACCCTTCAAGACCGACGAGGGCAATTATATCCTCGATTTGCATCTGCGCCGGATCGCAAACCCCACGCAGCTGGGCCTTGTGCTGAACCAGATCCCCGGCGTGGTCGAGAATGGCCTGTTCCTCGATATCTGCGATGTGATCGTGATCGGCAAACCCGATGGCACGGTCGAGGTGCGCGACATCAACAATGGCACAGTCGAGCACGAGCGTATCGACATTGCCGATACCGAGAACCTATTCGTCGACAAAACCGAATAGGCGGGCGCGCGCCTCTCGCTGCGGTGGGCAGCGATTTGGCTTTTCATACAGATTGAGCGGCGCGACGCGCGCGAGGACGGCAGGGCAAGATGACCGAATTCGACTATGATCTTTTCGTGATCGGCGGCGGCTCGGGCGGTGTGCGTGCCGCGCGGGTCGCGGCTGCTACAGGGGCGCGTGTGGGCCTTGCCGAAGATAGCCGGATGGGCGGCACCTGCGTGATCCGGGGCTGCGTGCCGAAAAAGCTGATGGTTTTCGCCAGCGCCTATCGCGAAACCTTTGACGACGCGCGCGCCTACGGCTGGGATCTGACCGAGGGGCCGTTTGATTGGGCGCGCTTTTCGGGGCAGTTGGATGCCGAGTTGGACCGGCTGGAAGGCGTTTATCGCAAGTTGTTGAATGGCTCGGGTGTCGCGATCTTCGATCTGCGCGCGCGCCTTGCCGACCCCCATACCGTCGTGCTGGCCGATGGGCGCAAGATCACCGCCAAACATATCTTGATCGCGACAGGCGGCCGCCCCGTCCGCCCCGATCTGCCCAATGCGCAATTGGGGATGGTCTCGGACGATATTTTCCAGATGAAACAGCTGCCGCGGTCGATCTTGATCGTGGGCGGTGGTTACATCGCGTGCGAATTCGCGGGCATCCTCAACGGTCTGGGCGTGGCGGTGACGCAGTTCTATCGCGGGGCGCAGATCTTGCGCGGTTTCGATGACGAGGCGCGCGGGTTGATCGCCGAGATGATGGGCGAAAAAGGTGTCGATCTGCATCTTGGCACCGATATTCTGGAGATGGCGCCCGCCACCGATGGCGCAATCCGGGTCGTTGGCTCGAACGGGTCCGATCGAACCTATGACGCGGTCTTGTTCGCCACAGGCCGTACGCCCAACACCACGGGCCTTGGGCTGGAGGATCTCGGTGTTGCACTGGGCCGTCAGGGCGAGATCGTGGTCGATGCCTATTCGCAGACCAATATCCCTTCGGTCTTTGCCATCGGCGATGTGACCAACCGCGTGACGCTGACGCCCGTCGCGATCCGCGAGGCGATGGCCTTTGTCGAGACAGTGTTTCACGGAAATCCCACGCCGGTCGATCACGCGCTGATCCCGTCTGCGGTGTTCACTCAGCCCGAATTCGGCACTGTCGGCCTGTCGGAAGAGGCCGCGCGCGCGCAAGAGCCGGTCGAAATTTACGCCACATCCTTTCGCCCGATGCAGACGGCTTTTGCAGGGCGGGCCGATCGGGTGATGATGAAACTGGTGGTCAGCCAAGCGACGCGCAAGGTTTTGGGCTGTCATATCGTCGCGCCGCAGGCAGGCGAAATGATCCAACTTGCGGGCATCGCGATCAAGATGGGTGCCACAAAAGAAGACTTTGACCGCACCGTTGCGGTGCATCCGACCATGTCCGAAGAGCTGGTCACCATGAAAACGCCGGTGCGCATGGCTTGATATTGGGGCAAAAACGCCCAGCTTTGCGTGTAAGTCGGGGCGAAAGCCCCCATATTCATATTTGACGACGACCTGATTTGTGAGGGGAACAACAATCGATGGCTGGCAATAGTGGCGGACCCTGGGGCGGTGGTGGCTCCGGTGGCGGTGACAATCGCGGCGGAAATGGATCGAACGGGCGTCCGCCGCGTGGTGGCGATCAGCAGATCCCCGAACTCGACGAAATCATGCGCAAGGGGCAAGAACAGCTCCGCGTCTTGATGGGCGGGCGCGGTGGGCGCACGGGCGGCGGCGGCACGGGTGGCGGCGATCTGCCGGTCAGCCCGCGCACGATCTGGGCCGTCGGTCTGGTGGCCGTGCTGGGGCTTTGGCTTTACAACTCGGTCTATACCGTGCGCCCGGAAGAACAGTCTGTTGAATTGTTCTTGGGCGAGTTTTCTTCCATCGGCTCGCCCGGTCTGAATTTCGCACCCTGGCCGGTCGTCACGGCCGAAGTGGTCAATGTCACCTCTGAGCGGACCGAGAATGTCGGTGATATCGTCACGAACCGCGTCGGCGGCTCGAGCGGTCTGATGCTGACAACCGATGCCAATATCGTCGATATCGATTTTCAGGTCGTCTGGAATATCAATGATCCGGCGAAGTTCCTCTTCAACCTGCGCGATGGCGCCGCCACCGTGCGCGCCGTGGCCGAATCGACCATGCGCGAGATCATCGCGCGCACCGAGTTGGCCCCGATCCTCAACCGTGACCGCGGCCTGATCGCCGATGGTGTGCGCGAGGGCATCCAATCCACGCTCGACGGCTATGACGCAGGCATCACCGTGGTGCGCGTCAACCTTGATCGCGCCGACCCGCCCGCCGAGGTGATCGACGCCTTCCGCGAAGTGCAGGCCGCCGAACAGGAACGCGACCGGCTCGAGCGTCAGGCTGATGCCTATGCCAACCGGGTTCTGGCAGGCGCGCGCGGTGAAGCCGCACAAGTTCTCGAGCAAGCCGAAGCCTATCGCGCGCAAGTCGTCAACGAGGCCGAGGGTGAAGCCAGCCGCTTCCTCGCTGTTCTCGACGAATACCGTGGCGCGCCCGATGTGACCCGCCGCCGTCTCTATCTCGAGACGATGGAGCGGGTTCTGGGCGATGTGGATCTGGTGATCCTCGACGCGCAGGGCGGTGCAGGCGGGCAGGGCGTGGTGCCCTATCTGCCGCTCAATGATCTGCGCCGCAGTACCACCGGAACCGCAACCATCACCGGGAGTAGCAACTGATGCGCCGTTTGACATATCTCATTCCCGCCGTGGTCTTGGTGATCTCGGTGGCACTCAGCGCGATCTTCGTGGTCGATGAGCGTGAAAAGGCACTTGTCCTGCAATTCGGCCAGATCCGTCAGGTGGTCGAAGAGCCGGGGCTGAGCTTCAAGATCCCCTTCATCCAAGAGGTGGTTTATTACGACGCGCGGATCTTGGCGCTTGATACCGACACGATCGAGGTCACACCCTCCGATGATCGTCGCCTCGTGGTCGATGCTTTTGCGCGTTACCGGATCGCCGATGTCGTGCGTTTCCGCCAAGCGGTGGGCGTTGGTGGCCTGCGCGCGGCCGAAGATCGTCTGTCCTCGATCCTGAACGCGCAGATCCGCGAAACGCTGGGTGCCGATCAGGTGACGTCGGACACGATCTTGTCGCCGGGTCGGGCCATGTTGGCCGAGCGGATTCGCGACGGTGCGCGCACCAGCGCGCTGGCCCTTGGCATCGACATTCTCGATGTGCGGCTCAAGCAGACGAACCTGCCGGTTCAAAACCTTGAGGCGACCTATGCAAGGATGCGCGCCGAGCGTGAACGCGAAGCCGCCGATG
>NZ_CBFIIK010000024.1:23910-26489 GCF_965662675.1 Roseicyclus sp. | reverse complement strand
AGCATGGGACAGCGTGTTGCGCGCCAAGATGGGCCTTGCCGCGGAGGATGAAAGCGATGGCGATTTGGCCCGCTCGCTTTTGGCGATCATGGCCGAGAACGGCGCGGATTTCACCAATACATTCCGCGCGCTGTCTGCCCCCGACCCGCGCCGGGCGCGGGCGCAAATGATCGATCCCACGGCCCTCGATCCTTGGTTGGACCATTGGCAGGCCCGCTTGGCCGCCGAGGGCCGGGCAGAGCGCGACCGGATCGCTGCGATGCAAGCCGCAAACCCCGCCCGCATCCCGCGCAATCACCGCATCGAACAGGCGATCCAAGCCGCCACCTCGGATGATTTCGCCCCTTTTGAGCGGCTCATGGCGGCATTGGCCCAGCCGTTCAGCGATGATCCGGCATTTGCCGAATACGCCGATCCGCCCAGCGAAAATGAACGCGTCACCGCAACATTTTGCGGCACCTGAGCCTTCATCTTTCCAAAAATACGCAAATCCCGCCGCCGCGGGCAGACGCAACCGCCGCACCGGCGCGCCCGATTATTCGGACGAATAATCGCACCCAGCGCCCCGCTCAGCCACGCGTGGGCCGGTTGATCATGATCAGCCCAACCACCACCAACGCCAAGGCCAGCAAGATTTCGCCCCCGACGCTTTCACCAAGCAACAACCAGCCCAGCGCCACCCCGAAGACGGGTGACAAAAAGCTGAAGGCCGCAACCGACGCCGACGGGTAAATCGACAAGAGCCACAACCAAAGCAAGAACCCCGCCGAGACGATCACTACGATCTGAAACCCAAGCCCTGCCCAATGTATCCAGTCAGGATCACGCAAAAACGGCCCAAAAGCGAAAGCCGCCACCGCCAAAAGCGGCAGTGAGACCGCCAATTGCCAGACCAGCTGCATCTCGGGGCGCACCTCGCGCAAGCGCGAAGCCTTGGCCAAGGCCGCGATCGCGGCCCATGCGATGGCGGCCACCAGCGCGCAAAGATCGCCCAAAAGCGCGCCCGCCCCTTCCGAGCCGCCGCGCAGCACAAGTGCCAAGACAACACCCGCGAAGGCCAGCACCAAACCCGCCCCTTTTTGCCCGGTGATCCGCTCGCCGGGGATCAAGACATGAGCGATCAGCGCCAGCCAAAGAGGCATGGAGTAAAAGATGATCGCTGAGCGTGTGACCGTGGTCAGGTCCAATGCGACAAAGAGGCAAATGAACTCGATCGCGAGAAAGCGCCCATTAACAGCCCCGGCAAAAGCGTGCCGGGCGGAACGACAAGTGGAATGGCGCGCAAGCGCATCCATGCCAATATGCAGATCAATCCGCCCGCCGAGCGCAAAGCGGCGAAAAACACCGGCTGAAGGCCCTCATTGACCACCGCGATCACGACTTGGTTGAAGGCCAAAAGCGCCGCGAAACCCGTAAGCGCGACGGCTCCGAAGGCATCGATCCTGTCCTTGACCGGCATTTGACTCCCCCGCGCGCGCGACACCAAGGCGGTCGCGTCTTTTCTCGCCCGCCCAAATCCCGTAAACCATCCACCGAGATCCGCAATCCCCGAGGGCTGTGCATGAACGACACGATCGAGGCGCGTTGTGAGGCCAAGGGCCTGCGCATGACAGAACAACGCCGCGTGATCGCACAGGTGCTGGAGGCGTCGACCGACCATCCCGATGTCGAGGAACTCTATACCCGCGCCAGTGCGCGCGATCCGCGCATCTCGATCGCCACGGTCTATCGCACGGTCAAGCTGTTCGAGGAGTCGGGTATTCTGGAACGGCTCGAATTCGGCGATGGCCGCGCGCGCTACGAGGATGCCGAGCGTGATCATCACGACCACCTGATCGATATGCATTCAGGCGAGGTGATCGAATTCGTCGACCCCGAGATCGAAGCGCTGCAAGAAAAGATCGCGGCCAAGCTGGGCTATCGGCTGAAAGGTCACAAGCTGGAGCTTTACGGCGTGCCGATCCGCAAGGGATGAAAGGGCGCGGCCGCGGCCAGTGCCGAGCTTGCGTATTTGGGGAAAGATGAAGGGCGCATCTTGGCGCTTTCATCGGTCGCCCGGGCGGGCTAAGCCAAGGTTGACGGGCGACATAGGCGGCGAAGATGGACAATCTCAAAGGCATGGCGTGGATGACGCTTGCCATGCTGGCCTTTGCGCTGACCGACATGTTCATGGTCTTCGCCGCGCGCGAGATGCCCGTTTGGCAAATCCTGTTTCTTTTCGGCATGGGCGGTGCGGTCTTGTTCGGGATATGGGCGCGGCTGCAGGGCCATGCTTGGATCAGCCCAGTCTTGCTGATGCGCCCCGTCATGTTGCGCAACTTGGCCGAGGTTTTCGCGACCGTCTGCTTCGTGATCGCGCTGTCGCGCATCCCCTTGTCGACCTTGTCGGCGGTCATCCAGGCCAACCCGCTCTTGGTCACCTTGGGGGCCGCGATTTTCTTGGGCGAAAAGGTCGGCTGGCGGCGCTGGCTGGCCATCGGCATCGGCCTTTGCGGGGTCTTGTTGATCTTGCGGCCCGGGGCCGAGACATTCGACCCCGATATCCTTTACGCGGTCGCTGCAGCTATTGGCCTGTCCTT
>NZ_CBFIIK010000024.1:0-23900 GCF_965662675.1 Roseicyclus sp. | reverse complement strand
CGGCCGGTACCCAAATCGGTGCCGACGCCGCTTTTGGCCAGCTACAGCTTCGCCGCGCTGGCACTTGCGGGGGGCGGTGTGCTGCTGGTCGCGGGCGGCTGGGTCTGGCCCACGCCGACGATCGGGCTGAGTATCCCCGCCGCGATCCTGTCGGGCATGGTGGCCTATTTCGCGATCACCGCCGCCATGCGGGTGGGCGAGATCGCCGCGGTAACCCCCTTTCGCTACACGCGGCTGGTATTTGCCTTTTTCATCGCGCTGGTCGTCTTTGACGAAACCATCGACGGCCTGACGCTGCTTGGCGTGAGCATCGTCATCGCAACAGGTCTTTATAGCCTTTGGCGCGAGCGGAAGTTGCACCAAACAGCCTGACCCATTGGCCGCATCACCATCGCCGCCAATCCCCTTCGCATATGCGGCAAGGCTTGCTATAGAGCGGCCAAATCCGACCCAAGGGGACCATCAATGAGCTTCATCACCGATATTCACGCCCGCGAGATTCTCGACAGCCGCGGCAATCCCACCGTCGAAGTCGATGTCACGCTCGAGGATGGCTCCATGGGGCGTGCCGCCGTGCCTTCGGGGGCCTCGACCGGCGCCTATGAGGCGGTGGAAAAGCGCGATGGCGACAAGGGCCGCTACATGGGCAAGGGCGTGTTGGGGGCCGTCGCCGCCGTGAACGGCGAGATCGCCGATGCGCTGGTAGGTTTTGACGCCACCGAGCAAGAGGCGATCGACGCCGCCATGTGCGAGATGGACGGCACCGACAACAAGGGCCGGCTTGGAGCGAATGCGATCTTGGGCGTCAGCCTCGCCGTGGCCAAGGCTGCCGCCGAATACACCGCCCAGCCGCTTTTCCGCTATGTCGGCGGCACGGCGGCGCGGCTTTTGCCCGTGCCGATGATGAATATCATCAATGGCGGCGAGCATGCCGATAACCCGATCGACATTCAGGAATTCATGATCATGCCGGTCGCGGCCGACTCGATCGCGGATGCGGTGCGCATCGGCGCCGAGGTCTTTCACACGCTGAAGAAAGAGCTTTCGGCGGCGGGCCTGTCGACCGGAATCGGTGATGAGGGCGGTTTCGCCCCCAACCTCAGCTCTACCCGCGATGCACTTGATTTCATTTTGAAATCTATCGAAAAAGCAGGCTACAAGCCGGGCGATGATATCATGCTGGCACTTGATTGCGCCGCAACCGAATACTTCAAGGATGGCCGCTATATCTATGCTGGTGAAGGAAAAACCCTGACATCGGACGAAAACGTCGCTTATCTGGCGGCGTTGGTCGATGACTACCCGATCCTGTCCATCGAAGACGGCTGTTCCGAAGATGACTGGGAGGGGTGGCGCGCGCTGACAGAAACCTTGGGCAACCGGGTGCAGCTGGTGGGCGACGATCTTTTCGTCACCAACCCCGCCCGTCTGGCCGAAGGCATCGAAAAGGGCTGCGGCAACGCGCTTTTGGTCAAGGTCAATCAGATCGGTACGCTGTCGGAAACCCTCGCCGCCGTGAACATGGCCCAGCGCAACCGGATGACCTGCGTCATGTCGCACCGCTCGGGCGAGACCGAGGATGCCACCATCGCCGATCTGGCGGTCGCCACCAACTGCGGACAGATCAAGACCGGCTCGCTCGCCCGCTCGGACCGGCTCGCGAAATACAATCAGCTAATCCGGATCGAGGAGATGTTGGGCGAGACCGCCGTTTACGCGGGCCGCTCGATCCTGCGGGGATGAGGGTTCGGGCCCTCATCTTCGACGTCTTCGGCACCTGCGTCGATTGGCGCAGCGCCGTGGCGCGCGAGGTGGCGGCGGTTCTGCCCGGGGTCGATGCCACCGCTTTCGCCACCGCATGGCGGGCCGAATACGACCCCGCCATGGCCCGCATCCGCGAGGGCGGGAGGGGCTACGTGGCGCTCGACGATCTGCACCGCGAGAACCTGCACCGCGTGGCGGCGGATTTCGGCGTGACAGCGCCCGATGACCTTTCCCACGCGTGGGAAAGGCTCGACCCCTGGCGCGATGTGGTGGCCGGGCTGGCGGCACTCAAGGCGCATCACATCATCGCGCCTTGCTCGAACGGCTCCATCGCGCTGATGACGCGGCTGGCGCGCCATGCCGGGCTGCCGTGGGATTGCATCTTGGGCGCCGAGATCGCGCAGGATTACAAGCCCAAGCCGGGGGTCTATCTGGCCGCCTGCGCCGCGCTGCGTCTGCCCCCCGATCAGGTGATGATGGTGGCCGCGCATAATGACGATCTGGTGGCAGCCCGCGCGGCGGGCCTTAAGACCGGCTTCATCCCGCGCCCGACCGAACACGGGCCGGCGCAGACCACAGATCTGGCGCCCGAGGCGGCTTGGGATATCATCGCTCAGGATTTCCACGATCTTGGAAGGCAGCTGGCCTCATGACCCCCGATCAGATCATCGCCCATCTGAACCTCGCCCCCCATCCCGAGGGCGGCTTCTATCGCCAGACATGGGTGGCAGGGAACGACGGGCGGCCCAGCGGCACCTGCATCTATTTCCTGCTCAAATCGGGCCAAGCCAGCCATTGGCACAAGGTCGACGCAACCGAGATTTGGCTTTACCACGCGGGCGCACCGCTCGTCTTGTCGCTGGCGGACAGCGACACGGGGCCTGCCATCGACCATCTGCTGACCCCCGATCTGGCCCGCGGCGCGCCGCAGATCATCGTGCCCGAAAACCACTGGCAGGCCGCGCGTACGACGGGCGATTTCACGCTGGTGTCTTGCACCGTCTCGCCGGGTTTCCAATTTGAGGGCTTTACGCTTGCGGCCCCGGGCTTCGATATCCCGCGCGGCTGATTTCCCCTCTCGCCGCCGCCCGCGCAATGGGCTAGGCCAGTGCGATGAAAACCCCCACCACCCAGAACGGCGACAGCGCGGCAGGCTTTGCCTATGCCGTCTCCGCCTATCTCATGTGGGGTTTCTTGCCGCTTTACATGAAGGCCATCATCCATATTCCACCGGTCGAGATCATCGCCCACCGGATCTTGTGGTCGGTGCCGATCGCAGGCGCGATCCTGATCGCGCTGGGGCGCACAGACGATGTCATCCGTGCGCTGAAGACGCCGCGCATGGTCGGCATGGCGGCAGTCACGGCGGCGCTGATCTCGGTCAATTGGGGCGTCTATGTCTGGGCCATCGCCAATGACCGGGCGCTCGATGCAGCCTTGGGCTATTACATCAACCCGCTGTTCTCTGTGGCTTTGGGCGCGATCTTGCTGCGCGAAAAGCTGGCGCGCATGCAGTGGATAGCGGTGGCTCTGGCAGGGCTGGCGGTGGGTATCTTGACCGTCTCCGCAGGTGTATTGCCTTGGGTCGCACTCGTCTTGATGACGACCTTCGGCATCTACGGTTTCTTGCGCAAGACGCTGCCAATCGGCCCCAATCAAGGTTTCTTGCTCGAGGTCTTGCTGCTCTCGCCTGCAGCCTTGGCCTATCTCGTGTGGCACGGCCCTGATGCGGCCTTCGTCACAGGAAGCTGGACCGATATTGCACTGTTGATCGGCACGGGTGCGGTCACGGCCATCCCGCTCATGCTTTATGCCAATGGCGCCAAGGGGCTCAGGCTTTCGACCATGGGCATTTTGCAATATATCGCGCCCACGATGATCTTTCTTATCGCGGTCTTCGTCTTCAACGAGCCCTTCGGCCCGGCGCGCGCTGTAGCCTTTCCACTGATCTGGCTCGCCCTGATCCTTTATACGGTCACGCTGATCCGCACGGCGCGGGCGGCCCGTACCTGATCCCTGCTTCATCTTTGCTTCGAAAATACTCCGGGGGCTTGGGGGCAGAGCCCCCATATCCGCTCTCACACCCGGCTCACCCGCCCGCCCCCGACAGGCGCCGCCACCCCGGTGGTCATCGGCGCCGAGGTCGGCAGACCCAGAAGCACGCGCGCGGCCAGATAAGCAAAGGCCTGCGCCTCGAGCATATCGCCATCAAGACCTACCGCCTCGACCGGCAGGGCCGGACGATCCAGCGCGGCCGCCAACATCTCCATCAGCCCCGGATTATGCCGCCCGCCGCCGGTGACATAGACCTGCAAGGGCGGGCTCGGCAGATGCTCCATCGCCTGCGATACCGCACCCGCCGCGCAAGCCGCCAAAGTGGCCACCGCATCGGCATCCGCCATGCCCGCGACCCAACGGCCCAGATCGGGAAAGGCATCGCGGTCGAGTGATTTGGGCGGCATACGGCGGAAATAGACATCATCGAGAAACACGGCCACCGTCTCGGCATCCACCCGGCCCTGACGGGTCAGGGCCCCGTCTTGGTCAAATCTTTGGCCCCGCCGGGCAAAGATCAGATCATCGATCGGCGCATTGGCCGGTCCGGTGTCGAATGCCACGCAAGCCCCCGGCAATTGGGGCGCATCAATTGCGGGATCGACCCAAGTGATATTGCCCACCCCGCCAAGGTTGAGAAAGGCCACCGGCCCCGTCGCCCCAATGAAGCGCGCCAAGGCCCAGTGATAGAATGGGGCCAAGGGCGCGCCCTGCCCGCCCAGCGCCATATCGTTCGAACGGAAATCCCAGACCGTCGTCACTCCGGAGACTGACGCGAGCCGCGCGCCATCGCCCGCTTGATGGGTGCGCCCGCCCGCCGGATCATGCGCCAAGGTCTGGCCATGAAAACCGAATGCCGCGATATCCGTCTTGCCCATGATGTCGGCCAAGACGTCGAGATGGGCGTCTTCGACGATGCGGGCTGCCTCGGCCACGCCTGCCTCACCGGGCCAACGGCCAAGGCTTTCGCGGATCGTGGCGCGCTCTTGGGGCGTGTAGGCGCGGTAGCGTGTCTCGCCAAAGCCTGTCACCGCCATCCCGTCGGTTTCGATCACGGCCATGTCCACCCCATCCATCGAGGTGCCCGACATCGCGCCCACCACGCGCAGGCGTTTGCTCTGGTCACTCTTTCCCTTCACCGCACTGCCCGCTATAGCCTCGCCCCATACACCGCACGAGCATGGACCGAGGCCCGATGACCTACCAGCCCAAATCGGAATTCCTGCGCGAGATCATCGCGCGCGGCTTCCTGGCCGATTGCACCGATCTGCAAGGCCTTGACGCGGCGCTGATCGCGGGGCCCGTCACCTGCTATATCGGCTATGACGCGACCGCCAAATCGCTGCATGTCGGGCATCTGCTCAACATCATGCTGCTCAGATGGTGGCAAAAGACCGGCAACCGCCCCATCACCCTCATGGGAGGCGGCACAACCAAGGTGGGCGATCCCAGCTTTCGCGCCGATGAGCGCCCCCTGCTGACCCCCGACCAGATCGACGCCAATATCGCGGGGATGCAGCGCGTTTTTGGCCGCTACCTTGATTATGGCGACAGCCCTACTGAGGCCATGATGCTCAATAACGCCGAATGGCTCGATGGGCTGAACTATCTCGAATTCCTGCGTGATATCGGGCGGCATTTCTCGGTCAACCGGATGCTGTCCTTTGAAAGCGTCAAATCGCGGCTGGACCGCGAGCAAAGCCTGTCGTTCCTCGAATTCAACTACATGATCTTGCAGGCCTATGATTTCCTCGAGCTTTACCGCCGCGAGGGTTGCGTGCTGCAAATGGGCGGCTCGGATCAATGGGGCAATATCGTCAACGGGATCGACCTGACCCGCCGGGTGGTGGATGCGCAGATCTTCGGGCTGACCACACCGCTCTTGACCACATCGGACGGGCGCAAGATGGGCAAGTCGCAAGGTGGCGCGATCTGGCTCGATGGCGAGATGCTCAGCCCCTATGAGTTCTGGCAATTCTGGCGCAATACCACCGATGCCGATGTGGGCCGCTTCCTCAAGCTCTACACCGAATTGCCGGTGGCCGAATGCGACCGCTTGGGTGCGCTGCAGGGCTCAGAGATCAACGCCGCCAAGATCATTTTGGCCAATGCGGTGACAACGCTTTTGCACGGGGCCGAGGCAGCCACCACAGCCGAGGCCACCGCGCGCGAGGTTTTCGAGCGCGGCGGGGCGGGCGAGGATTTGCCGACGCTGACCCTTGCCACGGCCGAGATCGGCGATGGTATTTCGGTGGCGCAGTTGATCACGCGCGCGGGTCTTGCCGCCTCGGGCAAAGAGGCCAAGCGCCTGATCGCCGAAGGGGGCGCGCGGATGAACGACGCGGCGATCACGGATGCAGGCCAGATGATCACCACCGCCGCGCTTGCACAGCCCATCAAGCTTTCGGCGGGCAAAAAACGCCACGCGCTGGTTGTGCTGGCAGGCTAAGAGAAATTTAACCATGGGTGCGGCAAGCTCGCGCCCATGGATATGACCCAGCACGCGCTGCCGCTGCAGCAATCACAGCTTTATCATGATGCGCTGCGCCGGATCGGCGCTGACGCGCAACGCTTTTGCACAAAGGGGGGCGAGGCGCTTGTCTTGCGCCGTTCGCTCGGGCCTTTGGGCAAGGTCGCGCTTTCATCATGCGCAAATCTGCGTGGCATCGATGCAGCTTGCGGGATGGGGGCAGACCTCGGCGCAGCTTGGCTGGTGGTCAATGCCGGGCGCCCCTGCGAGGGCTTGGCGCTTTACCGGGCCGGATATATCCCGCTTGCAGCGCCGCGCAAGCAGGCGGTGCTTTCGCTTGCGGGCGGGTCTGCGGACTGGCTGGGGCGGATGCATGGCAAATGGCGCAACCGCCTGCGTCGCGCACAGCGCGATGCGATGCGCACAATCCCCGCCCGTATGGAAGGGCGCGATCTGACGATCCGCGTCAGCGCCATGCCGCCCGATCCCGCACATTGGATTTTGCGCGCCGATGCCGCGCAGCAACGCGACCGCGGCTATCGCGGCCTGCCTCCCCAGCTGATCGCGGCGATGGCCGCGACACCGGGCGCACTGCATCTTTATACCGCGCGGATCGGCGGCAAGGTGATTGCCGCCATGCTTTTTGCACGGCACGGCACGGGGGCCAGCTACCTGATTGGCTGGTCGGATCATCAGGGGCGCAAGTTCTCGGCCCATAACCTGCTGATGTGGCGCGCGATGGGTGATTTGGCCGCGATGGGTGTGTCCGCGATCGATCTGGGCCTTTGCGATACGGCCGCCAACGCCGGGCTTGCACGCTTCAAACTGGGTGCTGGCGCCACGCTGGAGGTGTCGGGGGGCACATGGCTATACGCGCGCCCGCTTGCACCGCTCCACGGCTTGTTGCGCCGCCTGCGCGCTACCCCGCCACCGCACGCAACAACCGTGCACGGCCCGGCGGCACGGCGCGGATTTCAAGCCCCGTGAACACATGCAGCGTGTCCATGTCGCGGTCGATGACCGCGTGATCGCTGACCCAGCCCCCCATCATCAGATAAGTGCGCAACAGCGGCGGCATCTTGGCCTGTGCGCGCTTCAGATCGGGCTTGCGGCGCAGCCGCGCGGCAAAACGAAAAACCGCCGGTGCCTTGACCCGCGGCAACCAGCGCTTGGGCGCGATGTGGCGGTCGCGCAATAGCGCGAAGGCATCGGAATAATCCCCGGCCTCGGTGCCGTGAAAGGATGAGCAGCCAAACAGCATCTCGACGCCGTCACGATCGACCAGCGACGTCATCGCCCCCCATGCCAGCCGCAAGATATCGGGGTCATGCCAATCGGGATGGATGCAAAAGCGCCCCATTTCGACCATCGGCCCGTCGAATGCCGCAAGCGCAGACAACTCGTAGAACTGCGCCGAGTAGCTGCGACCGATCTCGGCACCAGAACCGAGCCGCAAGAGCCGGAAACAACACACCAGCAGAGATGACCGGACATCCTCGATCAGTACATGGGTACAGGCTTCATCGAAATCATCGCGGTCAAGCCGCTCGGCAGCGGGGCCGCGAAAGGCCAAGGTGCGCAGCCTTTGGGCAGCTTCCAGATCGTCGCCATCTGCCGCGATCCGCGCGCGGTAGCGCCCTCTTGCCAGATCCAACATCGCCAGCTGCTCCTGCCCCGTCGATCGCAGTCGAGTCCGGCCGATCATGCCGGATCATGCGCTGCACCTTATGATGCGTGCATGACCATCTCACGACAAGACAAAGCTTTCAGTTGTCGAGCGCTTGGCCAATGTTGATACGGCCGAAATTACCGAGCAATTGACCAAAGAAGGTCACTTCGCGCACCGAGCTGGTTGTCACGCGGCGCGACAGCTGAACGACGCGCCCATCCTCGAGCCCGAATTCCTCGACATTACTGACCCGACCGTTGCGGTCGAACGAGATCGCCAGCAATTGCCGCTCGGTGAGCTGCGGCGCGCGAAAGCCCAAATTGCGAATCCGGTAGGCGGTATAAAGCCATGCCTCGTCGCGCATCACACCCGCGCTTCCCGGCGTGCCGATGGCGGCGATCACGGCATCGCGGCTGGCGCCGATCTGCACCGCGGCCAGCGCATCGGCGGGCGGAACATAGCCGTGATTGTCGAATGTCGCGTCGCAAGCGGCCAATGACAAGACAAGCGCCAGACCGATCAGACCTTTGCGGAATTCACGCGCTTGCCTTAGCATGACCAACCTCTTGCCTCTACGCCAGACCGCGCGCACTTGCGCTGCGACCGAAAGCTTTTTATCGGCTTAACTTACCCAAGACCACAGGGCAAGAAGACGACAACGCCACGAGGAGGGCGCGCCATGGCCGACACCCCGGAAAGAATCGTCCTCGCCCGCCTACCCCGTGGCGCTGATTTCAGCTTTGATCTGGCACCCGATGCGACCGCGCGCGCGGCATTGGCGGCGGAGTTCGGGCTTCTCGCGCTGCGCAAGCTGCGCTTTTCGGGCCGCTTGGTCGCCGAGGGCAAGCGCGATTGGGCGCTGCAGGCCGCATTGGGCGCGACCGTGGTGCAGCCTTGCGTCGTCACCGCCGAGCCGGTCACGACCCGCATCGACGACCCGGTCACGCGCCGCTACCTTGCCGATATGCCGGAGCCCGAGGGTGATGAGGCCGAAATCCCCAACGACGACACGCTCGAGCCGCTGCCCGAGATACTGACGCTGACATCCGTCATGGCCGAGGCATTGGCGCTTGCCTTGCCACTTTATCCCCGCGCGGCCGGCGCGGCGCTGTCGAATACCCGTTTCGCACCGCCGGGCGTAGCCCCGCTAGACGATGATGCCGCCAAGCCCTTGGCCGGTTTGGCAGCGCTGCGCGACAAGCTGGCAGGTCAGGACAAGCCCGAAAAGGACGGGTAATATCGCAGTGGCGAAAAGGTCTTGCGCCGCCCCGGAATCCGGGTATGTTCCCGCCCTCATTCGACCCCGGCTGCGGACACGCTTATTTTGCCGTTTCCGTCCCTTCCGGCGCGAGGCCAAAAGCCCCGCGTTTGGATGCCGATAGGCGGTCGAGAGATTGAGATTTGACAGGACCGGGGCGGGCCGCCAAGCGATCGCCCCCAAGACATTGAGGTTGTGACATGGCTGTCCCCCAGAACCGAGTGACGCGCTCCCGCCGCGGCATGCGCCGCGCCCATGATGCGTTGGTCGCCGCCAACCCCAACGAGTGCCCCTCTTGCGGTGAGCTGAAGCGCCCGCATCATGTGTGCCCGTCCTGCGGCACCTATAACGACCGTCAGGTCGTCGCCCAGGCAGCTGAAGTCGATCTCGACGAAGACGCGGCCTGAGCCTGCGGCAACCCCGGGGCGACAAGGCGATCGGGCGTATGAGCGATGGAAATGCATTGACGGTAAAGGGTAATCCCGGACCCGTCCTGTCCATCGATGCGATGGGTGGCGATCTCGGCCCTGCGGTCGTGGTCGCCGGCATGGCCCAGTCTGCAGCCAAGAATCCCGGTCTGCGTTTCATCGTGCATGGCAACCGCCCCGAGTTGGAACGCCTGGTCGAACGCCGCCGTGCGCTGGCCGACCGCTGTGAAATCCGCCATACCGACGGTGTCGTGACGATGGATGCAAAACCATCGCATGTCGTGCGTCACGGCAAGGACACCTCCATGTGGTCTTGCATCGAGGCCGTCCGCGCGGGCGAAGCCGGTGCCGCCGTCAGCTGCGGCAATACCGGCGCGCTGATGGCGCTGTCGATGATGCGGCTGCGAAAGATCGAGGGGGTGAACCGCCCTGCGATCGCGTGCCTCTGGCCATCACGCAATCCCAAGGGCTTTAACGTCATGCTCGACGTCGGCGCCGATATTCGCGCCGATGCGGGCGATTTGCTGCAATATGCGCTGATGGGTGCAAGCTATGCCCGCAACGGGCTTGACCTTGCGCGTCCGCGGGTCGGCCTGCTCAATGTCGGCACCGAAGAGCACAAAGGCCGGGCGGAGCTGAAATTCGCCGCCGAATTGATCGAGCGCGTGAGCCATGCCGCCGATTTCGAATTCGTGGGTTTCGTCGAGGGCAGCGACCTGCCCTCGGCCAAGGTGGATGTGATCGTCACCGATGGGTTCACCGGCAATGTCGCGCTGAAAACCGGCGAAGGCACCGCGCGGCTGATCAGCGAACGCATGCGCGAGGCGTTTTCTTATTCGATCCTCAGCCGTGTGGCCGCGGTGTTGGCCTATCCCTCGCTCAAGCGGCTCTCCAAACGGATCGACCCGCGCCGGGTGAATGGCGGGGTGTTTCTGGGCTTGAATGGCACGGTGGTGAAATCGCATGGTTCGGCCGATGCGACAGGCGTTGCCGCCGCGATCAAGCTGGCCGAGCGTCTGGCTGCCGCGGGCTTTCACGAACGACTTGCCGCGCGCATCGCTGCGGCCGAACAGGCCGCGGCTGCGGCTATGCAGGCAGAGGCAGGACAAGCATGATCCGCGCAGTTCCCATCGGCATCGGTCACTACCTGCCCGCCCGCGTGGTCGAGAATGCCGAGTTCGAAAAGACACTCGACACCAGCGATGATTGGATTCGCGACCGCTCGGGCATCGAACGGCGCCATTTCGCGGCCGAGGGCGAAACCACCAGCCAGATGGCCATCGCAGCGGCGCGCGCCGCACTCGATATGGCAGGGCTTGCCGCCAATGATATCGATGCGATCGTGGTTGCGACCTCGACCCCGGACCTGACCTTTCCCTCCTGTGCAACGATGGTGCAGGCAGGCCTCGGGATGGAGCGGGGATTCGCCTTTGACGTTCAGGCGGTCTGCGCGGGATTCGTTTTCGCGCTGGCCAATGCCAATGCGCTGATCATGTCGGGCCAAGCGCGCCGCGTCATGGTGATCGGGGCCGAAACATTCAGCCGGATCATGGATTGGACCGACCGGGGCACATGCGTGCTGTTCGGCGATGGTGCGGGCGCGTTGTTGTTGGAGGCGCAAGACGGTACGGGCCAATCAGGTGATCGCGGCATCTTGTCGACTGATCTGAATTCCGACGGGCGTTATCGCGACCTGCTCTATGTCGATGGCGGTGTGTCATCCTCGCAAACCACCGGCGTGCTGCGCATGGAGGGCCGCGAGGTGTTCCGCCATGCCGTTGAAAAACTTGCCGAAACAGCCCACCGCGCGTTGGACAGGGCCGATGTTGGGGCCGATGATGTTGACTGGATCGTGCCCCATCAGGCCAATCTGCGCATCATCACGCGCACCGCGCAAAAGATGGGCGTGGGCATGGACCGGGTCGTGGTGACCGTGCAAGATCATGGCAATACTTCGGCGGCTTCAATCCCGCTGGCGCTGTCGGTCGGCGTGGCCCGGGGTCAGATCAAGCGCGGCGATCTTTTGGTGTGCGAGGCGATCGGCGGCGGCCTTGCATGGGGTGCCGTGGTCATTCGCTGGTAACCGATTGCTGCAGATAAACGCCTTGTTTCAAGCCTCTTGATTGACTCGCGCATAGGCTTGATCCATCCTCGGGCAACTTTGGGGAGACGCAAGGCATGAGTGATAAGACACTGACACGCATGGACCTATCCGAGGCGGTGTTCCGCGCGGTGGGCCTGTCGCGAAACGAAAGCGCGCAACTGGTCGAACGCGTGCTGGATCTCATGTCCGATGCGCTGGTTGATGGCGAACAGGTCAAGATCTCGTCCTTCGGTACGTTTTCGGTCCGCGCCAAGACCGCACGCGTTGGCCGCAACCCCAAGACAGGTGAAGAAGTGCCGATCAGCCCGCGTCGCGTGCTGACCTTCCGGCCCTCGCATTTGATGAAAGACAGGGTCGCGGCGGGCAACCGCGGCTAAGCCTCTGCGCGCCCGCACGCCGGGGTGCGCGACCCGATCGCAGTGTAGCCAAGAAGGCAGGGCAAACCGGCCATGACGAAATCGTCGCAAGCCTTTCGAACAATCCGCGAAGTGGCCGAATGGCTGGGCGTGGCCGCCCATGTGCTGCGATTTTGGGAATCGAAATTTTCTCAGATCAAGCCCGTCAAACGGGCCGGTGGGCGGCGTTATTACCGCCCGTCGGACATGGAATTGGTGGGCGGGATCAAGGTGTTGCTACATGATCGTGGCCTGACGATCCGCGGCGTGCAACGGATGATCCGGGAAAACGGGATCGGTGCCGTGGCCGCCCTTTCGCCACCCCTGACGCTGAGCGAGGCCGATCGCGACGACCCGGCCAATGATTGGATCGAAGACGCCGCGCGCGAAGCGATCCCCATGGTCGCCGAGCCCGTGATCCATGCACCACGCCAAGATGCGCCCCCTGCCCCGATCGCTGCGGATCTCACCCCGTCGCCCGCGCCGGTGGCCGCGCGCGTGACCGCAAGCATGCAAGAGCATTTGACCCGCCTTGCGGCACTGGTGGCTACCCCTGCGGCCCTTACCCCCGATACGCGCCAAGCCTTGCGCGCATCGCTTGTGGCGCTGCATGCAAAGATGCGCGATCAAGCGCCTGCCTGACCCCTTGCGCCCCCCGGCGAAATCGCTAGAAGGGCGTCACGTCGGGCTATAGCGCAGCCTGGTAGCGCGTCCGTCTGGGGGACGGAAGGTCGCAGGTTCAAGTCCTGCTAGCCCGACCATCACCTCCCCGATTTGGGGGGTGCCCGTGAAAACCGCCCTTGCGCCGACGGCGCGGGCGGTTTTTTCTTGGGCGAAACGGGGAATGGCCAGATGACAGACAAACGCCAAGGGGTTTTGCCCGACACCGAGATCGACGCCATGATCGCAGGCGGCGCCATCAGCTGTGACCGGCCCGACCAAGGACAGGTGCAACCGGCCAGCTTGGACTTGCGCCTTGGCACGGTCGCCTACCGTGTGCGCGCCTCTTTCTTGGCCGGGGCGGGCCGTTCGGTGGCCGAGCGCATTGCCGAGTTCGAGATGCACCGAATGGATCTGAGCCAAGGCGCTGTGCTGGAAAAGGGCTGCGTCTATGTCGTGCCCTTGATGGAGGGGCTGACGCTGCCGGGCGATGTGACGGCGGTGTGCAATGCCAAAAGCTCGACGGGGCGGGTCGATTGCCTGACGCGCGTGATCGCCGATGGCGGCACCGAATTCGACCGCATCCCGGCAGGATATACCGGCCCGCTTTACGCAGAGATCTGCCCGCGCTCCTTCTCGATCAAGGTGGCGCCGGGGCTGCGGCTGAACCAGATCCGTTTTCGGCGTGGCCAAGCGGTGCTGAGCGATGCGGAACTGGCCGAGCGCCATGCCCAAACGCCACTGGTCGATGGCAAGCCCGTGATCGACGAGGGCTTGGGCTTTTCCGTTGATCTGACGCCCACCGCAAAGGGTATCGTCGGCTACCGCGCTAAGCCCCATACCGGCGTGATCGACCTGACGCGGATCGGCACCCATGAGATTGCCGATTTCTGGGAAGAGGTGCGCGGCGAAGACGGGCGCATCATCCTCGACCCCGGTGCCTTCTACATTCTCGTCAGTCGCGAGGCGGTGACGATTCCGCCCGACTGCGCCGCCGAAATGTCACCCTATCTTGCGATGGTGGGGGAGTTCCGCGTGCATTACGCGGGCTTTTTCGACCCCGGCTTCGGCCATGGCGTGCCCGCGCGCGGCGTCCTCGAGGTGCGCTGCCACGAGGCGCCATTCGTGCTGGAACATGGGCAGGTGGTGGGACGCTTGGTTTATGAACGCATGGCCGGGCCGCCCGAAACACTTTACGGCAGCGGCATCGCCTCGAACTACCAAGGCCAAGGGCTGAAACTGTCCAAGCATTTCAAAGGCTAACGCCCTAGCCCACGCGATGGAGCCGTGCCAGACCGGCGCGCGCCTCGGGCGGCAGCGCATCAAGCGCCACGACATAGCTGTGGATCGAAAAGACGACCGCATCGCTATCGGGCACCCGCACGAAACATTGTTTCTCCGAGCGCAGATAGCGCCATTGGTCGGGCGGATCGCGGCGCGGCGCGGCCTCTCGCCTTGGTTGGTGGAGAGCAGGGTCAGCATAGATCAGCGCGTTTTGCCGCCACAGCGGGCGACCGGGCCGGACCGCATCGAACAGCCGCTGCACCCGCGCGGCCATCTGCGCGTCATAAGCGGCGACGGGGCCATGAATGGCCGAAAGCGGGCGGCCGATCTTCTCGTCCAAGCTCCAACTGGCCGGAAAGCACAAGACCGCGCCGGTCAGCACATGCTCGCCATCCGGGCCAGGCTGGTGCAGGCACAGATCCTCTTGCACAAGCCGGGCGGCGGTGATGAGCGGCGGGGCGGCATCAAGCACCACGCGCACCCCGTCGGGCCGGATCACCGCGCCGCCCGCGCGGGCATAGCCCGGGCCAAGATGGTCGAGGATGAGCGCCAATAGTGCCGCCGCCGCCCCCGCGGCCCCCGGTGTCATCGCATAGACCGCCGCGCGGTTTTCGGCCAACAAACGATCGCGCAGCGCCATTTGAGCTGCGAAAACCTCATCGCTGACCAGCCAATCGCCCATCGCCAGCGGCAAGACGCCGGGCAGCCGCGCAAGGGCGGGCACGAGCCACGGGATCGACGGCAAATTCTGTTGCAAGATCGCGGTCATGCGCCCCGACCTATAGCGGCAGGATCGGGCTGGCCTTGATCTCTTCCATGCTCAACAGCGCGGTGACATTGTAGATCCGCACCTCGGAAATCAGGGCTTGATAAAAGGCGTCATAGGCGCGCGCATTGGGCACGCGGACCTTGAGGATGTAGTCGATCTCACCGGCAAGGCGGTGGGCCTCCATCACCTCGGGGCGGGCCTTGAGCGCGGCAAGGAAACGGTGCTGCCAATCGGCCTCATGCTCCGATGTGCGGATCAGCACGAAAAAACACGCCTCGAAGCCCAGCTTTTCGGCATCGAGCAAGACGGTGTGCTGGCCGATGACGCCCGCCTCGCGCAGTTTGCGAATCCGATTCCAGACCGGCGTTTTGGACGAGCCCACGATACGCGCGATATCGTCGAGCGAACGCGATGCATCCGCTTGCAGGGCTGCGAGGATTTTCCGGTCGAGCGCGTCGATCTGGACAGTCATTTTTGGTGGCCCTTCGCAACAGAACGGGATCTGAACTAAATCGGATTACTAGAAACGTACGTCCCTTTCAGCAAGGGGTATCTGCAAAATACCGGGAAATTGTTCTAAGTATTGCCGCAACCCACCCATTGGTCGGAGCGCGCGATGGACCATTTCCCGATCTTTCTGGCCCTGCAAGGTCGCCGTGTCGTCGTGGCAGGCGGCGGCGAGACGGCCTTGGCCAAGCTGCGCATCTTGCGCAAGACGACGGCGCGCCTGACCGTGATCGCCGAAACCCCCGATCCCGCCCTACAGGCAATGGCCGTGCAAGGGCAGATCACGCTGATCGCGCGCGCCTTTGGCCCCGGTGATGCGCTCTGCGCAGCGCTTGTCTATGCCGCGACGGATGACCCGGACGAGGATCGCCGCATTGCCCGGCTGGCGCGCGCGGATGGGGCCTTGGTCAACCTTGTCGATAATCTTGCCGACAGCCAGTTCATCACACCCGCCATCGTCGATCGCGACCCCGTGACCATCGCTATCGGCACCGAGGGTGCGGCCCCGGTGCTGGCGCGCGCGATCAAGGCCGATCTGGAGGAACGCCTGCCCAGCACGCTGGGTGTACTGGCGCGGATCGGCAAAGGCTTTCGCGCCATGGCCGATGCCTTGCCGATGGGGCGCAAACGGCGGGAGTTCTGGGCGGATTACTATTTCGACGCAGGGCCCCAAGCACTTGCCGCGCAGGGCCAAGACGGGCTTGCCACGGCGCTTGAGGGGCTGCTTGCCCGCCATCTCGATGCAGCACCCAAGGGGGGCCGTGTCGATCTGGTGGGTGCCGGCCCCGGCGATCCGGAGCTTTTGACGCTCAAGGCCCGCAAGCTCCTCGACCGGGCCGATGTGGTGATCCATGACCGGCTTGTGCCACAAGCGATCTTGGAGCTTGCCCGGCGCGAGGCGCTGATCATCGATGCGGGCAAAGAGGGGTTCGGCCCCGCGATGGCGCAAGCCGATATCTGCGCGCTGATGGTCGAACATGCGGCCCTTGGCGCGCATGTGGTGCGGCTGAAGGGTGGCGATCCGGCGGTGTTCGGGCGGCTGGACGAGGAAATCGACGCGCTGACGGCCGCGGGGCTTGAATGGTCGGTGGTGCCGGGGATCACCGCGGCCAGTGCCGCGGCGGCAAGTATCGGACAAAGCCTGACCAAGCGCGACCGAAACAGCGCACTACGGCTGATCACGGGCCATGACATGCAAGGCTTCGCCGAGCAGGATTGGCGCGGGCTGGCCCGCCCCGGTGCGGTGGCCGCGATCTACATGGGCAAGCGCGGCGCGCGCTTCATCCAAGGCCGGCTGATGATGCATGGCGCGGCCGCCGAAACACCCGTCACCGCGGTGGAAAACGCCGCCCGCCCCGAAGCGCGGGCCATCGCCACCACGCTGGCGCGCCTGCCCCATGCGCTGGCCGAGGCCGCCTGTACCGGCCCGGTGATCCTGCTTTACGGGCTGGCCCCGCGCATGGCCGAGGCCGCCCTGCCCCACTTGACCGAGGAGTTCGCCTGATGCTCGCCCCCTATTCCCCCAAGGTTCTGACCGCCAATGCGCTGCTGGAGGGTGATGTCGTCTATCTGGCCCCCGATGGCGGCTGGACGCGCCACCACGACAAGGCGCTGATGATCACCGATGCGGCCACAGCCGAGCTGCACCTGCTCGATGCCACCGCGCGCGGGCATGAGGTGGTGGGTGCCTATCTGGCTGATGCCAAGCAAGGCCCCAAAGGCCCCGAACCCCTCCATTTCCGCGAGGTCTTCCGCACCCGTGGCCCGTCCAACTACGCCCATGGCAAGCAAGAGGCGCTCTGATGTATCGCTATTCCGAGTTTGACGCGGGTTTTGTCCGCGCCCGCGTCGCGCAGTTTCGCGCGCAGGTCGAACGCCGCATCGACGGGTCGCTGACCGAGGATGAATTCAAGCCGCTGCGCCTGATGAACGGGCTCTATCTGCAACTCCATGCCTATATGCTGCGGGTGGCGATTCCCTATGGCACGCTCAATGGCGCACAGATGCGACAGCTGGCAATGATCGCCGAGCGCTGGGATCGCGGCTATGGCCATTTCACCACGCGCCAGAACATCCAGTTCAACTGGCCCGCACTGCGCGATGTGCCCGATATGCTGGACGCCTTGGCCGATGTCGGCATGCACGCGATCCAGACCAGCGGAAATTGCATCCGCAATGTGACCGCCGATCATTTCGCGGGCGCCGCAGCGGGTGAGGTGGCCGATCCGCGCCCGATCGCCGAGTTGATCCGCCAATGGTCGACCGATCACCCCGAGTTCCAATTCCTGCCGCGTAAGTTCAAGGTGGCGGTCACGGGCCATGCCGATGACCGCGCGGTGACCGCCGCCCATGATATCGGCCTGCGGTTGGTGCGGCGCGATGGCGTCTTGGGGGCGTGCGTCTTGGTGGGCGGGGGATTGGGCCGGACACCGATGATCGGCAAGATCTTGGCCGATTTCGTGCCGCTGCCCGACCTCCTGCCCTATCTGGAGGCGGTGGTCGCGGTCTATAACCTGTTGGGGCGGCGCGACAACAAGTACAAGGCGCGCATCAAGATCACGGTACATGAAACCGGCATCGACGCGATCCGCGCGCAGGTGGCGGCCGAATTCGCCGCGCGCAAAAGCCTGTTTTCCGGCGTGGATCAAGAGATGCTTGCCGCGATCACCGCGCAATTCGCACCACCCGCTTTCGTAGCGCAGGCCGAGGGCGATTACGCGGCATGGCGCGCCACCGACCCGGTCTTTCGCGCCTTCACCGACACCAATGTCGCGCCGCATCGCCAGCCCGGCTATGCGATCCTGACCGTCAGCCTCAAGGCCCATGGCGCAACACCCGGCGACGCGACGAGCGCGCAGATGCGGCTATTGGCCGATCTGGCCGCGCGTTACGCCCATGACGAATTGCGCATCAGCCATGAACAGAACGTCATCCTGCCCCATCTGCCCAAACGGCACCTCAAGGCGGTGCATGACGCGCTTTTGACCGCAGGGCTTGCGACGGCCAATGTGGGGCTTTTGTCGGATATCATCGCCTGCCCCGGCATGGATTACTGCGCTTTGGCCACCGCGCGCGCGATCCCCGTGGCGCAAGAGATCGCCACCCATTTCGATGCCTTGCGGCTGGAACATGATATCGGCCCGCTCAAGATCAAGATCTCGGGCTGCATCAATGCCTGTGGGCATCACCATGTCGGCCATATCGGGATCTTGGGCCTCGACCGGGCGGGGGTGGAAAGCTACCAGATCACACTGGGCGGCGATGGCGGCCCCGACGCGGTGATCGGCGAGCGTGCTGGGCCCGGTTTCGCCTATGACCAGATCGTGCCGGCCATCGAGCGCATCTTACGCGCCTATCTGAGCTTACGCCTTGGTGTCGAGGAGACATTCCTCGACACCTATCGCCGCCTTGGCATGGCGCCGTTCAAAGCCGCGCTCTACGGGTCCGGGGGAACGCAGGCCGATGCCGCCTGAGATCGCCCATTTCAGCAATGTGTCTACGCGGGTTGCGGCGCTGAACACGCGCTACCGCCACCACTCGGCTATTTCCGTACTCGAACATGCGCTGGCCGATTCCGATACGGGATCGGTCGCGATGGTGTCGAGTTTCGGCGCGGACTCGGTCGTGCTTCTGCACATGGTGGCCTTGGTCGACAGCAACACCCCGGTGCTGTTTCTCGACACCGAGATGCTTTTTGCCGAAACGCTGCAATACCAGCGCGCGGTGGCCGACCATCTGGGGCTTGGCGATCTACGGGTGATCCGCGCCAGCCGAACAAGGCTTGCCGCCCATGACCCCGAGGGGATGCTGCACCGCGACAACCCCGATGCCTGCTGCGCCTTGCGAAAGACCGAGCCGCTGGCCCATGCGCTGGCGCCCTTCGATGCATGGATCACCGGGCGCAAACGCTTTCAATCGGGCAGCCGCGCCGCGCTGGAGTTCTTCGAGGCCGAAGAGGATACGCGCATAAAGATCAACCCGCTCGCCCATTGGGCGCGCGAGGATGTGACGGAATACATGATCAACAACCGCCTGCCCCGCCATCCGCTTGTGGCGCAGGGCTACCCCTCGATCGGCTGCGCGCCATGCACGACGCCCGTGGCGCCGGGCGAAGACCCGCGCGCCGGGCGCTGGCGGGGGGCCGCCAAGGATGAATGCGGCATTCACATCGTCGATGGCCGGATCATGCGCGCGCCTGTCCGGCAGGCATCGTGAATGATCGGCAACCGCTGCGATTGCGTATTTTTTGAAAGATGAAGGGCGCGCGCCTTAACCTTGATGGAGAGTGAAGATGAGCCAGAACACGACCGCCACGGTGATCATGCGCGACAGGGGCTTTGTGGCCGATGATTGGGGGGGCGCGTTCTTGCCCCCGGATGCGGATCTGCATGGCGAGGGGTTGGCCCTCGAACTTGGGGTGCAAACGGATCTGGAGGATCTGCGCGCGCATCTTTCCCAGATCATTCTGATCCGCATCCGTTTTGGCGGTTTCGCCGATGGGCGCGGCTTTACCGTCGCGCGGCGGTTGCGGGCGATGGGCTATACCGGGCGGCTACGCGCAGCGGGTCATGTGCTGGCCGATCAATATGCAATGGCCCGACGGGCAGGCTTCGACGAGGTCGAGATCGCCCCCGCGATAGCCGCGCGCCAGCCCGAAGATCAATGGTTGGCGCGTGCCGATTGGCGGGCGGGCGACTATCAGGCGCGGCTGAAAGGCTGACAAAAGCTTTCCCTGATCCAGATCAAGGCTTAAGGAGGAGGTGGCGGCTAGACCGCGCCGTGACAGGACATGACCGAGCATAGACCCGTGAAAGATACCGAGAACACCGCCGCGCGCGCCACGCCCACCCTGCCCGATACGCAGATCGTGACCGAGGTGGAGCATTACACCGACCGGCTGTTCCGGTTCCGCTGCACGCGGCCGCCGAGCCTGCGCTTTCGCTCGGGCGAGTTCGTGATGATCGGCCTGATGGGCGATCCCGACCCCGAAACGGGCAAGCAAAAGCCCTTGATGCGCGCCTATTCCATCGCCTCGCCGGCTTGGGATGACGCGCTGGAGTTCTATTCGATCAAGGTGCCCGATGGGCCGCTCACCTCGAAGCTGCAGCATGTCCGGCCCGGCGACGCGATCATCTTGCGACCAAAGCCCGTGGGTACGCTGGTGCATGACGCGCTTTTGCCCGGAAAGCGGCTATGGTTGTTCGCCACCGGCACCGGCATCGCGCCCTTTGCCAGCCTGCTGCGCGAGCCGCAGACCTACGAGGATTACGACGAGGTCATCTTGACCCATACCTGCCGCGAAGTTGGCGAATTGACCTATGGCGCGCAGCTGATCGATGCGATCCGCCAAGACGAGATGCTGGCCGAGCTGATCGGCGAAAGCTTTGCCGACAAGCTGCGCTATTACCCCACCACCACCCGTGAGAAGAGCCCCAAGATGGGCCGGATCACCGATCTGATGCGTTCGGGCGAAGTATTCGCCGATCTTGGCGTCGGCCCGCTTGCCCAAGACACCGACCGTGCGATGGTCTGCGGCAACCTCGCTTTCAATCTCGAGATCAAGGCGATGCTCGAGGATTACGGCCTACGTGAAGGGGCCAATTCCAACCCCGCCGAATACGTTGTCGAGAAAGCCTTTCTTGACTGACCGGCTTTGACGCCGATAGCCCCCCCGCGACCTTGGCGTGGGGGGGCTTGTTTCTTGAACGCGACTTACTGGCCGAGGCCCAAGGCATTGCGTGCCTGTTCCAGCGCCGTGGGCAGAAGGTCAGGATTATCGCGCGCCGCGCCGAGGGCTGTGGTGATCGCAGCGCGGGCCAAAGCGGGGATATCGGCCCCCTCCAGCGCGGCCATGGCGCTGTCGAAATCGAAGCCCTCGACGGTAAAGAGCGACGATAGGGCGTCTTGGGCCTGCGTTGCTTGATCTGCGAGCGTGGCAGCCGCGTCTTGCGCGGCGCTGGTCACCGCAGCAGCGGCTTCGGCGGCAGCTTCGGCTTCGGCGGCAGCTTCGGCGGCGGCAGCTTCGGCGGCGGCAGCTTCGGCGGCGGCGTTTTGCGCCTGCAACACAAAGTACCCACCGATGCCCAACGCCGCGAGGACAGCGATCATGATCATAACGCGTTTCATGGTTTCTCCGATTTTGAGTGACAACACCGTCTCCGCACCTAAGCGTCGCGCGCCCCAGTGGCAATGCTGCACCGCGGCACAGATGGCTTTCCGGCAGACAAGCGCCAATTCGCCTTGAAAGAGACAGGCTGCACAGATAGGTTGTCAGCCTAAATCTCGGTAGCTTCAGGAGGCCCCCATAGCCCGCAGACCCCATAACGCGCCGCCATCCCGTGAAACCGGCCCGCGCGTGAACGATCGTATCCGTTGCCCTGAAATCCGCCTTATCGGCGCCGAGGGCGAGAATCTCGGTGTCTTGTCGCCGATCCGCGCGCTTGAGCTTGCCGAACAGGCCGGTCTGGATCTGGTCGAGATTTCGCCCACGGCCGAACCGCCCGTGTGCAAGATCATGGATTTCGGCAAATACAAATACGAGACCCAGAAACGCGAGGCCGAGGCGCGCAAGAAGCAAAAGATCATCGAGATCAAGGAGGTCAAGTTCCGTCCGAACACCGACACCCATGATTACGAGGTCAAGATGCGCAGCGTCACCAAGTTCCTCGAAAACGGGGATAAGGTGAAGGTGACCTTGCGCTTCCGTGGCCGTGAAATGGCCCACCAGAACCTCGGTCGAGAATTGCTGGAACGCGTGGCGACGGATGTCGAAGGTCTTGGCAAGGTCGAAAGTATTCCGCGCCTGGAAGGGCGCCAAATGGTGATGATGATCGGCCCGGCCAAATAGGGGTCGGACAAATATCCCATCACGGAGATCGGCGCGCTCTTCGGGCGCGCCTTTTTTCGTTGTCCGCCACTGCTCTGTGGCCGGAAGGACGCGCAGGGCCAATATTGCGCGCAACTTGTCTTGAACCGCCGCGAATGCTGCGTCATCCTCCGCTCATGGTACATGTGAGTTTCGTTTTGTTCCCGGGCTTTCCGATGTTGGCATATGCGCTTGGTTGCGCCGTGCTCGACACCGCCAACAAGTTGAGCCCCGAGCCAATCTTTTCCCATGACATGCGAATTCCCGGCCATCAGCCGGTGCGCGCAAGCAATGGCGCCTTGGTCGATCCGGGCCAAGCCAACTGGGATGGCACCGAGAATATCGACTTGGTCTTGGTCTTATGCGACGACGCCATGCCCGGGCGCATTCCAAACGGGTTTCAAGCCTACTTGTCGCGGATCGAGGCGGCGGGAGGTCGTCTTGGCGGCGTCGCGACCGGGGCGTTGATCTTGGCCCGGATCGGCTGGCTCGATGGACGTCAAGCCGTATTGAGCCATAGCCCGGATTTGACCGATGCGCCGCAATTCCCCGCGATCGAAACAGTCGAACGGCCCTATGTAATCGATGATCGTCGCATGACCGTTGCCGGCGGCGCTGCGATCGGCGAGGCGCTTTGCGCCTGGATTGCCAAGACCGCATCGCCCGCCCTGGCCCAAGAAGTGGCCCGCGCCATGGCAAGCGGCAAGCTGCCACAGCCGCATGGCCAAAGCGCATCGCAAGACGACGCCCAGCACGAGGCGCCCCCCGTCGACCCGATCATTGCCGCAATGGAGGCGCGCATGCGTGCCCATCTGGAAACACCCCTCGCCCTGACCGAATTGGCCGAGAGCCTCGGGATGAGCCGCAAAGCCTTGCGCGGGCGGTGCGAACGCGCCCTGGGGGTCAAACCATCCGAGCATTATTTGACATTGCGCCTGCGCCATGGGGCCGATCTCTTGCGCCATACCGCGATGCCCGTCTCGGATATTGCGCGCGTCAGCGGGTTCGAGACATTGGCAGGTTTTTCACGCGCCATCAGCAACAAGCTGGGGGTCTCGCCCTCGGCCGTGCGGAAAATGGCGCGCGCGGCACGGATGGTGACCAGCTACGCCTGACCGCTTGGCCCATGCAAAAGGCGCCGGATCATCCCGGCGCCTTTTGTCTGCCCAGCCCGATGTCGCGGCATTCAGCCCGCGGCGGCAACAGCACGCTTGGTCATCACCTTGACCAGATGAGCGCGGTAATCGGCCGTGCCGTGCAGATCGGCGATCATGTCATTGCCAGGCACCGCCAACCCGTCGAGCGCGGTGGACGTGAAATCGCCTGACAGCGCTGCCTCCGCCTCGGCCCAGCGGAATACCCCGTCCGAGGCCGCACCCGTCACCGCAACGCGCACACCCGACGCATATTTCGCCACATAGACCGCGACCAAGGCAAAGCGCGAGGCGGGCTGGACGAATTTCTGGTAATTGGCCTTTTGCGGCACGGGGAAGCGTACCTCGGTGATGATCTCCCCCTCCTCCAGCGCGGTGGTGAACATGCCGAGGAAATAGTCATCCGCCGCGATGTCACGGGCGTTGGTCTTGATCACCGCCCCCGACCCCAAGGCCGCTGCCGGATAACAGGCGGAAGGATCGTTATTGGCAAGACTGCCGCCGATCGTGCCGCGGTT
>NZ_CBFIIK010000023.1:0-27388 GCF_965662675.1 Roseicyclus sp. | reverse complement strand
GCTCCATATAGGCGATGAACACCAGATCCGGCCGGTCGAGGTGATAGCGGATATGATGGCGCACGAAGCTTTCAAGTTGTGCATCGGGGGCAGCATCGGGGGGCTGCCAATCGGCCAGCAGATCTTCCAGGTGATCGCGCATCAATTCAAACAAAAGCGCCTGCTTGTCGGGGGTGTAGAGGTAGAGCGCACCTGCCTGAACGCCGATCTCGGCCGCGATTTGGCGCATCGAGACCGCGGCATAGCCATGCCGGGCGAAGAGACGGAGGGCCGCTTCGCGCAGGCGGGGGCCGGTGATCCCGGCGTGGCTTCCTTGGGTGCGTGCCATGAGCATAGATTATCTGAACGAGCGTTCAATTCAACCATGCTGGACAGCGGGCATCTTGGCGGGATAGCTGGGCATATGGTGAGCCCTTCGCTTCGATATCTGCGCATGTGCGCTTTCGCCGGTCTGACGGGACTGGCGAGTTGTGGCGCATCGCAAGACGCGACCGAATATCCGCGGCTTTTGCCGCTTGGACAGATCACCGCGCAGGCCGAGGCGCTGTCGGCACGCGATGCGGCGGCGGCAGGCCAAGACCTGACCCGGCGGGCCGCAGATCTGCGCGCGCGCGCGGCCGCATTGCGCGACTTACCGCTTTAGGCGGGCTTGCGTTGCAGACGGAGGACGAAGCGTCTAACAGTCTGGCCCAACGACATACCGCCCGGAGGATCGCACGATGTCTGACCCTATTCGCCTTGGCATAGCCGGGCTTGGCACCGTTGGTGTGGGCGTGGTCAAGATCGTCCAGCGACAGGCAGCCCTGCTTTCGGCGCGCTGTGGTCGACCGATCGAGATCGTCGCGGTTTCGGCGCGCAGCAAGGACAAGGATCGGGGCGTGAACCTGTCGCGCTATGCGTGGGAGGATGATCCCGTGGCGCTGGCCCGCAGGCCCGATATCGATGTCTTCGTGGAATTGATGGGCGGCGCCGAAGGGCCCGCCAAGCAAGCGACCGAGGCGGCCATCGCCGCGGGCAAGGATGTCGTCACGGCAAACAAGGCCATGCTTGCGATCCATGGCCAAGCGCTGGCCGAAACCGCCGAAGCCGCGGGGCGCGTCTTGCGCTTCGAGGCGGCGGTGGCGGGCGGCATTCCCGTGATCAAGGCGCTGACCGAGGGGCTGGCAGGCAATGCCATCAGCCGCGTGATGGGGGTGATGAACGGCACCTGCAATTACATCCTGACCCGGATGGACAGCGCGGGCCTCAGCTATGACGAGGCTTTCGCCGAGGCCGATGGCTTGGGCTATCTTGAGGCCGATCCCGAACTTGATGTCGGCGGGATCGACGCGGCGCACAAGCTGACGCTGCTGGCCGCGATCGCCTTTGGCGCGCAAGTGAATTTCGACGCCATCGCGCTGGAGGGCATCGGGTCGATCACCATCGAAGATATCCGCCGCGCCGGCGATATGGGCTACAAGATCAAGCTCTTGGGCGTGGCTCAGCGCACCGGGCGCGGGCTGGAGGCGCGGATGTCGCCTTGCCTTGTGCCGGCCACATCGCCCTTGGGCCAGCTCGAGGGCGGCACCAATATGGTGGTGATCGAGGGTGACAGCGTGGGACAGATCGTGTTGCGCGGCGCGGGTGCCGGCGAAGGGCCGACCGCCTCGGCGGTGATGTCCGATATCTGCGATATCGCGCGCGCCATCCGCTTGCCGACCTTCGGCCAGCCTGCCGTGACGCTTGATCCGGCGCAGCCTGCCACGGCGCTCAGCCCCTCGCGCTATTACCTGCGGATGGAGCTGGCAGACAAACCCGGCGCACTGGCCAAGGTGGCGACGGTTCTGGGCGAGTCCGGCATCTCGATCGACCGGATGCGGCAATATGATCACCCGGGCGAGAATGCGCCGGTTTTGATCGTGACCCACAAGAGCGCAAGGGCCGATCTGGAGACCGCGATGGCCGCCCTGCCCGGCACCAAGGTGGTGATGGGAACCCCCGTCGCCCTGCGGATCGAAGAGGTCTGATCGCCGTTAGCGCCCCCATGCTGGACGCGCGCGCCGACGCCCGCTAGACCAAGCCAACCCACCCCAGCCCAGCCCGAGGCCACACCCATGTCGCAAGCCACCGATTTCAACGACCGCATGTTGTCCTTGGGCCTTGCCCGGGTGTCGGAGGCGGCAGCGCTTGCCTCGGCCCGGCTGATCGGTCGGGGCGATGAGAAAGCCGCCGATCAGGCCGCCGTCAACGCGATGCGCGACCAGCTCAACAAGCTCGACATCAAGGGGGTGGTCGTGATCGGCGAGGGGGAGCGCGACGAGGCGCCGATGCTCTACATCGGAGAGGAAGTGGGCAGCGGCCAAGGCCCCGAGGTGGATATCGCGCTTGATCCGCTGGAAGGCACGACGCTGACCGCCAAGGATATGCCCAATGCGCTGACCGTGATCGCGATGGGGCCGCGCGGCTCGATGCTGCATGCGCCCGATGTATATATGGAAAAGCTGGCCATCGGGCCGGGCTTTCGCGCCGGTGTGGTCACGCTCGACATGTCGCCCGCCGAACGGGTCAGCGCGCTGGCCGCGGCCAAGGGCTGTTCGACGACCGACATCACCGTTTGCGTGCTGGAACGCCCCCGCCATCAGGCGATGATCGACGAGCTGCGCAGCACGGGTTGCGCGATCCGGCTGATCACCGATGGCGATGTGGCGGGTGTCATCCATTGCGCCGAGCCTGAGGTCACGGGCATCGACATGTACATGGGTCAAGGCGGCGCGCCCGAGGGGGTTCTGGCCGCTGCTGCGCTCAAATGCATGGGCGGGCAGATCTATGGCAAGCTGCTGTTCCGCAACGACGACGAAAAGGCGCGCGCCGCCAAGGCGGGCATCACCAATCTCGACCGCGTTTATACGCGTGACGACATGGTGACAAAGGATGTGATCTTTGCCGCGACCGGCGTGACAGATGGCTCGATCCTTGCGGGTATCAAGCGCGAGCCGGGGTTCTTGACCGCCGAGACGATTCTCATGCGATCAAAGACAGGATCTGTGCGGCGGATGACCTATCGCAACCCTGTGAAATGAGCCGCGCATTGGATGGATTGCGGGCTTAAAGCCTGTTAATCCAACAGCCATGACAGGTTTCTTGGATGTAGAGCAGTCGCTGACCGGGCGGCGCTGGGTTGGGCCCGAGGCCGAGACTGTGCGGCTGGCCGAGGCCTTGATGCAACGCGCCGATCTGCAACCGGCCTTGGCCCATATTCTCGCGCGCCGCGGTGTCGCCCCCGAGGGGGCTGCGGGTTTTCTTGCGCCTGCGCTGCGTGATCTTTTGCCCGACCCAATGGGCTTGCGCGATATGGGGCGGGCGGTGGAGCGGGTGCTGATTGCGCTCGACCGCCGCGAAAAGATCGCGATCTTCGCCGATTACGATGTCGATGGCGGGGCTTCGGCGGCGCTGTTGATCGATTGGCTGCGCGCCTTGGGCCATGCCGCCACGCTTTATATCCCCGACCGCATCGACGAGGGCTATGGCCCCAATGACGCCGCGATGGCGATGTTGGCGCAAGATCACGGGCTGATCATTTGTGTCGATTGCGGGACGCTGTCACATGGGCCGATCGCGGCGGCCAAGGGTGCGGATGTGATCGTGATCGATCACCATCTGGCGGCCGCCGATCTGCCCGATTGCGTCGCGGTGGTAAACCCCAACAGGCAGGATGAGGATGGCAGCTTGGGCCATCTTTGCGCGGCGGGTGTGGTATTTCTGACGCTGGTCGCGCTCAATGCACGGCTGCGCGAAAGCGACAAACAGCCCCCCGATCTGATTTCAGCCCTCGATCTGGTGGCGCTGGCGACCGTGGCCGATGTCGCACCCTTGATCGGGGTCAATCGTGCCTTCGTTCGACAAGGGCTGAAGGTCATGGCGCGTCGCGCCCGTCCTGGGCTGGTGGCGCTTGCCGATGTCGCACGCCTCGACCGGCCGCCAAGCAGTTACCATCTGGGCTATGTGCTGGGGCCGCGTGTCAATGCAGGTGGGCGGATCGGCGCGGCCGATTTGGGTGCGCGGCTACTGGCCACGACTGACCCGGCTGAAGCGATGGCAATGGCCCAGCGTCTCGACACGCTCAACACCGACCGCCGCGAGATCGAGGGGCAGGTGCGCGACGCCGCCTTGGCACAAGCCGAGGCGCGCGGGCTTGAAGCGCCGCTGGTTTGGGCCGCAGATGAGGGCTGGCATCCCGGCGTGGTGGGAATTGTCGCGGCACGGCTGAAAGAGGCCACAAACCGCCCCGCCGTCGTGATCGGCTTCGAAGGTGACGCAGGCAAGGGATCGGGCCGCTCAGTCAGCGGGGTCGATCTGGGCGCATCCATCCAACGGCTTGCCGCTGAAGGGTTGATCGAGAAAGGTGGCGGTCACCGCATGGCCGCAGGGCTCAGCCTGTCGCGGGCGCAGTTGGAACCGGCCATGGCGCGGCTGTCTGCGCTGCTCGACAAGCAAGGATCGGGCGCGCGCGGTATCGCCGATCTGCGCCTTGACGGGGTGTTGATGCCGGCGGCCTGCAGCGTCGCGCTGATCGAACAGCTCGAAGATGCCGGGCCATTCGGGGCTGCCGCCCCTGCCCCGCGTTTTGCGCTGCCGGGGCTGCGCATCCGCTACACCAAGCCGGTCGGCCAAGGCCATTTGAAGCTGACGCTATCGGATGGGGCCACCACGATCGACGCGATCTGCTTTGATGCGGCGGCCAATGGGCTGGAGGCGGCTTTGTCAGATCACGCCGGCCGCGCGCTGCATGTGGCGGGCCGGATCGAGGTCAATCACTGGAACGGCCGGCAAAGCGTGCAACTACGCCTCGAGGATGCGGCTTGGGCCGAATGAGCGCGCCGCGAACTTTCGCAAGTGCCGACGAAAAATCCGCTTGAACCCCGCCGCGCCTTTTCCTAGAAGCGCGACACGCCACCAGTGGCCCGTTCGTCTATCGGTTAGGACGCCAGGTTTTCAACCTGGAAAGAGGGGTTCGATTCCCCTACGGGCTGCCACTTCATTCCGACATCGCGATCCGATCCGCCGCGTTTGCGGTGTGTGTCATCGGCAGCGCGTCGATAGATGCCGGACTGCGACTGCAATCTCAAAAAAACCCGCATCCAAGGCGCGATGGCAAGGTGCTGAATTCGCGTGTGTTTTTCCGCGCATTGCGCGCGAGGGGGCGCCGGGCGCGACGGGTTTGGTCAAATTGCGCGGGTTTTATACGCAAACGCGCTATACCCTTTCTTCGAACACAGGGGCGGCGCGCTCAAGCCAAGCGCGTCGTGAAGGGAGGATTTGGGATGCTTGCACGGATCTTGGTGCCCGTCGGCGGCGACGCCATGGGTAAATCTGCCTTGGCGCATGCCGCCGCACTGGCGCATCGTCACAAGGCGCATATCGTGGTCGCGCATTGCCGCGCACGCCCCGAAGACATGGTGCCGCACGGTATCCCGCTTCCCAGTTTCGCCCGCGATACGATCTTGTCCCAAGCCGCCCAGCTGGCCGATCAAGAGGAAAACGCCCTGCGCGACGCGCTGCACGCCATGGCGGGCACACTCGACCTTGCAGAAACCGACCAACCCGATGGCAGCAGCGCCAGTGTGCAATTCGTCGAGGAGTTCGGCCGCACACCCGATATCGTCAAGCATAACGGGCGCTTGGCCGATCTGGTGGTGGTGGAAAAGCCGCAGCGCGATCGCAATCTGGGCACCAGCGCGCTCAAGGCGGCGCTTTTTCAGACCGGGCGCCCGGTCTTGATGTGTCCCCCGGGCCTGACCAGTGCGGCTGATTTCGGGGCCAAGGTGACGGTCGGCTGGAACGGATCGCTCGAAGCGGCGCGTGCGGTGGCCTTGACCCTCGATCTTGCCACAAGGGCCGATCAGGTCACGATCCTTGCCGTCGGTCGTGGCGAGGCGCATGGCGCCTCGGCCGAAGAGCTGCATGACTATTATCGGCTGCGCGGTATCGCAGCCGATATCGTCCATTTCGAAAGCCGCAATCCGGGGATGGCGTTGCTCGAGAAAACCGAAGAATTGGGCGCCGGGCTGTTGATCATGGGGGCCTACGGCCAAAGCCATGAGCGCGAGACCCTCTTTGGCGGGAATACGCAGTCCGTTGTCGACAAAGCAAAATTACCGATCGTGATGGCGCATTGAAATTTAGTTTCATAACGAAATAAAATAATACTTGAAGTGCGCTTGACGTAATTTAGTTACCCCTCCATCGACGCGACGCGTGGCCATCAGGTCAGCGTCGCAATTCCGAACAAGGAGGATGTTTGATGTCGATTACGAAGCGTGCACTTCTGCAGCTGTCCTGTGCCGGACTTCTTGCAACAACACCGATGGCGGCATTGGCTCAAGAGTGGGAGCCGCGCCGCCCAATCGATTTCGTCATCATGGCGGGCCCCGGCGGCGGCGCGGACCAGATTGCGCGGTTCATTCAATCGGTCGCCGAACAATATGACATGACCTCGCGGCCCTTGGTTCCCAACAACAAGGGTGGCGGCTCAGGTGCCGAGGCGCTGATCCATGTCAGCAACGCGTCCGACCCCGATCACACGCTGCTGGTGACGCTGAACTCGTTCTTCACCACACCGCTGCGTCAGGCCAATCTGGGCATCGACATCCAGACCTTCACGCCTGTGGCGATGATGGGCGTGGACCCCTTCGTGCTGTGGATGCATGTCGATTCCGGCATTACCGATTTCGAAGGTTTCCTGACGCAGGCCCGCGCGATGAACGGCGAGTTCGTCATGGGTGGCACCGGCTCGGGTCAGGAAGACTCGATCGTCATCGCCTTCATGTCGGGGGCATATGGCCTCGATATCAAGTATATTCCATATGATGGCGGCGGCGCGGTCGCGCGCGATCTTGCCGGTCAACAGATCATGGCGACCGTCAACAACCCCGCCGAGGCAAAAGGTTTCTATGAGGCGGGTGATTTCGTGCCGCTTCTGGCCTTCTCGGACGAGCGCCTGCCGGCCTATCCCGATGTGCCGACCATCCGCGAGCTGGGGCATGAGTTCTCATACTACAACCAGCGGGCCGTTGTCGGCGCGCCGGGCATGTCGGATGGGGCGGCTGCATACTATCGCGACCTTTTCACCAAGGTCTATGAGAGCGAAGAGTGGCAGGGCTATCTGCAGTCGGAAAGCCTGGCGCCGCTGTGGATGGATGCCGATGGGCAGCGTGGCTATTGGGATACCCAAGTCGAAAGCCACCGCGATCTGCTGTCACGGCTCGACGGCTGAGGAAGCGGGCAACCGCGCCCTTAACGACGAGAAAATACCATGCGCTACGGCGAAATACTGACAGCCGGGGTGTTGGCGCTCTTTTCCATCTATCTGATGGTCAAGAGCGCCGAATTGCCCATCGGTTTCATTCGCGGCCAAGGGCCGGGCGGTGGTGCCTGGCCCTTCTGGCTCTCTGGCATCATGCTGATCTGCTGCGGCATGATCGCGCTGAACTGGTGGCGGGGCACAAGCCCGCCCGCGCAATCCGACGAGCCCTTTCTCGACGGGCATGGCTGGCGCACCATCGGTTTGGTGGGCGGCGGCCTGATCGGGTTCATCGGGCTGATCGAGATCATCTCGATGTACGGTGCGATTGCTGTTTTCCTGTTTTATTACCTTTGGTTTCTTGGTCGCCATTCACTGACCCTCAGCCTGATCCTGTCGCTGAGTACGCCATTGCTCTTCTTCTTTTTCTTCGAAGGCATGATGCGGATCACCATGCCCACGGGCATGTCGTTCACCGACCCGGTGTTCGATTTCCTTTATGACATCATCTACTAGGCGCATCGCATCATGGAAATTCTAGGCCTTCTCGGGGATGGCATGCTGATTGCGCTGCAGCCCCTGAACCTGCTCTTGATCATCGCCGGCGTGACGGTCGGCCTGTTCATCGGCGCGATGCCCGGCCTTGGGTCGGTCAATGGGGTGGCGATCTTGTTGCCTATCACCTTTCTGGTCCCACCCAGCGGCGCGATCATCTTTCTGGCCGCGATCTATTATGGTGCGATGTATGGCGGCGCGATCTCGTCGGTGACGCTGGGTATTCCCGGCGCGTCAACGGCGGTGGCCACGACATTTGACGGACGCCCCTTGGCGATGAAGGGGCGCGCCAGCCTTGCGCTGGTGACAGCCGCGATTGCCTCGTTCATCGGGGGGTCGGTGGCCAATATCATTTTCACCGGCTTCGCACCCGTTCTGGCCAGCGTGGCGCTGTCCTTTGGCCCACCAGAGATTTTCGCCCTGATGCTCTTGGCTTTCGCCACCTTCGTGGGGTTGGGCGGCGAGGATATTCCCAAAACCGTTCTTTCGATCTGTCTGGGCCTCGTGCTGGGCGCGATCGGCTTCGACCAGATTTCCGGCGCGCCGCGCTTGGTCTTGTTCGACATCAACGCCTTCTTGCAGGGGATCGGCTTTTTGGTTTTGGCCATCGGGGTCTACGGCATCGGCGAGATGCTGTGGACCATCGAGCAGACACGGGGCGAGGTCGAGAACAACACGCCCAAGATGACTGCGCGCGGCATGGTCTCGGATGCGCGCGAAGCCATGCGCGAGGGCTGGAAAGGGACGGCCATCGGCTCGTTTTTGGGGTTCTTCGTCGGCATCCTTCCTGCTGCCGGGGCGACACCCGCCTCGCTCATGTCTTATGGCGTGGCGAAAATGACCTCGCGCAAGCCCGAGGAATTCGGGCGCGGCAGTGTCGATGGCGTCGCCGCCCCCGAGGCGGCCAACAACTCGGCCTCGACCGGGTCGATGCTGCCGATGTTGACGCTGGGGATACCCGGCTCACCCACCACAGCGATCTTGCTCGGCGGCATGGTGATCTGGGGGCTGGTGCCGGGACCGCGGCTTTTCGTGGACGAATCCGAGTTCGTCTGGGGCCTGATCGGGTCGTTCTATATCTCGAACATGGCGGCTTTGATCATCAATCTCGCCTTCATCCCGGTTTTCATCTGGATGCTGCGGATGCCCTTTACCATTCTGGCGCCGATGATTTTCGTGCTGTCGATCGTGGGCGGCTATGCCGCGACACGCGACATGTTCGATATCTGGTTGATCTTGATCTTCGGCTTCGGCGCGCTTGTGCTGCGCAGGTTGGATTACCCTTTGGCACCCGCCGTTTTGGCGATCGTGCTGGGCCCCATCGCCGAGCCGACATTGCGCCAATCGCTGTTGCTGTCCTCGGGCGATCCGATGATCTTTTTCAACCGTCCGGTGGCCGGGCCGATCACCATCATCGCGATCATCTTGATCTTGCTGCCCGCGCTCAAGCTGTTGCGGCGCAAAAAGCAACCGGCACCAGCCGGCCAATAATGGTGGGGGCCGGGCAACCGGCCACCACCCACCTCATCAGGCCGCGCTCAACCCAAGGATCGCACGCGCCTGTGCGGCGGTGGCGACGGGGCGCTCATGGCGATCGCACAAATCGACCACCCGGCGCACCAAGGCCGCGTTGGAGGGGGCCAGCGTATCGCGGTCGATGCGGATGTTGTCCTCAAGCCCGGTGCGGCAATGACCACCAGCGGCCACACACCATTCATTGACTTCGATCTGGTGCCGCCCGATGCCCGCCGCACACCATTGCGCATCGGGTGCAAGCCGCCCCAAGGTCTCGACGAAAAAGTCGAAACTGCGCTTGTCGGCAGGCATGGCGTTTTTCACGCCCATTACGAATTGCACGTAGAGCGGCCCCTTGAGGCGGCCATCGCCCTGCATCTTTGCGGCCTGAAAAATATGACTTAAATCAAAAGCTTCTATCTCTGGCTTAACCCGATACTTCAACATTTCCGAGGCCAGCCAATCCACCAGATCGGGGCTGTTTTCATAGACGCGCGTGGGAAAATTATTGCTGCCCACGGTGAGCGAGGCCATGTCGGGCGCAAGCGACAGCATGCCCCCCCGCTCACGCCCCGCGCCCGAGCGCCCGCCCGTCGAAAACTGCAAGATCATCCCCGGGCAATGCTTTTCCAGCGCTTCTTTCAACCGCGCGAAACGCTCCGGGTCCGAGGTCGGCGTCTGATCCTCCATCCGCACATGCGCATGCACGATCGCAGCCCCCGCCTCATAGGCTTCATGGGTGCTTTCGACCTGCTCCGAGATCGTGGTGGGCACCGCAGGATTATCTTCCTTGCGCGGCACCGAGCCGGTGATCGCGACACAGATGATGCAGGGGTTCGTCATGCTCGTCTCTCCCTCAAACCTATACGAAAGCTGTCGCGTGAACGCGGCACAAGGTCAAGATCGCAGGGGGCGGTTCAGGTAAATCGGCGTACCAAAGCGGCGACATCAACCCGCGCGCCAAGCCGCGTCGCCAAAAGGTAAAGCCCGCCGATCTTGCGCTGCAAAAACAGGGTTTCGGCGGGCGGAAGGTGCCACAACTCACGCTCGCCACCGATATCCATCCCGCGCGCGCGCAGGCGATCGGCGAAATCATTGCCGCGGAAATCAAACGGCTCGGGCCCGCGCAGCACCGCAAAACCCATTTCCGCCATATCGAGGATCGCGGCGTGATGACGCGCGTTCAGATCGGGCTTGATGAACCCGATCCGTGTCAAGGCGGCAAGAACTTCGGGTTGATCACCGGCTAGCCCAGCGCGCAAGAGATCACGATAAGCAACTGATACTTCATGCGAAATTTCACGCGTCGCGCCGAAATCGAGCAACACGATCTTCCCGGTCTCAGGGTTCCAACGGTAATTGGCGAAATTCGGATCGGTCTGCATGACGCGAAAGGTGAACAACTCGTTCAAACACAGCTCGATCAGCGCGCTGACAGCCGCATCGCGGATCGCGGGCGGCGCATCGGCCAAACGCTCGATCGGCTCCGCGGGCGCAAAGCTCATCGCAAGCGCGGTGGGTCGGCTGCGTTCCGCGTCACGGCAGGGGATCGCGAACCGCGGATCATCCCCTAAAAGCGCGCCGAAACGGTCAAGTGCCGCCCCCTCGCGATCATAGTCGGCTTCCTCGTGCAATTGGCGGCGCGCCTCGGCCAAGAGCGGGGCGATGTCCAATTCACGCGGCCATAACCCCGACCAGCGGATCAGCGCCGCGGCATTGTCCAGATCGCTGTCGATGGCATCGCGCACGCCGGGATATTGCAGTTTCACGGCCAAGGCCCGCCCATCCGGTGTCAGCGCGCGATGCACCTGCCCGATCGAGGCGGCGGCCAAGGGCCTTGTATCGAAGCTGCGGAAAAGGGTTCTGAAATCAGTGCCGTAGCTGTCTGAAAGCACCTGTTTCAACTGCGCAGGCGGCATGACATGCGCGCTTGCGCGCAGCCGGGACAAAATACCCTCCAACTCGGGCGACAAGAAGCCACCCGCCTCCATCGACAAGAGCTGGCCCAGCTTCATCGCCGCACCGCGCATTTCCGAAAGCCGCCCGGTCAGGCGCGAGATATTGGCGGGCGTCATCACCAGATCTTGCAGGCGTGGCCGCTGCCCCTTGAGGAGCGCCTGCGCACCCGAGAGGGCGATACCGCCCATCAGCCCGGTGGCAAGCCCACCCATATGCTGCGCGCGAGCAAATCGGCCCGATGGCACGGCACGCATCGGAAGATCGGGGTGGTCTGTCATCTGCCTGCCTTGATCGCATTCTATCTGACATCGCAGATAGCGCGGCGCAGGCGCGCCTCAATCGGGGCGCGGCACCCTGTCATTCTGTCGGCGGCGGAACCCGCCCGGCGGCAAGTCATCGGCGCGCCGCCGATGCGTGGTAGGCACGGCGATGCTGGCCGCGACAGGGGCGCTGCCGTGAAAGGCATAGCGCCCCCGCCCAGCGCGTTTCGCGTCGTAAAGTGCCGCATCGGCATCGGCCAAAAGCTGATCGAGGCCGGGGCGTTGCGGATATGTGCTGACCGCCGCGATCCCGATAGAGGCCGAAATACGACAAAGCTGTCCCCGATAGCTGACCGGGGCCTCGCAAGCAGCAATCAATCGCGTGGCGATCCGACCCAGATCTTCGGCGTCGGTGCAGTCGCGGATCAGGGCGATGAACTCGTCGCCACCCACGCGGGCGGCCATATCGCCCAGCCGCAGTTGGTGGCGCAGCACATAACCGACCCGCTCAAGCACCGCGTCGCCCGCAGCATGGCCAAAGCTGTCATTGACCCGCTTGAACAGGTCGAGGTCGATCTGCATCAGGCCGAAATCATGGGCATGGTCGGCCAAGGCGCGACTGATCTCGGCATCCATCGCCCGGCGATTGGCCAATCCGGTCAGCGGATCGGTCATGGCTTGCGCCTGCGCCTCTGCGCGGGCGCGCTGCAACCTCTCGGTCAGATGATGCGACAAGGTGGCAGCGGCGCTATTGGCCTCGTGGAGGTACAAAAGCTCGATGGTTTGATCGCATGGCGAGAAGTCATTCAGCGTCAATCCGAACTCTGCGACAGCGCGCGAGAACGACAGACCCAGCGAAAGGTCGAGCATCACCCCTGCTGCGTCGGGCAAGGCCACCGCCGCGCCGCGCAGCGGCAGATGCGGTGCTTGGGTCAAGATCAGCCCAAGGCGCTGGCCCGCCAAGGCGCGCAGCCCATCAAGGCTGTCGACCGCGCCGGGACGGCGGATCGTGATCAGCGCAAAGCCCGGTCGCCCACGCAGATCGCCCTGCCCCACCATCTTGGTCAAGGTCGGGCCCGCCCGGATCACATCACCATCGCCGCCGAGCCATAGATGCATCGGCAATAGCCGATCCAGCGCATCCCCGCACAGCCCGAGGATCGGCGACGGGCCATTGGCCGCGGCGCTCATCGGCGCACCTGCGCCAGCTCGAAACGGCGCCCCTTGGAAAAGGCCGCGTCGAAAAGCTGTATATCCAACCGCTCCATACCATTCTCGGCGATGGTGCCGAGGTTGACAAAGGCCAAGGTGCCGTAATCATCGGCCATCGCACGCAAGCACCCCGTCAAAATCGCCCCCGCCCCCGGCAGCGGCCATGCCGCGTCGATCAAGAACCGCCCGCCATCGGCACGTGTCACGGTGATCTGCGGCAGATCGAGATCGGGCAAGACAAGCCGCCCGCGTTCATCGAGATCCTCCAGCGCGTATAGGAAATCCTCGAAATGCGCGCCCGAGAACCGCAAAAGCCGCCGCAACGGCTCAAGATGGCGGTCGGTCACAAGCCAGATGCCGAAATCCTCCAACAGCGCGCCCAGATCCTTGTGCAGCACATGCGCCGCTGCATGGAAACAGGCCGATGTCATCGCATCGGGATAGCGCAACATCGCCTCGAAATCATCGAACGTCAGCCCGGCTTGGCTACGCACCTCGGCCCAGACATCTTCACCATAGGTCGTTGTCAAAAAGCCCTGAAGGGCACGGTTGACCATGCCATGCATCGCCGCTGCCTCGCGCGTTTACCCAAGCGCCAGTCGCGCCTTGCACCACAGGGTTAGGGGGCAAGGGTAAACATGAACTTGCCCAAAAGGGGCGAGAGCAAGGCAATTACCGCCGTTTCGCGGCGAAGGCGTCAGAAATCGGTGGGCGCGCCGCCTTCGGCTTTGCGGCGGGCGACGAAATCGGTCAGCTCTTCGCGGATCGCAATGTCCATGGGCGGCGCTTCGAACTCGTCCAGGATGCGCTTGTAGACGCCATGCGCGCGCTCGGCGCTCCACAGGCTGCCGGCGTTCTGCCATGCCTCGAAATTGCGCCAATCAGACAAGAAGGGGCTGTAGAAGGCCTCTTGATAGCGATCCTGGGTGTGCTGGCAGCCGAAATAATGCCCGCCGGGGCCGACCTCGGCGATGGCGGCGATGGCAAGATCGGCCTCGGTCGTGCCAAGGATCTGAGGCTCCATATAGCGTTGGAATTGCTGTAAGACTTCGCAATCCATCACGAATTTTTCGGGGCTGGCGATCAGCCCGCCCTCAAGCCAGCCGGCCGCGTGATAGACCATGTTGGTGCCCGATTGCACCGCCGCCCAGAGCGAATTCATCGTCTCCCACATCGACTGGCCATCGGGCACATTGGCCGCGCAGACCCCCGAGGACCGCAGCGGCAGGCCGTAGAACCGCGCCATCTGGCCAGTCATCTGTGTCGCGCGGATATATTCCGGCGTGCCAAAGGCGGGCGCGCCCGATTTCATGTCGACATTCGAGGTGAAGGTGCCGATCGCCACCGGGCAACCCGGCTTGATCCATTGCAAAAGCGCAATCGCGGCCAAGGCCTCGACGATCGAGAGCATCACCGCCCCCGACAGGGTGACGGGCGCCATGGCCCCGGCCAGCGTGAAGGGGGTGACGACCACGGGCTGGCCGCGCCGGGCGTGGCGCATCGCGCCGTCAAGCATCGGCCAGTCGTGCTTGAGCGGGCTGACCGAGTTGATGTTGGTATACATGCGCGGCGTGGCGTCGAACTCGGCATGGCTCAGCCCGCCCGCGATGCGCACCATCTCCATCACATCATCGACCCGCTCGGGGCCAAGCGAATAGGCATGCACCACCTTGTCCGTCAGCGTCAGCTTGTCGAAGAGGCAATCGAGATGGCGCACCCCCGCATGCACATCGACGGGTTCCACCGGATAGCCGCCCGCGAAATGGATGCAGTTGAAATACTGCGTCAGTTTGATGAACTCGCGGTAGGTTTCCAGATCGCCGGGCCGCTTGCCGCGCGCGAGATCCCACGCATTCGGCGGGGAGGAGACATTGCCAAACACGATATGCCCGTCGCCGATGGTGATCTGCTTGGCCGGGTTGCGCGGCGTCAGCGTGAAAGATGGGGGCGCCTTTGCAACCATCTCCTCGACGAAATGGCGGTCAAAGCGGACATTCTGCCCCTCGATCTTGCAGCCCGCGCGCTTGAGATGGGCCAGCGCCTCGTCATTGAGGAACTCGACCCCGATATCGGACAGAACCCGCATCGCGCCATCATGGATCGCCAGCACCCCCTCATGCGGCATGGGCTCGGTCGGGCGGTCGATGTTGCGCGGCACACGCCACGGCATCTGCTCGATCGCATGGGCGCTGCTGCGGGCGGTATTGGCCGCGCGGCCGCCCGAACGGCGGCGGCGGTTTGAAGGGTCGTCGGTCATTGGCTTTGCGTCTTTCTTGGGCGGTCTTGGGCGCGCACGCACCGATTGCGCCCCACCAGACCGCATCGGAAAGGTAACGGATTGCCCGTCTCCGACACTTGCCGTCGCATTTTCACAATTGGAAATGTAGCGCCCGATCAGCCCAGCGTGGCCAGCCAGCCGGGCAATTGGCCGATATCACGCAAGACCACATCGGCGTGGGGCGCCAGATCATCCATCCCTGCAACTCCTGTCAGCACACCCACCACGCGCATCCCCGCAGCGCGCCCTGCTTCGAGATCATGCAAGCTGTCACCCACCATCACGCAGACAGCCGGATCGAGCTTCACGGCACGCGCAAAGCCCAAGCACATGCCCGGATGCGGCTTGGCGCCGTGACCCGAATCATACCCGGCGATATAGGCGAAAAGATCGGTGATCTCGGCGAGTTCAAGCTGACGCCGGGCGGCGGCCTCGGCATCATTGGTGGCGATCCCCAAGGCAAGGCCGGCTTGCAAGAACTCACTCAGCAAGGGCCGCAAGGCCACAGCCGGCACCATCGCGGCACTGCGCGCGGCCTGCGCCAGCCAGTGTTCCAACGCGTCGAGATCGCGGCCGGGCAAATGCGGGGCCAAGGCCTCGGCCTGATCGCGGGCCGTTCCGGCAATCACCAAGCTATGGGGAAAAAACACACGGTTTTGCGCATCATACCCCAAGACATCCGTCAAACGGTCAAAGCGTGCGCCATCGCCATCGGCCAAGATCGTGATCAGATCATGCGCCCAGCCGCCCCAGCTTTGCTGGAAATCGAACAATGTACCGTCCTTGTCGAAAAGTAGACCCTTGATCATCGCGCGCCCTGCCCCTGTTGCCGCTGTGCCTCCGCTGCTGGCCGGTCTCGCAAAAACAGGTGACAGCACGGCGGTGACTGCTTATAGCGCGTCATCACGATGGACGGTACACGACAAAAATTCGGCCTGCATGACAGCGTCGGTCACCACATTTCCCGCACGGCACGCATCGTCGAGCGCCGGGTAGAGGGCAATTTGCGCCGCTTCGGGATGACCCGGGTGGAATGGTGCGTGCTGGTCGCAGTGGCCGAAGAAGGCAAGAAAAACCCCTCGGATATCGCGAATTTCGTGGGTATCGACCGTACCGCCACCTCGCGCGCGCTGCGCCAGCTCGAGGCCAACGGGGTGATCGAACGCAAGATGGGCCGCGATGATCGGCGCACCACCGAGGTAGGGCTGACCGCGAAAGGGACCGCGCAATTCAATGCGGCCCTGCCCATGTGTCATGCAGCGACGCAGCATTTCCACGCGAAACTCAGCATCGACGAGCTTGATATGCTGCGCGCGCTTTTGGCCAAGCTTGCGGCAGACGAGCTTCCTTGAGCCGCGCCATCATGTCCAAGACGGAAGATCACCACCGGGCAGGGCCGCACGGATCGCCATGATCTGTTCGGGTGGCCAACCTTGATCGGTGGCGCAATCGATCACCCAGACATCATCCATCATCACGAAATCCACCACCGAGGCGAGGAATTCCGCCTCGCCCGCCCGCGCACGCAGATCATCCTCGCTGGCCCCCGTAGCCCCCAGAAAAACCGGGAGCAATTCCGCTTGCCCGGCCAGCCAGCCCAGCATGCCCATCGCACGGATTTCGGCCATTTCTTGCTTCATCCCAAAGTTCCGTTCATGGGTTAAAGAGTTTGTTAACCATTCCAGCCCAAAACAAGACTATAGTATGATGAGCCTCGCAGCACGGGGCGCTTGTAAGTGTATGTTGAGTATCTGGTGAGAGGCGCGCATGACAGGGCGAATTCTGGTCGTTGACGATGTGGCCACGAACCGCATCGTGATGAAGGTAAAGCTGGCCTCTGCCTGCTATGCCGTCGACCAAGCCGATTGTGGCGCCGATGCCCTGATCGCCGCGCGCGAGACCCAGCCGGATCTGATCTTGCTCGACGTCGTCATGCCCGACATGTCCGGCCTCGATGTCTGCAAGCAGTTGAAATCCGATCCTGAAACCGCCGACATTCCGATCATCTTGATCACCGCGGTCGCCGATCGCGACAACAAGATGGCCGGGCTTGAAGCGGGGGCCGATGATTTTCTGACCAAACCCGTCGACGAGGTAACGCTTTTGGCGCGGGTACGCTCGCTCTTGCGCGCGCGCGACACGGCGCGCGAATTGCGCAAGCGCGGCGCCTCGGCTTTGGGCTTCGCCGAGGCTGCCGCCCATTTCACCGCGCCGCAAAAACCGGGGCGCATCGCGCTGATCGCGCCGGGGCCGAAGGGTGCGGTATTGTGGAAAACCGCGCTTGACGACCGCTTTGGGGGCGAGGTGTCGGTGCTGCCGCGTGATGCGGCCTTGACCGGCTTCGGCAATGACGAGTCCGATGCACCCGATGTTTTCGTGATCGCCGCCGATCTGACCCATCGCAACGAAGGCCTGCGGCTTTTGTCGGACCTGCGCTCGCGGCCCGGCACGCGCAATGCGGCCAGCGTGATGATCCTGCCCGAAGGCGATAGCGAGCGGGCGGCCATCGCGCTCGACCTCGGGGCGCATGATATTCTTTACGACAGCTTCGATGCGCAAGAGCTGGCACTGCGCATCCGCACCCAGCTGGACCGCAAGCGCCAAGCCGACCGGCTGCGCGCCTCGGTCGAGGCGGGGCTGGAAATGGCCGTGACCGATAGCCTGACGGGGCTACACAACCGCCGCTACGCGATGTTCCAGCTTGACCGGATGATCGCGCAGACCGGGCGAGGTGTGGCGGTGATGTTGCTCGATATCGATCACTTCAAGCGGATCAACGACAGTTTCGGCCATTCCGTCGGTGACCGGGTGCTCAGCCTTGTGGCGCGGCGGCTGCGCGCGCAGCTGCGCGGCTCGGACCTGATCGCGCGGATCGGTGGCGAGGAATTCTTGGTCGCCCTGCACGATAGCGACGGGGCGACGGCCCTTGATTGCGCCGAAAGATTGCGCGCCGCCATCGGCGAGACCGAGTTCATCTTGCGCGGCGATACCCCGCCCTTGTCGGTCACGATCAGTATCGGGCTTGCACTGTCGAGATCGGGCGGCGGGGACAGCGCGCAAAGCTTGATCGATCATGCCGATGTGGCGCTCTACGGGGCGAAATCGCATGGTCGCGACAAGGTCACGCTGGCCCCGCGCAGCGCCGCTTGACTGCACAAGCGCAGCGCTAACGCGCGTCGCGATGCCCGCCCATGCGCCGCAAAGCGCGCGCAAACCGGTCAGCCAGGGCCGCCCGCTCGGTCGCGGGCATCTGCGCGATCTGGTCGAGCAAGGCGTCATGGCTGATGCTTTGCAATGTCTCGGTCGCATCGCGCATCCGCGCCAATGCCGCCCCGGCCGCGGCCCGGTCGAAAGGTTCGGCGCGCAGCGCTTGTCCCAGCGCGCTCAAACCCTCGCCCAAGGCGCGCCGTTCCGCCCGCAATGCCGCGCGATCGATGCGCGTGGCGAACCCCGCCCGATCCTCGCGCGAGAGGGCCATCGCGAAAGGGCCAAGCCCCAAGGCGCGCAAGCGTGGATCATCGCGGTCGCCGTTCGGGCCAAAGCCGATGGCGGCCCCCGCGATAAGGCCCACCACCGCCAGATTGACCGCCAATGATAGCGCCAGTGCGATCTTGAGGCCGCGGCCCGCAGGCCTCGCTGTGACAATGGGTTTGGAATGTTCAGACATCGCTCGCATCCTCCCACAACAAGCCGATCTCGGGCAGCGCGCCCAGATCGCCCGTCCAGACCCCGATCTGCCCCCCCGAGAGGCCATCAACAAGATCAGGCGCGAGAATGCCCAAGGTCAAACCCGCAATACCGGCCAGTGTCACTCCGGACAAAGCCGGCCAACCACCCAGCGCTGCGCTGATCTGGGCCAACCAACCGAAGCGCGGCTGACGCGGCGGCGCGGGGTGCATCGCCGCTTGCACCATCGCCGCATCGGCCAGTACCCGCGCGCTGAGCGCCGAAGAAACGGGTTCGCCCCCACGCGCTTGGCGCAAAAGCTGATCGAACTGGTCCGCGTCACGCTCAATTGTCATAGCCCAAGGTCTCCTTGCTGCCGGAAAGCGCCGCTTGCAGCGCGCGCTTGCCACGGGCGGTAAGGCTTTCCACGGCCTCCACACCCAAATCCAGTATCATCGCGATCTCGGGGTTCGATAGCCCCTCGATATGGCGCAACACCACCGCTTGGCGCTGCCGCTCAGGCAGGCGGGCCAAGGCCGCGTCCAAGGCCGCCATCCGGTCGCCCGCGATCATGCGCGCCTCGATGCCGGGGGTGTCATCGCTGTAGCGATCCGCTTCATCGGTCAGCGCGCTTTGGCCTGCCTTGCGCAAACGATCGGTGCAAAGATTGGCCACCACCCGGTAGAGCCATGTCGCAGGCGCGGCCGGTCCGTCTTGTTGCCAATCGGCGGCGGCGCGCCAAAGCCGCAGCATCGCCTCTTGCGCGACATCCTCGGCCTCGGTCCGGTCGCCAAGCACCCGCGCCGCATGGCCGAGCGCACGCGGCAAAAGCCTTTCGGTCAATAGCCGCGCCGCCCCCGGATCGCCATTGGCGAAGAGGACCATCAAGGCCCCGTCGGACAGGGCGGCATATGCGGGCGGATCGCCTGACATGGGTCTACCTAGCGCCGCTTGGCGCATAGGGGAATGCGCGGCGCATCGGTTGCGCCGCGCCACAATCACTCAGCCGCGCCAGAAGCCGTGACCGCCACGCCGTTCGCCATGCTCACCGCCACGCCGACCCATGCCGCCCCTTGCCTGCTCAAGCTCTTCGGCGCTCAGGCTGCCATTGTCATCGGCATCCAAACGTTCGAACATCCGCGCCATGCGGTCCGCGCGACGGCCATCTTGCATGGCGGCGATCTCTTCGGCGCTGAGTATGCCATCGCTATTGCCATCGGCCCGCGCCAGCATCCGGTCGATCTGTTCGGAAGCGCGCACTGTGGCCGCGGCGATCAACTCATCACGGCTGAGGTCGCCATCGCCATTGGTATCGGCGCGGGCAAGCATTCCCGCAGGGCCGACCTGCATTTCTTCCAAGGTGATCGCACCATCGCCGTCATGATCCATCTGCGAGAACCCCATCGCGCCGCGCATCGGCTGATCGGCATGGGCGGGCAGTGCAAGCGCCAGCGGGATGAGGATCGCCAAAGTGCCTGTCTTGAGCGTGAACATGTGCAAATCTCCTGTGTGCATCGTGTTTCTGAGGCTTCCACGCAGAGCGGCGCGATTTCCGTCGCAAGTTTTTTGCGCCCCGCGACAAGCATGCACTGGACCTAGGGCGCGGCACGCCGCATCTAAGGGGGATGCAAGACACCGATACCGATCCCGCATTGCGCCCCGAGTTCCTGCCCGGCCCGCCCGAGCGCCCCGCCCTGCCCGCGATCGCCAAGGGCATGCGCGGGCGCTGCCCCAGCTGCGGCGAGGGTGCGTTGTTCCAAGGCTACCTGACGCTGGCCAAGCGCTGCGCGCATTGCGACGAAGACCTCAGCCATGCGCGCGCCGATGATGGGCCGGCTTATCTCTCGATCCTGTTGACCGCCAAGGTCATGGGAACGCTGCAATTATTCACCTATGATCTGTTGCGGCCCGATCCTTGGGTCATGGCGGTCAGCTTTTCACTGGGGGTGGTGGCGATGGCGCTGTTCTTGCTGCCACGCTTCAAGGGGCTGATCGTGGGCGTGCAATGGGCCAAGCGGATGCACGGGTTTTGACCGACAAATCGGCCATCCGCGATGCGGCAACCGTGATCGTGCTGCGCGATGCGGCGACGCGGCCGCGCGTCTTGATGGGCCAGCGCGGCAAGGATGCGGCCTTCTTGCCATCGAAATTCGTCTTTCCCGGCGGCGCGGTGGATGCGGTGGATCACAGCATTCCCTTGGCCGCGCCCGCGCGGCCCGATTGTGCCGCGGCATTGGCGCGCGACAGCGATATCGATCCGGCCGCACTCATCGCGGCGGCGACGCGCGAATTATGGGAAGAAACCGGCCTTTTGGTCGGGGCACCCGATCAGCGCGCGCAAGCGCTTCACGCCCCACAAGGTTGGCGCGGCTATATCGCGACCGGCCATTTGCCCGATGGGGAAAGCGCGCGCTTCTTGTTCCGCGCGATCACGCCCCCCGGCCGACCACGCCGTTTCGATGCGCGGTTTTTCTTGATCGATGCAGGCTCGCTGCGCAACGACCCCGATGATCTGAGCCGGGCCGAGGATGAATTGGCCCATCTGCATTGGGTCGCACTGGACACGGTGCGCGGGCTGGACATGCCCTTCATCACCGAGGTGGTCTTGGCCGAATTGGCGGCCCAGCTAGACGGGCGTGCGACCCAAGGTGTGCCGTTTTTCGACAATCGCGCCGATGTCAGCCGCTTTTGGCGTTTGTGACGATGCGATCCGCGCTCAGAGCCCGAAGGCATAGGCCCCGAGCGATAGCCAAAGTGGCATGATCGCAAAGGCCAAGAGTGTCTGAACCGTGATCATCGCGGCCATCAGCGGTGCATCACCGCCCAATTGACGCGCCAGCGTATACGCCGCCACCCCGGTGGGCAGCGCGCCGTAGATCAGCGCCACTTGTGCCGTCAGGGGCGGCAGATCGAGCGCAAGGGCCAAGCCAAGGATCACAGCGGGGAAAAGCGCCAATTTTCCCATCGCCGCCAAACCCATCGGCAAAAGTTCGGCCTGAAGTCCACGCAGCTTGAGGCTTGCGCCGACGCACAAGAGCATGATCGGCAGCGCCGCTTGGCCCAAAACCGACAGCGTCTCTTGCAGCACAGGGATCGGTGCGAAGCCCAGCTTGTTCACCAGCCCCGCCGCCAAGATCGACAAGATCAGCGGATTGGTCGCAAGGCTGCGTGCCGCCCCCCACAGCACCGACCCACCCGGCCGCGGCATCAGCACGGCAAAAAGGCCCACGACGGTCAGGTTGACCACCGGCACCAAGACCGCCGCCCCCAGAACCGCCAGTTGCAGCGCGGGATGGCCGTAAAGCGCCTCGGCCACGGCCAGCGCGATGAAGGTGTTGAACCGCCCCGCCCCTTGCAGGATCGAGGTCGCCTGTGGCGCGGGATAGCGCAGCAAGACCGCCATCGCCGTGCCCGCCAAGACGGCGGCGAAAAACCCGCCGTAAAGCGTGGCGGCAAAGGGAATCAGATCGGGATCGGACAGATCGGCCTCGGAAATACGGACGAAAAAGAGCGCCGGCATCAGCACGAAATAGACCAAGCGGTCATTGAGCAGCCAAAACTCTTCGGAGGGGATGCCGCCACGGCGCAAGGCGTAGCCGGTCACGATCAACAGGAAAATCGGCGCGATGGATAGCGCGATGGCGATCATACCCATTCCCCCAGAAAGATCAGCAAGATCGAGGCGACCAGCAAGACAAGCCCCGCGATTTCCTTGCCGCTGGACCGCTCGCGCAGCCAAAAGACCGAGAAGAGGAAGGTAAAGACCAACTCCACCTGCCCCAGCGCCTTGACATAGGCCGCCGTCTGCAGGGCAAAGGCGGTGAACCAGCCAAGGCTGCCCAGCATCGAGGTAAAGCCAACCATAGCCGAGACCCGCCATGCCGCCGCGACGCGCGCGATCTGGCCCGCCTCGCGCCACGCCAGCCACAGGCCCAAACTCACGGTCTGCACGCAGGTTGCCGTCAAAAGGGCGGTGGCGGCGCGCAACACCTCATCGCCGCCGATCAGGCTGAGCGTGGCACCCCGGTAGCAGACCGCCGACACCCCGAAGAGCAGCCCCGACAACAACCCAAAGCCGGAAGCCGCGTTGAAAATCCGCGCCTGCCAGCGCAAGGTGACTTCGGTCTTGGGCGGATCGGACAGCAAGATCACCCCGACGAAACCCAGCGCGATGGCCATGACGGCAAAGGATGAGACCGCCTCGCCCAGCACGACCAGCCCGATCAGCGCGGTCAGGATCACCTCGGTCTTGCACAAGGTGACGCCGACCGCGAAATTGCGCCGCCCGAACAGCGCCACGACACAGGCCGTGGCCAACATCTGGGCAATGGCGCCCGTCACCGCATAGGCCCAAAAGGCGGGTGTCGCGCCGGGCAGGGCCTGCCCCGTCAGCCACAGCCATAGTCCCAGCGCCAAGGCGACGAAAGGCATGGCAAAGGCAAAGCGCGCCCAGGTCGCGCCCATGGTCGACAGCGTCGTCACCCGCAAATGCCGCTGCAGCAAGAACCGCAGGTTTTGCATGAACGCGGCAAAGATGGTGGCGGTGATCCAGAACGGCATGCGCGCTCACATGCGCCCTAAGCCGGGCCGCTGCAAATCATTTTTGCTGGGTTTCGGGTGTGGGGAAAAACGGATGGGCCACAGGTTCCTTGGCGCGCAGCAAATGACGCCGGGCGATGGTGGCGTAATTCGGATAGGCATAGCCGCCATTGCGCGCCAGGTAACGGTCGCGGTTGGCGCGGTAATGACCGGGCAGCCGGTACCACGGTAGGCGCGGATGCATGTGATGGACGACATGCAGGTTGTTGTTGAGAAACAGGAATGCCAGCGGGCCGCGATCTTCGATAATCGCCGTCCGCCCCGAAGCGCGGGCATGCGCCTGATGCTCAAGGAACGTACGGATCTTGAGCAGCCCAAGCCCGCCATAGCAAGCGACGAGATAGGCCCAGAGCGGCATGGGCGAGGCGAACACCAGCGCCATCAACACAGCCGTCACCGGAATATGCCACAGCCAAGCGCGCAGCACCGCCCTGTCACCGGCCATGATCGCGCGCCAATCACCCGCCATGAAGGCGATCTGCCCGATCAGCGGACCAAGCACGACACGACCCAAAAGCGTGTTATTGGCCTTCAGAACCGCTCGGTACCAGCCCGGCAGCCGCGCCCAGACCGCCGGGTCCAGATAGGCGCTTTCGGGGTCATCATAGGGATCGGTCAGATTGGCGTCATCGTGATGGGCCAAATGCGTGTCGCGAAAGCGCTGGTATGGCACGCAAAGATTGAATGATGCGAAAACCAAGGCCTCGCTCAGGCTGCGTGACGCGAAAGGGTGGCCGTGCAACACCTCATGCTGAAGCGAGGATTGCAGCGTGATCACCAAGATCAACACGGCCATGGCCAGCGTCGTGCTGATCATGGGCAGCCAGAATAATCCGATGAAAAGCGCGAGATAGCTTGCCGCGATCAATGCCAGCGTCGGCCATTCGACCCGCATGGGGCCCTCGATCCCTGAAACCGGGTTGTTCCGGCAGGTTCACACTTATGTGATCTTGCATCTGCAGCGCAGTCGGGGTTTTCTCTCCACAAATGCAACATTGTTGAGTAACCAAAACAATGCAAAACTTATCCGACAAGCGCCGGATCGCCGCGACTTTTCGCGACCGGCTATCGGCGGCGCTGATGACATCGGGGATCAGCCGGGCGGGTTTGGCACGCGCAGTCGGTGTGGATCGGTCTAGCGTTACCCAAATGCTGGCCGAGGGCGACACGCGCATGCCCGGTGGCCATGTCGTGGCCGCCTGCGCCCAAGCACTGGATGTGTCGGCCGATTGGCTTTTGGGGTTGACCAACCGTCCCGAACAAGCGGGCGCGCTTTTGGATAGCTCGTTCTCGATTTCCGAGACTGGACGGGCAACCGGCCTGGACGACCAGATCTTCGCCTGGCATCGCGAGGCCGAGGGCTACAAGATCCGCCATGTGCCCGCAACATTGCCCGACATGCTCAAGACCAACGCGATGCTGCGCTGGGAATATGCCCCCGTCACCCATCGCAGACCCGATGCCGCAATCGATGCCGCTGCCGAGCGGCTGGATTGGATGCGGCTCTCCGAAAGCGATTACGAGATCGCCATCGCGCTTCACGAATTGGAAAGCTTCGCGCGCGCCGAAGGTTATTACACGGGTCTGAGCGCCGAGATCCGCCGGGCGCAGCTGGATTGGCTGTTGGAGATCTACACGCAATTCTACCCCAGCTTGCGGATTTTCCTCTTCGATGCGCGCCAGCTATGGTCGGCGCCGGTCACGGTCTTCGGCCCGAAGATGGCGGTGATCTATCTGGGCCAGCATTTCTTGGCCTTTCGCGATCGCGACCGGGTGCGCACGCTGAGCCAGCATTTCGACTGGCTGGTGCGCGAGGCGACGGTATCGGCGCGCGCCGTGCCCGATCATCTGCGTGCCTTGCGCGCGGCTTTGGACGATTGATCGGAGCAGGAGCGGGGCGCCCGCGTCGGGCCACAATAGGGGCCCGCCTTGGCGCGCTTCCGCTGGCCAGGTTGCGCGTAATCTGCGGGCGGTTAAGCCACTGGCAAGGTCCGAGGCCTCCGGCGGGAGTATTTGGAAAGCAAAGATAGGAAAGGTCGCCCCCCGCCCCGATCCTTGCGGCTTCGGGGCGGAGGGCGCGCCATCTTCGCTTGCGGTCATCGGCTCTCCAGCCTGTACCGCGTCGACAGATTAGGCACTGAAAGGTAAAGAAAGGCTAAAGGGCCCTCTTTGCTTCAAAAATACTCCGGGGGGGTCGCGGCACGCGACGGGGGGCAGGCCCCCCGCCCCGCTCCGTCAGGCCCTGATGCCTGCGAATTGCGCGGCCCAAGCGGCGCGGGTCTCGTCATCTATCTTGGCGAACATCACCTCTGGCACGTTAAAGGCGTGGCCGGGTGCCAAGGCGTGGAGGGCCGTTTCGGCGGCTTCGGGCCAAGCGATATCCACCCCCATCGCGCCCGCCATGGTGGCGGCGGCATCGGGGATGAAGGGGGCCGAGAGACCCGCGTAGAAAGGGATCAGGTTCAGCGCGAAACGTGTCATCGCGGCGGCGCGGTCGGGATCGTCCTTGAACACCGTCCATGGCCCTGCTGCTTGCAGGTATTCATTGCCCGCAACCCAGATCGCGCGCAATTCTGCCGCGGCCTTGCGGATGTCGATCGCGTCCATATGCGCCTGATAGCGCTCGAGCCGCGCTTGCAGATCGGCGATCAGCGCCGTTTCCTGCGGCCCATACGCGCCGCCCGCAGGCACGACCTCGCCGAACTTGGCGCGACAGAACTTGGTGATGCGGCTGACGAAATTGCCCAAGACATCGGCCAGATCCTTGTTCACATCTTGCTGGAAGGCCTCCCATGTGAACTCGCTGTCCGAGGTTTCGGGGGCATGGCTGAGAAGCCACCAGCGCCAGTAATCGGCGGGCAGGATCGAGAGCGCCTGATCCATGAAGACGCCGCGCCCTTGGGAGGTGCTGAACTGGCCGCCGTCATAATTCAGGTAGTTGAAGGATTTGATGTAATCGACCAGCTTCCACGGCTCGCCCGAGCCGAGGATCGTCGCAGGGAAGGAGAGTGTGTGGAACGGCACGTTGTCCTTGCCCATGAACTGCACATAGCGCACGTCGCCCGCGCCCTTGTCGGTGCGCCACCAGCGTTCCCAATCCGCGCCTTTGCCCGCATCGACCCATTCGGCCGCGCAGGCGATATATTCGATGGGCGCGTCGAACCAGACATAGAAGACCTTGCCCTCCATCCCCGGCCAAGGCTGGTCGCCCTTCCTCACCGGGATGCCCCAGTCGAGGTCGCGGGTGATGCCGCGATCTTGCAAGCCCTCGCCGTCATTGAGCCATTTCTTGGCGATCGAGGTGGTCAGCACCGGCCAGTCGGTCTTGCTCTCGATCCATGCGCTCAGCTCGTCGCGCATGGCGGACTGGCGCAGGTAGAGGTGCTTGGTCTCGCGCACCTCGAGGTCGGTCGATCCTGAAATCGCCGAGCGCGGGTTGATCAGATCGGTCGGATCAAGCTGCTTGGTGCAATTCTCGCACTGATCGCCGCGCGCCTTGTCATAGCCGCAATTGGGGCAGGTGCCTTCGATGTAGCGGTCGGGCAGAAAGCGCCTGTCGGCGTGGGAATAGACCTGTTTTTCGCTGACCTCGCGGATCAGACCGGCCTCGGCCAGCTTTCCGGCGAAATGCTGGGTCAGGCGGTGGTTCTGGGGGCTCGACGACCGCCCGAAATGATCGAAAGACAGGCGAAACCCTTGCGCCAGTTCCGCCTGCACCGCCCACATCTCGGCGCAATATTCTTCGACGGGCTTGCCTGCCTTGGCCGCCGCCAACTCGGCCGGGGTGCCGTGTTCGTCGGTTGCGCATAGGAACAAGACCTCAGCACCGCGCGCGCGCATGTAGCGGGCGTAGAGATCGGCGGGCAGCTGGCTTCCCACCAGATTGCCCAAATGCTTGATCCCGTTAATATAGGGGATCGCCGATGTGATCAGAATGCGTGCCATCAGGGCCTCCGGGATGCGCTTGGCCCCCGTTTAGCGCCGCATGAGGCCAGAGGCCAGAGGGCAGCCGCTATTGGGCCGTATAGCCCCCATCGACCAGATGGTAAGAGCCCGTGATGAAGG